>NZ_CP047951.1:322000-644000 GCF_014279755.1 Synechococcus sp. PROS-U-1
CTGGATAGATGAAGGCGGTGAGGACCAGGGCGAAGATCACGAATTCGCCGAACTTGATCCGCTCAGCCACAAGACCAGAAACGATCGTGGCGGCGGTTCCGGCGAAGGCCGCCTGGAACAGGAAATCAACGGTGGGAACCAGGCCGGCATCGCTGATGGTCTCAGCGGTGACGGTTGGATCGAAGAAGAAGCCTGCGAAATACAGCCAACCGTCGATGACGGAATCGCCGTACATGAAGGAGTAGCCCACGAACCAGTAAGCGGTCACCGCAAGGGCGAACACGAACAGGTTCTTGGAGAGGATATTGACGGCATTCTTTTGCCGGCACATGCCTGCTTCGACCATGGCGAAGCCGGCGTTCATAAAGATCACCAGGATGGTGGCAACCAGCAGCCAAAGGTTGTTGGCCAGAAATGCTGCGGAGAGCTCAGGCAGCTCTTCGGCTTTGGCCGACAGCGTGAAGATGCCCAGGCCCATGAGCGCCAAGGGCGCACAGGCGAGCCAGGTCATGGCGCGGTTGGAGCTGAAGCCACGGATGCTCTTGAGAAGCAGCATCGGGCCTTCCAGGAGGCTGGCCTCTTGGAGTGTTTTGCGCCGCCGTTCTGGAGGCGCTTGGAATGCAGTTGTCATGAACGAGGTTGCAGAGCTGCGAGACACGTCTGGAATGTTCCCAGACGAACAAAACCAAGGTGCCTGGGGGGAGCCCCCTTCCATGTTCGATCTGCTACCAAAAATCAAACTGGTCTGACTGGACGCACTCCCTGCCAATGCACCGCGTCGGCGGCAAAGCTGAAACAGCACGGCAGAACCTCCACGCCGCTGTCGGTGGATTGGCGAAACAGTTCTCCGTAGCGCGGATCGGCACTGTCGCCGGGAGCAAAGTCGTTCACATCTGGGCGGCTGAGGCAGGGCACGAGCACCGCCCGAGCTTCCGGGAGCACACCCATGAGCTCGATTAGATGCTTTTGGCCCCGCTCGGTCACTGTGTCAGGGAATAGTGCTGTTTTGCCGTCGGTCCAGGTTGTGTTCTTCACCTCTAGGTAGATCAGTCGTTGATCGGGGTTCTGTTCTGCCGGGGTGAGCAGGAGGTCAATCCGGCTGCGCTTGTTTGTTCCGTAGGCCACCTCCCGGCGGATTCCCGCAATCGCACCGAGTTGAGTGTTGAGACAACCCGCTTCGATCGTGGCCCGAATCAAGCGGTTGGGGAGGGCGGTGTTAATGCCGACCCAGCAGGGTTTGCCCTCTGCACCTGGAACTTCGGCTTGTTCCCAGGTCCAGGCCAGCTTGCGTTTCGGGGAGGGTGCGTGGCGGAGTCGCACCTTTTGGCCAGGGATCAAGACACCGGTCATTGGACCGGTATTGGCGCAATGGGCCGTGACGGTTTCACCGCTGCTTAGTTCCACATCGGCCAGAAAGCGTTTGTAGCGCTTCAGCAGCACGCCCTCCGTTAGGGGTTCAAAACGCAGCAGGGCATCGCCTGGAGAGGGAAGGCCAGTCATGGCAGCAGCTGAGATTGGCCCATGGTCTCGTGCGATGCATTCACAATGCGCCCAGTGCTGGGGGCGGAATGGCGCGTTCACTCAAGGGGATCGCACTGGTGGTGACCCTTGGCACCCTGCTGAGCAAGGTGGGTGGCCTCATCCGGCAGCTGGTGATCGCAGCGGCCTTCGGGGTTGGTGCTGCCTATGACGCGTACAACTACGCCTACGTGCTGCCTGGATTTCTTTTGATCCTGCTCGGGGGAATCAATGGCCCTTTCCACAGCGCCATGGTGAGTGTTCTCAGCCGGCGCCCCCGGGCTGAAGGGGCTCACATTCTTGCGGCGCTCAACACCAGCGTCAGCGCTCTGCTTGTGCTGGTCACGATCGTTCTGGTGCTGGCGGCGGATCCCCTGATCACCCTGGTGGGGCCGGGTCTGGCGCCTGATCTTCACGCCATCGCCAGGGTTCAGCTGCAGGTCATGGCACCGATGGCGCTGCTGGCCGGACTGATTGGGCTCGGCTTCGGATCCCTCAATGCTGCAGATGAATTCTGGATTCCGGCGATCTCACCGCTGATGTCCAGCGGGGCCTTGATCCTGGCTGTGGGACTTCTGTGGTGGCAGCTCGGTGCTGACATTGCCTTGCCGTCCGCCGCCATGACCGGAGGTGTGGTGTTGGCATTCGCCACGTTGGTGGGGGCTTTATTGCAGTGGTTGATCCAGCTGCCGGCTTTGATCCAGCAGGGGTTGGCTCGGTTCCAATTGGTCTGGGACTGGCGGCATCCCGGCGTGCGGGAGGTCTGGCGTGTGATGGGGCCCGCGACGCTGTCGTCCGGAATGCTTCAGATCAATGTGTTCACGGATCTGTTTTTCGCCTCTGGAATCGTCGGTGCGGCTGCGGGTCTGGGGTACGCCAATTTGCTGGTGCAAACGCCGCTGGGCCTGATCTCGAATGCACTCCTGGTGCCCTTGCTGCCCACCTTCGCCAGGCTCACGGCGCCGGCCGATCGACCGCAGCTGATCGAACGGATCCGGCAGGGGCTGATGCTGTCCACAGCATCGATGATTCCTCTCGGCGGTCTGTTCATCGCCTTGGGTGGTCCCATCGTCGCCCTGGTCTACGAGCGTGGAGCCTTCGATGCGACAGCGGCTCAGCTGGTGACGGGTTTGCTGATGGCCTACGGCCTGGGCATGCCGGCTTACCTCGGTCGGGATGTGCTGGTGCGTGTCTTTTATGCCCTCGGCGATGGGACGACGCCCTTTCGGTTCTCGCTGGCGGGGATCGGTCTGAATGTGGTTTTTGATTGGCTGTTGGTGGGTGGCCCGACCCCTTGGGGGAATCAGTCGCCGTTCAATTTCGGAGCGCCCGGGTTGGTGCTCGCCACGGTCGCCATCAACCTGCTCACCTGTCTCGCCCTTTTGGTTGCTTTGCAGCAACGGATCTCAGGCCTCCCATTGCGGCGCTGGGGGCTTGATCTTTTGCGGCTGGCCATCGCTGGTCTGCTGGCCGCTGGGGGAGCCTGGGTTCTGTTGGCTGCTTTTAGCTGGCCCTCAGGGCTCGTGGGCCTGCTGCTGCAGGTGTCTGCACCTGGCCTGCTGGGTTTGGTGCTGTTTGCCTTGATCGGTGCTCAACTCAAGGTGCAGGAGGTGCGTGAGATTTCACAGTTGGTGCTGGGCCGATTCAGGTCTCGCTGAGACGAACATCACGCTCTTCACGCACCTGAATGGGAAGTTCCAACTGTTCGCGACCCACGAGTTGTGGTCCTTGAACAGAAACGATCCGCGCTTCGATCCCGAATTCCTTGAAGGCGGTTTCCAGCTCTTGAATCAGGGCTTTTTCAACCTGAGCTTCTGCATCCACGACCCGCCCAATCAATCGTTCACCCAGTCGGCCGATGCGTTGGCGGACCACTTCTCGCGAGTTGGTGACTTCAATGATCAGCACACCAACCGCGGCGGATGGACTGCAACCTTATCCGCAGTACGGCTCGAGGATCTCTTCCAGATCACGCAGCTGGGTGGGTGGAATCAGCTTGGCGAGGGGCAGCTGGCTGGCACCTCCCGCCAGCGGCACCTTCACAGCATCGAGAGCCTGCCGAGCTGCCACTTCAGCACCTTGATTGATGCGGGCACTGCATTCGATGGCCAGTGCGGAGGCCAGGTCGGCATCGCCTAGATAAAGATGCCAGCCGCTGATCTGAACGTAGAGGCGATCAGCCAAAGCGCTTTGAAGGTCCTGTAGGTCGCTGGCGGAAAGGGACATCAGCCCAGGAAGATCAAGGGGAATACATCCATGCTGGCTTTATTCAACCGACTTGGGCCGCTGAAGAATCACCCAAATGAACTGGCCGAGCCACAGGGTTGCCCAGAGACCGGTGACCCAGGTCAGGCTCCCTGAAGGAAAGGGATGGCGCATCTCCTGTAGGAACCAGCCGCCGCTGTTCACCGCGGCAAAGATGCCGCCGTGCAGGCAGAGGTTCACGATGCGTTCGAAATGCCGGTATGTCGGATCCTCAGGGTTAGCGGGGCCATACCAGCGGATCGGCATTGCTCAGGCTCAGAAACCCCTGAATCCTGACGCGCTCCGGACCCAGTTGACGAGCGGACCCTCGATGGGGTGTGATGGTTCCACGCAAGCGCTTGTAGCTCAGCGGATTAGAGCATCTGACTACGGATCAGAGGGTCGGGAGTTCGAATCTCTCCAGGCGCGCTTCAACTGCCCTTCAGGGCAGTTTTTTTTTGGTTGATCGGTCGAGCTGATCGCAATGGTTTCTTACGATTGGTCAAAGCTTTACTGACACTTCATGAGCCAGGCTTCTGGACGCGCCATCGACGCAGATCTGGCTCAGTCAGATCCCGATATCGCCGCGTACATCAACCAGGAACGGCAGCGTCAGGAAACCCATCTTGAGCTGATCGCATCGGAGAACTTCGCGTCCCGTGCGGTGATGCAGGCTCAGGGTTCCGTTCTCACCAACAAATACGCCGAGGGTCTGCCCAGCAAGCGCTATTACGGCGGTTGTGAGCACGTTGATGCCATTGAAGAGCTGGCCATCGAGCGGGCCAAGCAGTTGTTTGGGGCCGCTTGGGCCAATGTGCAGCCCCACAGCGGTGCCCAGGCCAACTTCGCTGTTTTTCTGGCTCTGCTGCAGCCCGGCGACACGATCATGGGGCTTGACTTATCCCATGGCGGTCATCTGACCCATGGATCTCCGGTCAACGTCAGTGGCAAATGGTTCAACGTTGTTCAGTACGGCGTTGACAAGGGGACCCAACGCCTTGATATGGAGGCGATTCGGCAGCTTGCGCTGGAGCACAAGCCCAAGCTGATTGTTTGTGGTTATTCCGCTTATCCGCGCACGATTGATTTCGCGGCGTTCCGCGCCATCGCCGATGAAGTGGGTGCCTATCTATTGGCCGATATGGCCCATATCGCCGGCCTCGTGGCCGCTGGCGTGCATCCCAGCCCAGTCCCCCATTGCGATGTGGTGACCACCACCACCCACAAGACCCTGCGCGGTCCCCGCGGTGGTCTGATCCTGTGTCGCGATGCTGATTTCGCAAAAAAATTCGATAAGGCCGTCTTCCCGGGCAGTCAGGGCGGCCCGTTGGAGCACGTCATCGCGGCCAAGGCAGTGGCTTTTGGTGAAGCCTTGCAGCCTTCGTTCCAGGCTTACAGCCAGCAGGTGGTCGCCAATGCGGCGGCCCTTGCTGAACAGTTGATCGCACGCGGAATCGATGTCGTTAGCGGTGGCACCGACAACCACGTAGTTCTGCTGGATCTGCGGGGCATCGGGATGACTGGAAAAGTGGCTGACCTGCTGGTGAGTGATGTGCACATCACAGCCAACAAGAACACCGTTCCCTTCGACCCCGAATCGCCTTTCGTCACCAGCGGGCTGCGGCTCGGGACCGCTGCGCTCACCACGCGAGGTTTCGATGTTCCAGCCTTCCAAGAGGTCGCTGATGTGATCGCCGACCGTCTTTTGAACCCTGAAGATGATGGGATTCGTCAGCGTTGCCTTGACCGGGTGGCTGCGCTCTGTGAGCGCTTCCCGCTCTATGCCGACAGCAAGCAGCCGGTTCTGGCGTGAGGTTCGGCGCTTCCGAATGGACAAGCGTGGCTGGTTTCTGGTGTGCGGGTTGCAGGCTCTTTAGGATTGGGACGACTCCTTCTGACCGGGGGATCGTCTCTTTTCTGGAGCATTCGTGAACCTCTTGGCCAGCCCTATTGCGGTCGCCTCGGTCAGTTTTCTTCTGGCCGCGGTGATCACCACGGTGCTGGTGCCTCAAGTGCGACGGTTGGGTCTGCGCTTTGGTTGGACCGATCAGCCGGATGAGCGCAAACAGCACGTCACCCCCATGGTGAGACTTGGGGGAGTGGCCATGGTGCTGGGTTTTGTCTTGGCACTGGCGGCGATCTGGTCAATGGGGGGCTTCGGACTGCTGGCCCCGGCCAGGGATCAACTGATTTGGGGCACCCTGGCCGGTTCGCTCTGCTTCTTCTTGATCGGCCTGGCAGATGACCTCTTTGCTCTCTCCCCGTGGCCGCGGCTGGCTGGACAGGTTGCCGTGGCTTGTGCGGTTTGGAGTCAGGGCGTACGGATTGGAGCTATCGACCTCCCCTGGCTCACCGCTTCCGCTGGTCCCATTGCCTTGCCGGACAGCCTCAGCCTGCTGGCGACAGTTGTCTGGCTGGTGGGGATCACCAATGCCATCAACTGGTTGGATGGCCTTGATGGGCTCGCTGCTGGGGTTGCTGGCATTGCTGCTGTCGGACTGGTGTCCGTCAGTTTTTCCCTCCATCAGGTGGCTGCTGGATTTCTCGCCGCTGCTCTGGCTGGTTGCTGCTTTGGTTTCCTCCGACACAACTTCAATCCAGCCCGCATTTTCATGGGTGATGGGGGCTCCTACTTCCTCGGATTCACCCTTGCTGCTGTCAGCATCGTGGGACCCGCCAAGGGGCTCACAACGGTGAGCCTGCTGCTGCCGCTCCTGATTCTTTCGCTGCCGCTGGCCGACATGTCAGCCGTGATCATGGGCCGTCTGCGGGCAGGCCGCTCTCCCTTTTATCCCGATCGGAGGCACCTCCATCACCGCTTGCTTCGTGCCGGGTTCAGTCATCGGCGCACAGTTTTGTTGATCTACGTCTTCACCCAGTGGCTTGCAGCCCTGGCTCTTGTGGTGGCGAATGCTGAGATGCGCTTTCTCTGGTTGGCTTTGGCGACCGCCATTCTGGTTGCAACGGTTGTGATCAGCCGGCGCCAACTGCAACACGAGCGGGCCTTGATGAACACCACGCCGCGTGCCACACCCGCTGATCCCGCAGCCCTTGGCGAGCCGCGTGGCTGAATCGGGTGTTGAAATTCTCTGTGTAGGCACGGAGCTGCTGTTGGGGGACATCCTCAATGGCAACGCTCGATGGATCGCAGAACAGTTGGCTGGCTTGGGGTTGCCGCACTACCGCCAGACCGTTGTCGGTGACAACAAGGATCGCCTGGTTTCTGCCGTGCGCGAAGCGTCGCAGCGTTGCAGGGTTCTGGTGACGACCGGAGGTTTGGGGCCGACACCCGATGACCTCACCACCGAGGCCTTGGCTGCTGCGTTCGAGACTCCCCTGGAGGAACGTCCCGAGCTCTGGCTGGAGATCCATCAAAAATTATCGGCAGGAGGCCGGCCAGTTGCTTCCAGCAACCGCAGCCAGGCTTATCTCCCCCGGGGCGCTGAGGTTCTTCCCAATCCCAAGGGGTCGGCTCCAGGGATGATCTGGTCGCCGCTGCCCGATTTCACCATCCTCACCTTCCCGGGGGTGCCCTCGGAAATGCAGGCGATGTGGACGGAGACGGCTGTCCCCTGGTTCCAAGGGCATGGTGGTGCCTCCGGGGTGTTCGTGAGCCGTCAGCTCCGCTTCAGCGGCATTGGTGAATCCGATCTGGCCGAGCGTGTTGCTGATCTGTTGGCGTCCACCAACCCAACGGTGGCTCCCTATGCCTCCCTCGGAGATGTGAAATTGCGGCTCACGGCCTGTGCACAGAGTGCTGAGGCTGCCGCTCAGATGCTGGTGCCGCTTGAAGCGGAGCTGCGACGTCGCACGGGGGACCTTTGCTACGGCGTGGACGAAGACAGCCTGGCCTCGGTGGTGATCGACCTGCTCAAGCAACGGCACCAGACGATGGCGGTTGCGGAGTCCTGCACCGGTGGTGGTTTGGCGGCAGCCCTTACGGCTGTTCCAGGCTCCTCGTCGGTGTTCCAGGGTGGCGTCGTCGCCTACAGCAATGCGGTGAAACAGGCCTTGCTTGGGGTGTCACCGAATCTGCTCACAGCCCATGGTGCTGTTTCCCAGCCTGTGGTCGAGGCGATGGCTCGGGCCGCCCGGGAGCGCCTGAATTGCGACTGGGCAATTGCGGTGAGCGGTATCGCCGGCCCTGGCGGTGGCAGTGCCGAGAAGCCCGTGGGCTTGGTGCATCTGGCCTTGGCCGGTCCCGATGGCTGTGAGGCCTGGGTACAGCATTTCGGTGAGCGGAGGGGGCGGGAGGCCATTCAGAGGATGAGCGTGATCCGTGGCTTGGATCGTCTGCGTCTGCGCTTGCTCGCTCAGGTTTAGGGTCGACGGTTCCTGCGGCTGAACTGTTGAGTTCCGGCACCCTCTACGACAAGGTGTGGGATCTGCATCGGGTGGCGGAGCTTCCCGGTGGATCCACCCAACTGTTTGTCGGTCTTCATCTCATCCATGAGGTCACCAGTCCCCAAGCGTTCTCGGCGCTGAAGGACAAGGGCCTGAATGTGCGCTATCCCGAGCGCACGGTGGCCACAGTGGACCACATCGTGCCGACCACCTCCCAGCAACGTCCGTTCGCGGATCCGTTGGCGGAGGAGATGCTCAGCACCTTGGAGCGGAACTGTGAGGAGTACGGCATCCCTCTCAACAACATCGGCAGCGGCCGGCAGGGCATCGTGCACGTGATTGCCCCTGAGCTGGGCCTGACCCAGCCGGGGATGACGGTGGCTTGCGGTGACTCCCACACCTCCACCCATGGCGCCTTCGGGGCAATCGCCTTCGGGATCGGCACGAGTCAGGTTCGCGATGTGCTGGCCAGCCAGAGCCTGGCCATGAACAAACTCAAGGTGCGCCGGATTCAAGTGAATGGCCTCCTGCCGGAGGGGGTGTCCGCCAAGGATCTGATCCTTCATGTGATTCGCCGCCTTGGTGTGAAAGGCGGGGTTGGGTATGCCTATGAGTTCGCCGGGTCTGCCATCGAGGCGTTGTCGATGGAAGAGCGGATGACCCTCTGCAATATGGCGATCGAGGGTGGAGCCCGATGCGGTTACGTCAATCCTGATCAGGTCACCTTTGATTATCTGAACGGTCGCCCCCATGCTCCAGATGGTGACGCCTGGACCCGCGCTGTCTCCTGGTGGAGCTCATTGGTCACCGAGCCCGACGCAACGGTGGACGATGAGGTGGTCTTTGATGCTGCTGCGATTCCGCCCACAGTGACTTGGGGCATCACCCCTGGCCAGGGACTGGGAATCGACGAAACGGTTCCCAGTCTCGATCAGCTGGATCCAGGGGAGCGCCCGATCGCGGAGGAGGCCTATCGCTACATGGATCTGCAGCCTGGAACGGCCATCGCTGGAGTGCCTGTGGATGTTTGTTTCATCGGCAGCTGCACCAATGGTCGTCTGAGCGATCTCCGTGCTGCTGCCGACGTGGCCCGTGGGCGCCAGGTGGCGGAGGGCATTAAGGCGTTTGTGGTTCCTGGCTCGGAGCAGGTGGCGAAAGCCGCCGAAGCGGAAGGGCTGGATGCGGTGTTCCGGGCCGCAGGCTTCGAGTGGCGGGAGCCCGGTTGTTCGATGTGCCTGGCGATGAATCCCGATCGGCTTGAGGGACGCCAGATCAGCGCCAGCTCCAGCAATCGCAATTTCAAGGGTCGGCAAGGGTCGGCCAGTGGGCGGACGTTGTTGATGAGTCCAGCGATGGTGGCCGCTGCTGCCGTGAATGGTCGTGTGACCGATGTCCGTACTTTGATCTCTCCGTCCGCATCGTGATGGCTCTCTTCCCCACTGGTTCCATTCAGCAGGTGCGTGGAACGGCCATTGCCGTTCCAGGTGAAGACATCGATACGGACCGGATCATTCCCGCCCGCTTCCTTAAATGCGTCAGTTTTGAGGCGCTGGGTGACCAGGTGTTTGCTGATGACCGTCTGGAACTCTCCGGCGAGCATCCCTTTGATCAGGCCCGTTATCAGGGTGCCTCGATCCTGGTGGTGAATGGCAATTTCGGCTGCGGTTCCAGCCGTGAGCATGCACCTCAGGCATTGATGCGCTGGGGAATCCGTGCGGTGGTCGGTGTCAGTTTTGCCGAGATTTTCTATGGCAACTGCCTCGCGCTGGGCATTCCCTGTGCAACGGCTGCGCCAGATCAGATCAAGGCGATTCAGGCGCAGGTGGCTCGTGAGCCAGATGGCTCGTGGCAGCTGGACCTTGCTGGTTTGCAATTGACGTCGGCGGAGTCCAGCTGGCCTGTCTCCATCGATGCCGGTCCTCTGGACATGTTGCGCAGCGGTCGCTGGGATGCCACGTCCCAGCTTTTGGATCATGGCCCCCAGGTTGCGGCGTTGATGCAAACACTGCCTTACATCAACCAATTCGCCGCCAATTGACGGCCAAGCGCGACTCCTGTGTCTATGAAAGAGACAGGAGGATGCGTGTTGATGGTTCATTCGTTGTCGCGGTTGTTGTTGCCGTTGTTGGTTGTTGTCGGAGTGGCTCCTGCTGGTGCCCTGCCACTTCAGATTCAGCCCCACGATCCGTTGGATCACAGCTGTCCAGGTTGTGATCTGCGCCATGTGGATTTCCGGCAGGCCCACCTCATCGGTGCTGATTTTCGGGGCAGCGATTTGCGCGGCGCTGATCTCAGGGAGGCGAATCTTGAGGGTGCTGATTTGACGGGGGCTCTCCTCGAAGGGGCTGACCTGCGGGGAGCCAACCTCACCAATGCGGAGCTGTCTGGTGTGGATCTGCGCAATGCCGATCTGCGGGACGCCCAGGTGATCAATGCCTATGCGCCAAATGTTCAGACCTCCGGCATGCGCTATGCCGGCGCGTCACTGTTCGGAAGCGATCTGATCATCGGCGGTGGTGATGACTGACTCAAGGGCCATGGTCACGAACCGCCCCAAGGTGACAAAGCCACTATGAGGATCAGAAGGGTTGATCCGAGCGGGTCGTCTCCATCCAGTTGGTTGGGGTGTAAGGCACAAATGGCACTCCTGTGCCTTTGAAGTCGAAGTCGTTGAGCCGGAAGCGCACGCCACCAATGCCTTCGTAGGGATTGAAATAGATCCCGACGTCGTAACTGCGACGTTGCCAGCGCAGTTCGATGTTCGAGTTGACCGTTTTGCCGTAGTACTCCGAACCGGGATCGACGTTGTAGCTGACGCCTGTGCTCAGCACGACCGGACCAACAATCTGCTGGGTGAGCCCGATCCCAAGGGTGGCGAGATCGACGTTTCGGTCGAAGGCGAAGGGGCTGTTGCCGTTTTTTAGGGAGCCGCCACCAACGATGGAGATCTGAGTGAAATCGAGGAACGGCTTGCTGAAGGTGCCCAGGGTGATGGTGGGCCCTCCGCTGAGACTCACGGTCTCTTGGTGACGTCCATCCCCATAGACGGCCATCGAGGTGTTGATGTTGGTGTTCAGGCTCAGCCCTGGGACGATCGGCACGGGGGAATAGCGATAGGCCGCACTCGGAATCAGCTCAGCGGTCTTACCTCTCAACAGGGGAATCTGGCTGGTGATTGAGGCGAACAAGCTGCCACGCCCGCTGCGGAAGCGTCGGTCACTGTTGAAGCGATCGGCGTCGTAGTCGCCGATGGCACCTCGAATCAGATACCTGTGGTCAACCCCTCCGGTCGACCAGCTGCCCCGGGTCTGGGCATAGACGCCATAGGCCGCATGGATGTTGGTTTCACCGAGGGAGCCATTCCAGGTGCGATAGCGGTAGGCCCCGAACAGATTGGTTTTGAGCACACCCAAACTGCCCATGTCGATATCACGGCCGAAGCTTCCCCAGAAACGACTGCTGCTGAGGATGTCTTCAGGATTAAAGCTGCTCATGTCGGCGTCGGCGCGCAATCTGTAGTCCCCGTACTGACCACGAAGCTTGGCTTCCAGGCCAAACAGATCACCGGCGCTGTTGAAGTCGCCGTCCAGGGTGCGCTGGAGCATGAACTGCGGCTGAAGGGACAGCTCTGTGCTGTTGCCGATGGTCAGAGGCTTGAGGTTGCGTCCCACAAAAAGGCCACCGCGGTCTTTGTTGTCGATGCCAACAACCAGACGGTTCTCCACTTCCTCCTCCTTCTGGATGAGCTGTCGACGTGTCACAGGAATGGGCAGCCGCTCTTCGACGATGAGGCGGTTGCGACGCGCTGAGATCAGCACATCACCATTGCTTTGCTCCCGAGCGATCACATCCTCTGCATCAATCCTGGTTTGCGCCGGAGTGAAGGGATCGTTGCTGAATCCCATGCGGTCGGCTTGCCAGCCATCCGCTGTGATCAAGACCTTCGAGGCCTGAATTCTCCAGCGGCTGATCGTGCCATTCAGGAGTTGTGTGCTTCCAAGGCTCTTCAGTTGAGGAACTTTGACCACACCAAAGCGGTTTTCATCTCTGACTGAGGAATTCAGGCGTTGAACGGGGATGCCGCTGCGTCGTTCAATGCTGAAGCTGCCCTGGAAGTCGACGTCTGAGATGCGCTGGTCGATCTTGGCGATTGCCTCAGTTCGCATGGCCTGCTGCTGGGCAGGGGGGACCGCTTGCTGTTCGGATTCGCCATGACTTGAGAAATGGCGCTGGGGATCACCTCCGTCACCGAGAGCAATGGAATCGAGACGGTCGGAGAGGGAGGAAGGCTTGACGCGGCGGTCGCGATCCGGATCCGCGCACTCCGGCAAAGGAGGCATCATCGCGCTCTCCGGCTCGGGTGTGTCCCGTCCCCAGCGGTAACGCAGGCCGAGCAAGTAGGCATTGCTGCCCTCGGAGACCCCTCCATAGGATCCGAATGCACCGGAACGGTGGTGAATTCGACCGACGAGCGACAGGTCGGAGGACACAGCTGCTTCCACCTCGAAGCCGAGATAATTCAGCAGCTGGGTGTAGTTCTCGCGGAACGTTTTCTCATAGAGGCTGACATCCGTGTTGTAACTGATGCCTTCAACGAAGCTGAAACTCAGCCAAGGCTGCACCCAAATGCGAGCTCCGATGCCCAAGACCCCTTCACCGAAGCTCTGGGAGGGAAGATCGGCATAGGGCGTGCTCTGGTTGAACTCTCCCCCCTGCTGTTGCTTCGCGATGTGGCTGAACAGGTCAGCCTCAAGTTCAAGTGCCAGGGGGCCAGCGCGCATGATGCGCTTTTGCACGCCCACGCCCAGCACGGCTTCCGGTCGCATTCGACCGTTGAACATGAAGGTGTCGCCGAAGGCGGCATCAATCATCTGACCGCCCCAGGCTGTGACCGCCCAGGGTTGTGGATGCCAGTCGGGAACCGGGGGGAGGAGAGGAGGACAGGCCACCGGAGGCATGCCCTCGTTGCTTTCTAGGGTGTCGTCTCTGCTGGGAACCTCTGGCTCTGACTCAGGCGGTGCAGATGCCGGTGGAGATGTCGTTCGAGACGCTGTTAGCGGATTGTTTACCGAGTCCTCAAGGTCGATGACCCCGTAGACATCATTGAGTTGACCTTCGTTTTGGACGAGGTTGAAGCGGAAGCTCGATGCTTGGAAATATTGGTTGCCACGCCTGAAACGAACGGCACCACGGGCATAGAGCGTCCTGAAGCCAGCATCGAATTCGATGCGGTCGGCGCGAAGCTCAGCGTTCCTGAGCTGAATGCTGACGTTGCCTTCAGCGATCGTGGCGTTCGTCTTGCGATCGCTGTACTGGCGGTCAGCCTGAATCTTGAGGTGTGCAGGTGCGGCGACAACCTGCTCAGCCGATGAGGCCGAAACGGGCATTGCCGAGGCTGACCCCGTGACCAGGGTTCCAACCAGTAAGTAGAGAAGGCGGTGCGCCCCCACAGGAAACCTGCTGCGGCCATTGATCTTGGCAGCTCGTCAGAGAAATCCCGGTTCGATCAGACCAGTGTTTTGCGCGGTCCGATGGAAAGGGTCATTCAATCTTCCAGGTCTTTGCGGCTGGGGGTGCGGCTTGGATCGCTCGCAAGGAACCCAAAGACGAAAATCCCGAGGAAAAAGAAGACGACCGAGTAGACGGAGATCTTGAGGGCGAGCATGGAGACCGACCGGCGTCTGTGACAAGGGCATCATCTTATGGGGCATGGCAGCGTCAGCAGGGGAATGAACCCTGATCAGGTCGGTCGATCGGAGTGGATTGAAACGTTTCGCAGTCGCTCGCGTTGTGATCTGCGTGCGGGCTGGCGCCGTTCAGGCTCTACCCAGGCTGGTGTTTTTCTCGATGAAACCTGGGGATCGACGCATCGCCCGGATTGGGCCAAGCGTGGTCTGCTGATCTGGCCAAAGGGACGCCAATGGCTGCGTCTTGAGCAGCAACTGATCTGGCCTGATGGCTGGTGTGACAGGGACTCCTGCCGTGCACGGTTGGTGCTGAGCTGGTGGGCGGAGCGGATGCGGCTCTGGGTTGATGGCGTGCTGGTTCATGAGGGGGATCTGTTCGACACCGCCTGTCGCTGGCCTCTCCCTGAGCGATGTCGCCAAGGGATTGCGTTGCATCTTGTGCTGGAGCTCTGCAGCCCACTGCATGACGATGGAGCTCTGATCAGCAGCCATCTGGATCTGGAGCCGCAACCCGGTTGCTCGGATCCGGATGGCACGCTTCTTCCTTCGGCCTTGGAACTGCACCTGGCGGCGGATGGTGATTTGCCGCTGCATTGGGCGGATTTGGATCCCGGTGGTGCTGAGGCGCAGGCCGCTGTCGCCATGCACCTTCACCAGGCGGACACCCCTCAAGGAGCGCTTCATTGGCTTGGTCATGCTCATCTGGATCTGGCCTGGCTTTGGCCGGTCGCCGACACCTGGCAGGCCGCTGAACGCACCTTCCGATCAGCCTTGGCTCTGATGCGTCGCTGGCCAGCGCTGCGCTTTGCCCATTCCACGCCGGCGCTTTACGCCTGGATGGAACAGCATCGCCCCGCTCTTTTTGCTGAGATCCAGGCGGCCAGCCGCGCCGGGCGCTGGGAACCGATCAATGGTCCCTGGGTCGAGACGGACTGTGTTCTGATCAGCACGGCGTCACTGTGGAATCAGTTCGCGCTTGGGCAGGACGACAGCCGGCGCCGCTTTCCGGAATGGGCCCATGAGTTGGCCTGGTTGCCGGACAGCTTTGGCTTCGCTGCAGGGTTGCCTGCGGTGGCGGCAGCCACCGGAGTGCGCTGGTTCTGCACGCACAAGCTGGCCTGGAATTCCGACAACTCCTTCCCCCATCGTGTGTTCCGTTGGCGCGGGCGGGGCGGATCCGAACTTCGCAGCCTGATGCTGCCGCCGATCGGGCGTCGCGCTGACCCCGTGGAGATGTTGCGGGAGCAACGGGCATGGCATCAGACCACAGGGCTGGAGACGGCGCTCTGGATCCCGGGCGTCGGTGATCACGGTGGCGGTCCGACCGACGAGTTGCTGGAGCAGATCGAGCTCTGGGAGGGGCAAGCGGCAGCATTGCCCGCCAGAGCCGGCACGGTGCGTGAGTTTCTGAAGGAGCTGGAGTGTGGCGATCAGGCCTGGCCGGTGTGGCGTGATGAGCTGTTTTTGGAGTTGCATCGCGGTTGCGCCACCAGCCGGCCCGATCAGAAGCGTCACAACCGCACGCTGGAGAGGCTTTTGCGGGAAGCCGATTCAGCTTCTGCCCTGTTGGCCATCGCTGGTCGGGATGGCGGCAGCAGCGACTGGCGCCCGCTGTTGTTTCAGCAGTTTCACGACATTCTCCCGGGGACATCGATCCCGGAGGTGTTCGAGCAGGCTGAACCGGTCTGGCGCTCGGCTCGGCGCCAGGCCCGAATGGCACGGGACCGGAGCCTGGAAAGGCTGCCTCGTCCGAAGGGCGCCCCGGGAGAATGGAGTTGGTGGGGGCTGGAGCCCTTGGCGTGCTGGTCGCCTCTGGTCCGACTTCCAGTCGGATCGTGGTCTGTCGATGCCGTTCCACTGCCCCAGCAAGCCGCTGCCGTTGGTGGTAAATGGGTGCAGTTGCCGCGTCAGCACGGGTCCTGTTCCGTGCCTCTCCGGCGTGAACCAGGCTTGGCGTCCTCCGCTGTTGAACCCCGGCAGCCTGTGGTCATCACCTCGCTGGGGTCGGGAGCCTGGCGTTTGGGCAATGGTCTGTTGGACCTCGAGGTTTCCGCAGCCGGACTCCTTTCTTTGCGGGATCGTGATGGTCGCGAGCAGCTGTCGGCGCCGCTGCAGCTCGAGCGTTACAGGGACCGTGGCGAATTTTGGGATGCATGGGATCTGGCGGCTGACTACCGCTCCCAGCCGCTGGGTGTCGTTCCCATGGCTTCGTTGCAATGGCTCGATCAGGGGCCTCTGGTGGCCCATCTGGTGCTGAGGCGCAAGATCGGTGCCAGCCGGATGCGCCTGGACCTGCGGCTGAAGGCCGATACGCCGTGGCTGGAGCTGATCTGCAGCATCGATTGGCATCAGACCCACGAGCTGTTGCGCCTGGAGCTGCCTTTGGCGACCCCCGCCGTTCGCATCGGTGCTGACACCAGTGGGGGAGTGATCGAACGCCCCGCTGCGCCGATGACGCCACGGGAGCAGGCCCGATGGGAAGTCCCCGTGGTCTCTTGGTTCGCCTCACAGTCGGCGGCTCCGGGAGGTGGGATGGCTGTGTTGCTGGACGGTCCCCAGGGGGTTGATTGGTCCCCAGCGCGGCTGGGGATCTCGCTGCTGCGGGGGCCGACCTGGCCTGATCCCAGCGCTGATCAGGGATGGCATCGCCATCGTTTGGCACTCATGCCGTTGTCAGGATCCTGGAGCGACGCTGGTGTGCCGCAGGCTGCTATTGCGTTCCGCGAGCCGGGTTGGTGTGCACCATTGCCCGCTGAGTTGCGGCAGTGGTTCCCATCGTTGCCGCTTCAGCTCACGCCGGTGGCATTGCAGGGTCATGACGGGGGCTGCTTGTTGAAGCTCCTTAACGCGGGATCTTCACGCTGCAGATGGGTTCCTGGCCCGGGCTGGGGTGTTCGCAGGCAAAGCGACCAGAACGCAACAGACGCAGTGGTGATCGCCCCAGGAGAACTCGTCTCCCTCGTGCTGTGTCAGTCCTCGTGATCGTCAAACGGGTCGTCGAGTGCTTTCGAGGGAGGACCAAAGGCTTGGTACACGCCAAATCCGGTTAGCCCGAACAAAACGGCGAGCACACCGATGGCAACGGACAGGGCTGGGGACGACGTTTCCATCACATCTCTCGACAGGATCAACCCCGAACCGGAGTAGGCCCCTACAGTATCGGGACTTCAAACCACCCGAGACCCGGCGTCGCCATGGCTCAACGCACCCGTCTGGGAGACCTTCTCCGCCCACTGAACTCCGAATACGGCAAAGTGGTTCCCGGATGGGGCACCACTCCCGTGATGGGCATCTTCATGGTGCTTTTCCTGGTGTTCCTGTTGGTGATCCTCCAGCTGTACAACAAGTCCCTCATCCTCGAGGGCATCAACGTGAACTGGAACGGCCTCGGCTGATCTGATCCATGAACATCTTCGGTGTCGGTCTCCCCGAAATGGCGGTTATCGGCGCCGTAGCGCTTTTGGTCTTCGGGCCGAAACGTTTGCCGGAACTTGGGCGCACCCTTGGAAAAACCCTGAAGGGTTTCCAATCGGCGTCGAAGGAATTTGAACGCGAGATCAATAAAGCGATGGCTGATCCGGAGGTCTCCGAAGACGCTCCCAAGCCGGCAGAAGAACTTCCCCCCAGTGACTGAATCGCTGTAGCGGCATGACCACTGATCTCAAGCTGGTGGTAGGGCTGGGGAACCCGGGCACGAAATACGCGGGCACGCGCCACAACATCGGTTTTATGGCTCTAGAGCTCTTGTCTGAGCGATCCGGATTTAGTTTTCGGCAGCAAGCCAAGTTGCATGGTTTTGCTGCTGATACAGGTTGTGGTGACCAGCGATTGCGTCTGCTGATGCCGCAGACCTATATGAATGACAGCGGTCGGGCGATCCGCGCTGCTCTCGATTGGTTTGATCTGGAGCCCCACCAACTGCTGGTGCTTGTGGACGACATGGACCTTCCCCTCGGTCGTTTGCGGCTTCGTGCTCAGGGCAGCGCTGGTGGCCATAACGGATTGCGCAGCACCATTCAGCATCTCGGGACTCAGGTCTTCCCGAGACTTCGCATCGGCATCGGCGCACCGGCTGACAACCCTGCCGAGCGTCGAGCCCGAACGGTGTCACATGTGCTCGGACCCTTCAGCAAGCTGGAGCAACCCTGTGTGGTAGCTGTGCTGGACGCTGTTTTGGAGGGGATTGAACGTCTTCAGCGTCAGAACTTCGAGCGTGCTGGGACTTGGATTAACGGGTTTCGCTACGACCTGGAGGCCGGTGACTGATGCCGGCTCTTCCGGCGACAACCGCCCATTTGCGGGTGCTCCGCCAATGCTTTCAGGCGCAGTGTGTTGAGGGTGAGGTCTCGGCTGGGGGGTTCGAGTGGCAGTTCTCCTGGGCGTTTGACCGCGGTGAGCTGTTGGTGGAGCCGTCCTTGGGACGCGCCCTGATTGAAGATGCTTTGCGGCGGTTCCTGGTGCGCTCCGATTACAGACTTGAACCGGGAGGCGATTACACCTTCATGGTCAGGGCCAGGTTCTGAGCGAGAACGTGGGTGCAGGTTCCGGCCATCGAAGTTGGCACTGCAGGTGCTCCTCCAGCATCACAAGGGCGGCAACAGCATCCAGGTCCACCGGTGGAATGCGCAGCCCTGTCGGCAGCATTCGTCGCCATCCCCGCGCTGGCCACAGCATCCAGTAACGCTCTCGTGCACGCAGGGTTGTTCCCCGCTCTGGAATCACGGTGAGGCTGCCCAAGCGCTCCAGCCGCTTGATCCACGCTTGGCATCCGGTGCCATCGCCGATCAGGATGCCGTCCAGAAGTTGGTCTTGATTCCACAGCTCCAGCCAGGGCTCCACGGCTTCTGGAGCCAAAACATGCCCCTCGAGCACAAGGCCAAGGTGAAGATCGGCCAGTACAAGGCCACACTTGCAGCGGCCTGGGTCGAGCACGGCCACCCGTTTCATGGGGATGCTTCAACCGTAACGACGACAGGATCGGCGCTGGCGCTGCCCCCTGATGCAATCACCTTCAAGACCACACTTTGGCTGGGTCCCTCAATCAATGTCTCGGCGAGTTGGGACAGTGCTGCTCCATCGAACTGCAGTCCCTCGGTGAGGGATCCTCGCCGTTGCACCTCGGCATAGGCCGAGGCCAAGAGAAGGTTCAGCCGCGTGAGAATGCCCTCCGGTGTGCGTTCATTGGGTTGCAGTGTGGTGGTCGCCAGCACGTCACCGTTTTGGGCCACCGGGCGGTTCGGGCGCACCTCGGGGAAGGCATAGACCGCCGTTTCGCCGCGCAGCACATTGGTGGCGGAGCGCAGTGAGATCACCCAGGTATCTGGTTTACGGAGGATGGTCTGCAGGCGTTCCACGTCGCTGCGGGGAACGCGGATCAGCTGTCGTTTGGGTGCTTCACCGGGCCTGACCTTGCCGTACGCGTTGACATTGGCCTCTTGCAACAGCCTGTCGACAGCCTGTTTCGCTTGACCCGGAGCATCGAGGCGAACCGTCGCTCTCGCCAAGGTCTGCCCGCTGCTAATAACAACCGATCCACGTCGGAGGGCGACCAGATTGCGTTCAAGTTCCTTGAGTTCCTGTTCACCGGATCTGATCCGGTTTCGCACGCTGTTTAATTCGGCTTCCGTGCGCTGGATATCGGCATCGCGAGCAGCGATATCCCGGCTCAGCCGTTCGCGTTCTGCCTCGAGTTGGGCGCGTTCGTTCTGCAAGGGAGCCAGTTCGCGACGCAAGGTATCCGCCCGTTGCTGTGACTGCTTGAGCTCAGCGGCGATCCGGTTGGTTTCCGTTCGGGTTTCTTGCCGTTCCCGTTCGGCTGCATCGAGCTGCCGCCGGCTGTCCTGCAGCCTCGCCTGAAGGGCATCCAGTTCAAACAGGCCCACCCGAAGCTGGCGGCTCACCATCAGAAGCACGCCGAGCGACAGTGCGCTGATCAGGCTGCCGGTCAACACCGTGATCAGAACGGCAGTCCGACGCGGGCGCATCTTGAACAGACTCAGGCGGGCCTTGCCGACGCGACTGCCCAACCGGTCTCCCAGGGTCGACAGCACGCCCCCGAGCACCAGCAGAACCAGGATCAGTGCCCAGCCGCTCATGGCTGCACCTGTTGCTCAACCTGCTGCCTAACTGAATCGTTTGGCCAGAGCGATCGGATCCAGAACAGTGATTTTTTTGCGGTCAATCTGAACCAGACCGGATTGACGCAAGTCTCCCAGCAGACGCGTGATTGTGACGCGCGTTGAGCCAATCGCTTCGGCGATGGCCTGATGGGACAGGCGCAGGTCGATCGTGATTCCCAGCTCATCCGCTACGCCGAAATCCCTGCACAGCACAAGCAGGAAGCTCACCAGCCGCGATGACATGTCCCTGTGGGTCAGGGTTTCGATCATCGTTTCGGTCTGAAGAATCCGACTGGACAGACCCTGTAGCAAGCGCAGGCCAACGCTCGTGTCTGCCTCGATCGCCGCCTTTACGGATGTCGCCGGCGCTGTCACCATCTCCACTCTGGTGAAGGCCACGGCGTGATAGAAGCGATCGGATCGTTGACCGGTCAGCAACGACAGCACGCCAAACAGGCTGTTCTCGCGCAGCAGCGCCACCGTGATCTCTTCCCCTGACTCATAAACGCGGGAGAGGCGGACGGCTCCGCGGCGAATCAGGTAAACCCGTTCGGCGGGATCCCCCGGGAAAAAGATGGTCTTGTTGCGGTCTACCAATTCACTACTGGCGCCGTCGAGATCCCGAATGATCTCCAGCAGAGAGCGGTTGGCGGGTTCTGCACTGGGAGCTGGAGCCACCATCTGGGGGGTGTATCGGCTGAAACCTCGGCTACTTGTCATAACAACCCCCTGGTGAGGCGAAGCTACGGAGCAAGCCGTTGCCGCCGTGTAGCGGTTATTACCTAACGCTGGTGTGCTCGTTGATGGCTTGGCGTTGCGCTTGCATTAATGATGTCAATCCAGGCTCAGCCAGATCCAGTAATTCATTGAGCTGGCTGCGGCTGAAGGGCGCTCCCTCCGCAGTCCCCTGGATCTCCAGCAGGCGACCATCTCCAGCCTGCACAACATTGAGATCGACCTCAGCTCTGCTGTCTTCGCTGTAATCCAGATCCAGTAACGCCTTGCCATCCACCAGGCCGACGGACACGGCGGCGACCTGGTCGACCAGCGGCGATTGTTCCAGGAGTCCCTGATCCACGAGTGAGAGGCAGGCCTGCTCAAGGGCGAGCCAAGCCCCGGTGATGGAGGCCGTCCGGGTGCCGGCGTCGGCCTGGATCACATCGCAGTCGATCAGCAGCGTGCGCTCCCCCAGGCGCTTCATATCGATCACGGCCCGCAGGCTTCGGCCGATCAACCGTTGAATCTCCTGTGTGCGGCCCGACAGTTTCATCAGCTCCCGAGATTGCCGCTGTGGCGTGGATCCCGGCAGTAGCCGGTATTCGGCGCTGAGCCATCCCAACCCTTCCCCTTTGCGCCAGCGGGGAACGTTCTCCTCGAGGCAGACGCTGCAGAGAACAGCGGTTCTGCCTGTGTGAACCACAAGGGAGCTCAAGGCAAAACCCATGGGATTCCAGGTCACCGAGAACGGTCGCAACTGCTGGGGACTGCGGCCATCAGTGCGGCTTTCAAGCGGTTGGCTCATCGGTGGTGTGCAGTTCTTCAAGCCTCGCAGGCGGGTGGTTCTTGCCCTTTCCAGACACCATGGGTGGTGTCAATCCCCTTGTGGAATGTCAACTCGCCGCTACATTCAAGGTCTTGCCGGGGTTGCCCGGACGGATGTTGCAGTGATGACCACAAGCCTTGCCGACCCCCAAGCGTTCCAGGACTCCCTGGATCGGGATCAGCAGGCTTTGCAGCGGGCTGGCCTCAGACCTCTTCCACCTGTCTCCGATCCTCCACCGCTCGTCCTGGTGGCTCCCGAAGGCCAGCTGCAGGTGCACACCGCGCCCTACCGCGGCAGCTTTGCCAGTGTTCTTAGTCAAGCGATGCGGGCCGCCGGTCTGGGCAGTCGGGTGCTGATCAGTCAGTTCCTCAAAGGGGGCGTGCAGCAGGGGCCTGCAGGACGCGTTCAACTCTGCGGTGGCCTGGTTTGGCTACGGCCCGAGGTACCCCTTTGCCTCTCCTCGCCGGGCCACCCTGGAGGTGCGGAGGCGGTGGCCGCGGTTTGGTCCATCTGCCGTCAGCATCTGATCCAGGGCGATCTCGATCAGCTGGTGTTGGATGAAATCGGGCTTGCTGTGGCCTTTGGATACCTGGATGAGGCGGACGTGATTGAAGCCCTCGAGCAGCGGCCCGCTTCGATGGATGTGATCATCACTGGACCTGCGATCCCCGCCGGTGTGGTGGAGATGGCAGACCAAGTCACGGAGTTGCGCCGAGGTTTCTGATGCTCAAGTGCGATCGCTGGATCACTGAACAGGCCGGGCAGGGAATGATCGAGCCATTCCAGAACGGCCTTGTCCGTCATCTGGATCCGGAGCAAAAGCTGCGTCCCGTGCTTAGTTTTGGTTGCTCCTCCTATGGCTACGACCTGCGCCTGTCCCCCCAGGAATTTCTGATCTTCCGGCACGTGCCCGGCACGGTGATGAATCCCAAGCGGTTCAATCCGGCCAATCTTGAGCCCACCCCTCTTCATGAAGATGAGGACGGCCGCTATTTCATTCTTCCGGCTCACTCCTATGGGCTTGGTGTAGCGCTGGAAAAGATGCGGGTTCCCCCCAACATCACGGTGATCTGCTTGGGCAAGAGCACCTATGCCCGCCTGGGAATCATTGTGAACACCACCCCGGCGGAAGCCGGCTGGGAGGGTCACCTCACCCTTGAATTCAGCAACAGCTCGGGTGCTGACTGCCGGATCTATGCCGATGAAGGGATCTGTCAGCTGCTGTTTTTTGAAGGCGATCCCTGCTCAACGACCTACAGCGATCGGCAAGGCAAGTACCAGCATCAGCCTGAACGGGTCACGCTGGCCAAGGTCTAGAGCGTTCGGGTTTAAGGGGCCAGTCGCGCCCTGTGAAGTCTGCTTTTTTCATACCAGGCCGCAAATTCAGGAGCCCACTCCACCATGTGGGGCCACATCAGATCGCAGAGCTGGCGGATCTCCAGCTGAGCATCGAGCTTGGCGCGCAGATCCATGAAGTGGAGAAAAGCGCGCAAGCTGAAGCTCACCACGAAGTGCTGCCGGTAGTCGAAAGGAAGGATGCCGCGGGCGTGCTCCTCGGAGAAGCCGGCCTTCAGAAGATCCCTGTAGCGCTCGGCGGCGCTTCGGCATAGATCGAGATCTTGGTCGCGCAGCTCTTCTGTGTAGCTGTATTTCTTGCCCTGCCGATCGCTGTAGTCGCCAACAGGACGGAGATAGAACACCTCTTCGAGGTCAAGGGCACCATCCGCTGCGCGGCAAATCCGTTCGCCGGTGTAGCGCATCGATTGCACATCGAAGCTCACACCGACCCGATGGGTGCGGGCCTGCTGCATTACCGAGTGAGGGAACCAGCCCACGTTCAGCACGATCTGTGCGTGCTCCATGGGGCCGTAGTGACCGCGCTCTCCGGAAAGGAGACGTTTGACGCAGATCTCTCCTGCTCGTTGTTCATCCGGCCAACTGGCACGGTCTCCGGCCACGAACCCCTCGCTGTAGTCCTGATGCATCGCGGCGTAAATGCATTGCTGCGGGTTCGGCGTGGCTGCGATCAGATCGACCCGAAAGCGGTCCATGAGGGCGTCACAAGACGAGTTGTGGTGATCATGGCGAGGCGTGTCAACCATGGCTGCGTGGTCCGGCCGTCGGCTTGCTCGTTGTTCCAGCCAGTGCGCTTTCCTCGGAGGAGGGTGGTTGCAGACGACTGATGCTGCCGATGCCAGGCAAGGAAGGCAACGGCTGATTCTCAAGCAGGGCAGTACCCAAAAGTTCCAGTTCTTCCAAGTTGCGCAGGCCAAGGGAGCGTCCCCTTGGCTCCCCTTCGGCGTTGAACAGATTCAATTGAGGGATGCCGTTCACGTCGTAGCGATCAACAAGATCTTGCCAACGGGGGTTGTCGACGTTCACCAGAACGACATCGAGTCGATCTCGCGTGCTCCGCTCAAGTTCCAACATCGAGGGCGCCATTTCTCTGCAGACCTGACACCAGTCGGCATAGAACTCGATCAGGGTTGGACGTCCGTTGTTCAACGCTATTTGCGGGTCGAGTGTTCGTCGCGCCAGCTGTTCCATCGGGCTCTCGCTCTGAATACCGCCCCGCAGCATCACTAGACCGAGGGCCAGAGCAACCGCGACCAGCACCAGCACCCATCGCTGTGCTGTTCCCAGGGGGGAAGACTCTGGGGTGCCAGGCATCGCGTCTCAATCGCAGTAATCACTCTGGCAGTCCCTGCAGAAGCCCGCGGCTAACTTGCTTCCATGCCAATTCTGCGACTGCTGAGCCTTCCGGTTCGGGCGCCGTTGCTGACGGTGCTGTTCCTGGTTGCCGTTGTGCTCGGCAACCATTGGCAGGTTGTTCAGCCCACGTTCACCTCTCTCCATGGGGTGAGTTCGGCTTGGTTCTGGTGCCTTGTGCTGCTGCAGGCCCAGGTGGTTGTCGTGTTCTGCACGATGCCGGATCTGCTGTTGCGGCAGGTCTCGATGCTCATGGCGTCCAGCCGAGTGATGACGTTGGTGGTGACGCTGCTGGTGGTGATCACCGGTGGCCTCTACCTGCTGAAGCTCAATGTGCTGACCGACGTGTTGATTCTGGCTTCAGCCCTGCTGTTGGCGCGGCTCGATCTCATCCGCATTGGTGTTTCGCCCGCTGCCGGGATCTGTCTGGTCCTGATGAGTGTTGTTGTGATCGCAGGTATTGCCGCTGGCACGCTCCTACCTCACCCCACGGCCAGCCTCTTTGCAGAAGGGTTGCGCATCACCTGAGTAGCCGAGCAGGTTGTCGAGCACTTTTTTGGTGTAGAAGCGTGTTTCCGGGTAGGGAATGCGTTCCACCCAGAGCGCGGCATCTTCTGCATCCCTGGGTTGCGGCCACGCCGCCACGGTGCCCGGTCCGGCGTTGTAGCTCGCAATGCTGCGGAAGGGATCGCTCTCCCATTGCTTCAGCAATTGGTTGAGGTACCGCGCCCCATAAGTGATGTTGTCGGCGGGATCCTGCAGCATCAGTGTGCTGGTTGGCTTACCAGCCATCTCCGTAGCTGTCGATGGCAGCAGTTGCATTAGGCCTACGGCTCCTGCGGGGGAGACGACCCCAGGTGCAAAGCGTGACTCCTGTTTGGCGATCGCTCGCAGCAGATTGGGTTGAAGCTCTTCCCTCTGAGCCGCTGCTTCCATCTCAGCCTGAAAGAGTCGGGGGAACTGGCTGCGATGGAGAAGGATCCGTTGCAGGCAGTTGGGATCACGCCAGCGGAGGCTGAGCCACCACAGCTGATCCAGTCCCATCCAGGTGTCTCCGACAGCCAGGCGCAGCCTGCCCTCAGCGAGACGTTCCTCAGATGGGAGCGTGATTGCCGGATCACGCTGTGCCTGCCAGATCTCCCAGGCTGCATGCACCTGTCCCAGCCGCCAAAGCCTGTTCACCAGAGCGTTTTGACTGTTGAGGGGCTGCCAGGTCTGTGGATTCTGCTGCGCATGTGGTTTGCGCAGATCTAAGGGTTCGGAGATCCCAAGGCGATCCATGGCGCGCCATCGGTAGTAGCCCGCTGGAAAGGATTTGATCAGGTTGCGCCAGATCCGCTCCGCCTGTGCTGTTTCCCCGGTTTCCTGGTGGCTGAGCCCCAGCCAGAACAGCCTGCGTGCCTCCAACGGTGGTGGCAGAGGCCCATGGTCGCTATCGCGTTCCAGCAGGTTGCGAGCGCGAAGCCAATTCCCGCTGAGAAAGGCATCGCGGGCCAGGTCCCATTGGAGTTGCCAGATGTCGGGATCGTCGGGCCATTGGTTCAGGGCGGCTTCCGCCCCATCACCGTCGGCCAGTCTCACCCGGGCCGCTGCGACGGCGGCCGAGCGCTTCTCAACGGCAGCCGGCAGGGCATTCAGGACCCCAGGGTCGGGGTAAAGCGGTTCGCTCAAGATCCGCGCTGCTTCGAGGCTGGCGGGGTGGTTCGGGTTGTTTTGCGTCAGCGTCAGCAGCTGGTCTGTTCCTCCGTCAGGGTCACCATGCAGCAGCAGGGATCTCCCGATGGCCAGTTGGGTTTCCGGGGCGGCATCGACGTCCTGGAGACAGGCCAGTGCCGTTTCAGCATGGCCTCGTTTTGCCAGTGCTTTCGCCAATAATTGACGCTGGTCGGGCTGCGGTGCCTGTGCCCCCGTGGCTTGGCAGGCGTCTCTCATCTGCTTCAGGGCGCCAGGCCAGCGCACATTCCATCGGGCCAGATGCAGGGCCCCTTGATGGAGCGGCAGCGGTTCGGATCCACCTCCCGCTGCCAAGGTCAGTGCTGCCGGGTGGGCGGGTTGCTTCTGCAGCAGCTGTTGGTGAAGAACGGGGTTGTCCTTGCCGAGGGCCAAGCGGGCCCAGGCGGAGCCGGGCGCGTCAGGAAAGCGATCCAGCAGGTGCTGCCAGGTTTGTTCGGCCACCGCTGTCTTGCCCTGGGCCGCGGCCTTAAGTGCTGCCCGTTCGAGAACGACACCAGCGAGTGGATCGCGTCCCCAGCCTTGACTGTTGAGGAGTTCATTCGATCCATCCCTGGCCACCATCAGCAAGGCGGCTTCCCGTCGCAGCTGCGGATCGATGGACCAGCGGTAGTGCTCCCAGAGCTGCGCTTGTGAAAGCTCGGGCGTCAGGGGCTGATGCTGCCTGTTGAGCAGTTGCTGCCCACCCCATGCAGCAAAACCGCTGAAACCGGCAACGGTGAGGAGCAGCAGCGTTCCGATTCGCGGCCCTGCCTGCACACCCAATCCGGAGCTGAGGTCATTCTGATGCTCTTGGGAGGAATGGCGACTGTTTCATCACCTGAGGGCAAAGCAGCACCTGTCACGTTCCTGGGAACCAGCATCAGAAGCGCTTCGTAAGGTGCTGTCCACGATTGAGACCCATGGTTCAAAAGGCGTGTTCTCCGATCGGCCCGGCTCTCGGTGACGATGCGCCAGGTTTTGGAACCGATGGGATCCGTGGGCTGGCTGGCACCGTTCTCACGCCGGCCTTATGTCTTCAGGTCGGCTACTGGGTGGGCCGGGTTCTGCAGGCGGAAGGCCCAGTTCTGATCGGGATGGATTCCCGGACCAGCGGCAGCATGGTGGTGTCTGCCCTGACGGCTGGTTTGACAGCGGCTGGGCGCGATGTGTGGACCCTGGGTCTGTGTCCGACACCGGCGGTTCCCTTGCTGATTCGGCAGCTCGGTGCCGCCGGCGGACTCATGGTCTCAGCGAGTCATAACCCCCCTGCTGACAACGGCATCAAAGTCTTCGGAGCCGATGGCGCCAAGCTCAGCGGCCCACGTCAGGCCCAGGTGGAGGCAGGTCTGAAGGGGGATCTGTCCTCGGTAGAGGAGGGGCAGTTCCGCTGTGGTGTTGCGCGTTCGAGCGCCGATCTGCTGGATGGCTATCGGGAGGTGTTGCTGCAATCCGTGGCTGAACGCCGTCTCGATGGCGTTCCGATCGTGCTGGACCTCTGCTGGGGCTCCGCGACAGCCTGTGGCGCGGATGCCTTCCGTGCCTTGGGGGCTGATCTCACCGTGCTCCACGGTGAACCCGATGGCGCCCGCATCAATGTGGCCTGTGGATCCACCCATCTGGAACCTCTGCAGCGGGCTGTGATCGAGCGCGGTGCGGCGATGGGATTTGCGTTTGACGGTGACGCAGACCGGATGCTGGCGGTGGATGGCCGTGGTCGCATCCTTGATGGAGACCACGTGCTCTTCCTTTGGGGATCCGTGCTGCAGGACCAGCAGGCGCTTCCCGATCAGCGGTTGGTGGCCACCGTGATGTCGAATCTCGGTTTCGAGCGGGCCTGGCAGCAACGCGGCGGCACGCTGGACCGCACGCCGGTAGGAGATCAGCATGTGCATGCAGCGATGGTGGCCAGTGGCGCTGCCCTCGGCGGCGAGCAATCCGGCCACATCCTTTCGGCTTCCCACGGACTCTGTGGGGATGGTGTCCTGACCGCCGTGCAGCTGGCCACGCTGTGCCATTCCCAGGGCATCACCCTCAGCGATTGGTTGGACCGCAGTTTTCAGGCCTACCCGCAGAAATTGGTCAATGTGCGGGTGATGGACCGTGCGCGACGCAAGAACTGGAGCGATTGCACCGCCCTCACCGACGCCATTGCATCGGCTGAGCAGTCGATGGGCGATGCCGGTCGCATTTTGGTGCGAGCCAGCGGCACGGAACCTGTGCTTCGTGTGATGGTGGAAGCCGAGCAGTCAGCGGCTGTTGAGCACTGGACGGGGCATCTGGCTGCTGTTGCCGAAGACCATCTCAACGTGGCCTGACGGTTATTTCCTGCGCCATCAGCAGAGCTCCATCACAGGCATCGCCCCTGGCTTTCCCCCAGCGTGCCTCCGGAATCGATTGATGCATGTCCTGTTGCACGGCCGTGCGAAACCCTGTGAGATGGGTGATCGCTCCCCCCTGGCAGACCACCAAGGGTGAGCGCAGCGAAAGACGCTGGGCCACGGTGCTGATGCAGCTGGAGAGAGTGGCTGCTGATCGCTGCACAATCTGTTCCGCTCCAGAGCATCCTCGGTCTGCTGCGTCCACCACCAGAGGAGCCAGAGCTGCGAAGTTCTCTGTGCCGAAGTCGGCCTGCACCACTCGGGCTTTCACCGCTGCATGGCTGTCGCAGCCCATCTGATTCCAGATCTGTTCCCGCAGTGGATGGTCGGGGAGACGTCCATCGGCCATCCGCAGGGTCAATTGCAATCCCTGATGGCCAAGATCAAAGGCTGAGCCGGCTCCATCGAGGAGCCATCCCCAGCCACCACAGCGATGTTCACGGCCATCGTCGCTGCGTCCAAGGATGATCATCCCCGTGCCGCTGATCACAATGATTCCGGCACCGTGAGGGATCGCACCTCGCAGCGCTGTGCGTTCGTCCCCAGTGACCAGCACCTTGTCCAGTCCTGTGTCATCACCGAACTCCAGCGCTCTGTGAAGCAGCCGTTCGGCGCGCTGTTGCAACGCTGTGCCGTGTTCGATGCCGCTGGCTCCGACAACGGCCGCCTGGATCACTCCATCGGGGTGATCCTTCAGTGCATGCCGGGCGCTGGTTCGGATCGCCTCGAGAAAACGTTCCTCACCCCGGGGGGCATCCAGATGACTGACTCCAGGCCCCTCGCCCACACCAACAGGTTGAAGCAAGCCATGCCCAACGAGGCTGAGGCGGCACCGTGTGTGGGTTTGCCCGGCATCGAATCCAGCAAGCAGCATCATGATCCGCTTCGTTGACTCACCAGGGTGGCCAGGGAAAACCAGCCGATGAGCTGAACTTCGGGGCGGAAGAAGATTGTGTCTGTGCTGCCCTGCATCAGCAGGCCAGCGATGGCGGCAAGGCTGGCAATGGCAGCCAACGCGTTTGGCCCATCAGTGTTCAGCGGCTGCAGACCCTGTCGCAGGCTGCTGGCCAGCAATCCCAGGCAGGCCAGCAGCCCGGGTATGCCTGTTTCCACCAGGATTTCCAGCGGAACGGAGTAGGCACTGAGGGCGTTGAACTTCGGCTGCTGATACAGGGGATAGATGCTGTTGAACGCTGCATTGCCAGGACCGATGCCCAGCCAGGGACGGTCTTGCACCATTTGGATGGCCGCCATCCAGACGTTGATGCGGAAATTGTTGGAACTATCCCCTCGGCCTGCCAGCAGGCTGGTGATGCGCGTGCGGATCGGATCGATCTGGGTTGCCGCCACCACCAGGCAAGCGGCTCCAACCAGCAGCACGGCGAGGGGCACCAGACGTCTCAAGACCAAGGGCCAGTGGCGTGTCCAGCGCATTAGCAGCAACAGCAGCAGCACGGCGCCGGCAGCCACCATCCCCAGCCATCCCCCGCGGCTGTAGGTGAACAGCGTTGCTGTTCCCGCAAGCACCAGCGTGGTGCCGGCAAACAACTGGGCTCCAAGGCCACGCCAGCGCACCAAAGCAATTGCTGCGAAGGGAATCAGCGGCAGCAGATAACCCGCCAGGAGATTGGGGTTCCCAAGGGGGCCATAAATCCGAATGGTGCCGGCGCTGATGGAATTCGGATCCGCCCAGCCGGCCAGTTCCTCGCTGGAGGCATAGAGCTGACGTAAGGCGAGAACACTGCTGAGTAGGCCGCCACTCAGCAGGCCGGCGACCAGCCGGTCCCACCATCGCTCGTTGCTCAGCAGCAGTTTGCAAAGCAAGGCATAGACACCCAGGTAGCTGAGCAGCTTGATCAGGCCCTTGCTGGCGGCGATCGGAACGGGTGAATACCCCGTCGCTACAACTGCAATGGCAAGAAAAAGCATCAGCCACAGCGAGATGGCACCGATGCGCCGTGGTGGGCTGCAGAGGCACCAGAGCAGCCACAGGGCTCCGCAGGCTGCAATCACCAGGGCCAGGCCTGTGCGTGTGAACAGGGGAAGACCTGTCACTAAAACCAACAGCAGCAGCCCAGCCAGCCCTTCCAGGCGTTTCAGCACCGCCGGATCAGGAGCTATCAGCCCCTGCCAGCGCGCCAATAGTGGACCACCGCTCGCCGCCTGGGTTGCATCCGCAGAGGCCATCGTTGGGCTCAGGTGGTGAGTGCTTCCGCAGGATTATCGATCTCCTGCCAACGCTGTTCCAGATCTGACACGGAAGGAAGTGGACTCTGATTCCTGCGGTACAGCACCCGGTAGACAGGGAGACGTTGTTCGAGCACGTAGCGCTCCCGTTCGGTGGGAACCGAAAGCGGGTTGCTCGCCCGCCAGGGACTTTGATCCTCCGCCGGGCGGTCAAAACAGGCGCTGAGTTCGGTGAGGGCCACCATCGGCTCAATCACGTCGAGAACATCGCTCTGCAGAAACAGCTCACGGCCGGGCTGGAGGGCCGTTGCGATGGCGAGGAGTAGCGCTGGTTGCAGGACGCGGCGCTTGCGGTGCCGCCGTTTGAACCAGGGATCGGGAAACTGGATTGACACCCGTTGCAGGCGGTCCTGCTCCAGGGCCTTCATCCAGCCTTCCAGGCTGATGTTGGCGTTGCAGAACAGGATTCGAACATTGCCGTGCTCCGAAGCCAGTGCGTCTTGATCGGCTGAGGTCACCAGGGGCCGGCGGATTTCAACGCCGAGATGGTTCCAGTGGGCATCCCGCTCGGCCAGGCCCAGCAGGCAACGCCCACGGGCGCAGCCGATATCAAGGTGGATCGGCTGATCAGGAACCCGGAACAGCTCCTCGGGTGGTGGTAGTTCCAGCGGTAGCTGGAAGAAACTGCTTAGAGGATTGACGTGCTGACGCAAGGTTCCGAGGCGGTGCGATCCGGTTCAACCGAGACTGTCAGAGCCACTGTCGGCGCCACTGTCAGAGGAGCTGACGGAGTCCTGACGCAGCAAGCCCCAGCAGGCGGTGTAGCCATGCAGATGGGTCGTACCGCCGACGGGCCCGATTTCTCCGTTGCAGAACGCTCCCGCCACGGGCAGGTCTGGCATCAGTTGGCGCGCCAGGCTGATGTCGCCATCGGCACGACCGAAAAGCCCTTGGCCTCGTCCCAAGCAGGCCATCAGCAGGCCGAAGTGGACTGTGTCGCTTTGATCAGCCGTCGCTGCCTTCAGCAACCCAAGGGCCTCGTCCTGGGAGGCGGCAGCCTCCCGGAGATGAAATTGCACGTTCTGGCCGGCACGCACTCGCTCTGCAACGGCCACGGCGCCATTGTTGGGATCCACACCGATCAGGTTGCGGATCAGGAAGGCGCTCGCTTCTGAGGCTGCTCCATTGGCATTCAGCCGCAGACTGCTGCGTTCGACGCCGAGGAACAGCGAGTGACGCACCAGCTCGCGCTCCCGTTCGTTGAGGTCGGCCAGGACCCGTTGCAGGCAATTGATGGGGCTGGCTTTGGTGCAGCCATCACTGAGTTCCAGCAGCACATTGCGCTGCACCTGTTCGATCGAGAACACAGGGCCAATGGGACGACAGCCCTGAGCCACCACCGTTTCAAGTCGCCAGTTTCCCCCGATGGAACAGACCACCGCGCCGGTCACAATGCGGTCATCCAGCAGCAGCGATCCGTGCGGGCTGTTGTGGGGCGCTGCGATGCCGCCAATCTTGTCGGCAGACGGGTAGGCATAGTCCAGGCCGCTGATCAGATCATTGATGCCACTGCTGGTGGGGTCGATCAGGAGGATCTGGCTGCGAGAACCCTCGGGGCTGATGCCAACCCAGTCCTGCCATTGCAGGGCTGCTCCGTCTAGATCAGGCAGCTCTTCAGTGCTGAGGTGACGGGTTGCGATCGACGCCCCTGGCAGGGAGAGCATCGTCACGCTCAAGGCCGGTGTCTGCTCCAGTTCCGATGCACTGCCGTCGCCGCGGGTGCCCACCACGCCTCCCCCTGTGCATCCGATCCAATGTTTGGCATTGATTTGCGCCCGCAGCATTGGCAGTAGCCGCGGCAGGTCGGTGGCGTAACCCGTTGAGGTGAAGACAAGTGCGAGGTCGGCTTCAGTCCTGGGTCGACCCAGTTGCTCGACCACGTCCCGCACCGCTTCGTCCAGAGACGCTTTGGCGGAAAGTCCTGTCCGGCAACTGACTTCAGTGCCCCCGGATCGGAACCAGCTGAACGGTGCGAACGGTGCCATGAAGCGGACCCTATCAACCCTGGAGCTCAGCTCGGGGCGTTGATAATGGCGGGACTGTGACAGGCCCCAGTGAACGAGCTCACGTACCGCGCTCTGGTGTGGCTGACTTATCGCTTGGCCGCCACTTTTGCCGTTGGTGTGCCTTTGGTCCTGTTGATCTGGTCGGCCTGGCGTCGTGAGCCCATGGTGTTGCGGCTCCTCGGCATCTACTGGAAAGTGGCCAGCCTGATGGCGATCAGCCTGCTGCTGCTCATGGATCAGCGCCCCCTGGGCTACGCCACTGCGGTTGTCGCTCCGGTCTTGATGGTGATCAGCCTCTGGTTCTGGGTTGACCTCAATGAAGAGCTGGCCGACCAACCGTCCTGGCGTCCCCTGCCGTTGGCGGTGAAGGTTTGGCGTTGGGCGTTCAGTGGTTTTGGACTTCTGAGCCTGGTGATGAGCGTCACAAGCTTGGGTTGCATGCAGCAGCTGGCGTCGTCTTCATGCCTGACGTGGCTCGAGGCTCCCCAGGGCATCCATGGCCTGGCAGCCACGGTGTTCAATTTCCTATTCGGTGGTCAGTGGACGGAGGCGGTTGCTGCCTTTGTGGGATATGTCGCCCTGGTGGCTTACTTGGCCGGTCTGCTGCAGTGGCTGTTGGTGCGTTTGCCCCGTTACGGGCGTGTGGCAGGCGATTTCTGATGACCAACCAGGCGGTGGTTCAGGCTCTGGAGGAGCGCACGAGACTCCAGCCCCAGCGGGTTATTCGTTTGCGGGGAACAGTGGGGGACAAGCCCTTCGAGTTGTTGATCTTCCGTGGATTCAGCAGCAGCACCACCCATCCAACCGCATTTGACCCCGATGCCTCTGTTCTGCCCGAGGGAACATGCCTCGATCAGGCCGAGTTGCTTCAGGGGCCCTTGACGCCCACCGGGGAGGTTGTGCTGGCTGGACCGATGCCGCCGAACGACCTTCTGGCTCAGGCCAGCTGGTGAGTTCGGCGGTCGAGCACGCCAACGCAGCGACCACAAATATGGGGATGGTCGGGATGCTGGCCCACATCTCCTTCGTAGTGCCAGCAACGCTCGCATTTCCTGCCGCGCGCACGGCTCACTTCGATCACAGCGAGCTCGTCGTCCTGGCTGGCCAGCAGTTCGGCCCAGGGCTCGCCACCGATCTGTAATTGTGAGACCAACAGCCAGTCCCGCAGTCCGTCAACTTCTGCATCGCCTTGCTCATTCAGCCAGGAGAGAGCGGCCTGGAGCTCCGGACTACGGGCGTCAATCCGCACGGATGCCTCCAGTGATGCGCCGAGCTCTTGCCGGCTGCGGCAGTCCTCCAGCACTTTGTTCACCCCTGTCCGCAGTTCCCGCAGCTGCTGCAAAGGAGCGCTGAGGGTGTCATTGCGCCAGTCGGCCGGCACCGTGGGCCATCCGCGTCGAAAGACCGAGGTCTCCTCGACTGGGTAGGGCAGGTTCTGCCAGATGTCTTCGGCCATATGGCACAGCACCGGAGCGATCAGACCGGCCAGACGTTCGATGATCAGTGCCATGACGGTCTGGCAGCTGCGCCGGCGCCGGTCCTGAGGAGCGCTCACATAGAGCCTGTCCTTGGCAATGTCGAGGTAGAAGTTCGATAGATCGGTGACGCAGAAGTTCTGCAGCAGCTGGAAAAAACGGAAGAACTCGTAGCTTTCGAAGGCTTCGGTGATGTCGTCCATCACCTCGGCCGTGCGCTGCAGCATCCAGCGGTCCAGCAACGGCAGTTCCGCCACGGGGATGGCGTCGGTTGCCGGATGGAAGTCGTGCAGGTTGCCGAGCAGGTAACGGCTGGTGTTGCGCACTTTGCGGTACACATCCGCCAGCTGGCGCAAAATCCCAGCTCCGATCGGCACATCGGCGGAGTAATCCACCGAGCTCACCCAGAGCCGCAGCACATCGGCGCCGTAGGGCGGTTCCTGCTTCTGGTTCTTGCCGCCCTCGATGATCACCATCGGGTCGACCACATTCCCCAGGGATTTGCTCATCTTGCGGCCTTTCTCATCCAAGGCAAAGCCGTGGGTGAGCACCCGCTTGTAGGGGGCGTGGCCGTTGACGGCGACCGAGGTGAGCAGTGAGCTCTGGAACCAGCCCCTGTGCTGGTCGGATCCCTCCAAGTAGAGGTCAGCGGGGTAGCTGAGGTTGTCGCGCTGGCTGGCGACAGCGGCCCAGCTCGAGCCGGAGTCGAACCACACATCCATGGTGTCGGTCCCCTTGCGCCATTGGTCGGCCTGGTCGGCATAGGAGGCCGGCAGCAGATCAGCTTCGTCCTTTTCCCACCACACGTCGGCACCGTGTTCAGCGATTAGAGCCTGGATGTGAGCCAGGGTTTCGGCATTCAGCAGCACCTCACCACCGTTGCGCTTGTAAAAAACGGGGATGGGAACGCCCCAGGTGCGCTGACGCGAGATGCACCAGTCGCCCCGTTCCTTCACCATTGATTCGATTCGGTTGCGACCTGAGGCGGGAGTCCACTCCACCTGGTCGATTGCCTCGAGTGCTTGCTCCCGGAAGCCCTCCACGGAGGCGAACCACTGCTCCGTTGCACGGAAGATGGTGGGTTTCTTGGTGCGCCAGTCGTAGGGGTAGCGGTGGCCATAGGCCTCCTGCTTGAGCAGAGCACCAGCGGCCTCAAGCGCCTCAATAATCGCGGGATTGGCATCCTTGAGAACGTTCAGTCCTGCGAACGGCCCGGCCTCCTCGGTGAGGTTGCCTGCTTCATCCACGGGGCAGAGCACCGGCAGGCCGTTCTTCTGGCCGGTGTGGAAGTCATCGACGCCATGACCAGGAGCGGTGTGCACGAGGCCCGTGCCTGATTCGGTGGTGATGTAGTCGCCGCCGATCACCACTGGACTAGTGCGATCCAGAAGAGGGTGGCGGTAGATCAGCCCAGCGAGCAGGCCGCCTTTCACCGTGGCGCGTCGCATCAGCGGGCGTTCCAGAGTTGTGCTGAGCGTTTCGATGAGGTCAGCAGCCACCAGAAGCAGGCCTCCGTTGCCGTCGTCCGCCAGGGCGTAATCGAGCCGTTCGTTGACAGACACCGCCAGGTTGGCCGGCAAGGTCCAGGGTGTGGTGGTCCAGATCGCCACCTGCAGGGCCTGGCCCAGGCCTTCTGGACCGGTTGGCAGCTCGAGGCCATCAGCCTTGAGCGCATCCCGAAGGGTCGCTGGCAGTTCCACTGCAGGGAAGGCGACGTAGACGCTGGGGCTGGTGTGGCCGTCGGGGTACTCCAGTTCGGCTTCTGCCAACGCCGTGCGCGAGCTCGGACTCCAGTGCACCGGCTTGAGTCCCCGATAGATGTGCCCTTTGAGCACCATGTCGCCGAACACCCGGATCTGAGCGGATTCGTATTCCTTTTGAAGGGTCAGATAAGGCTGCTCCCAGTCGCCCCAGATGCCCCAGCGCTGAAAACCTTTCATCTGGCCATCCACCTGCTTCCTGGCGTAGGCAGCGGCCTTTTTGCGCAGCTTGATCGGTGTCAGCGCCTTGCGCTGCTCCTGATCCATCGACTGCAGCACCTTGAGCTCGATTGGCAGACCGTGGCAGTCCCAGCCGGGCACGTAACGCACCCGCCTCCCATTCAGCACCTGATACTTGTTGATGACGTCCTTCAGCACCTTGTTGAGGGCATGGCCCATGTGAAGGGCGCCATTGGCGTAGGGCGGGCCGTCGTGGAGAGTGAATGTTGGACCACTGTTCTTGAGGCCCAGCTCGCCGTCGATTCCCTGGCTCTTCCAGAAGGCCTGCAATTCCGGTTCCCGTTGGACGGCATTGGCGCGCATGCCAAATCCCGTCTGCAGCAGATTGAGCGTTTTCTTGTAGGAGGGACGTTCCTCGGCGGCGGCGTCGCGCGTCTCCTTGCTCACGGGGTCCCTGCTCTGGCCTCGGGATTATCAGTCCTCGCCCTCTTGGGATGTGACGTCCACGAATCGATCGGGATCGAGGCTGGCACCTTCTGAACAAGCGTCATCGCTTGCGGCATCTGTTTCAGGAGACTCGGGACGCACCCATTTTTTGCCCGTGACCCCCGATTTTCCAGATGGTTTGAGTTGTTTGGCGATGCCGCCGATGCCTTCTCCCACGCGGCCCGTGGTGATGAGGAGCTGCTGAATGCTGGTACGCCAGTGGTCGAGCGATTGAAAACGCTGCTGTTCGGTTTCGCTGAGGGTGTTCCAACGGGCTTGTCCGACCTCAGAGCCCAAGCGAGCGATCAAGAGACCGGCGCAGAGAACAGCGAGCATCGGCGCTCCCCTAAGCCGGTCACTGCTGGTGACCAGCACGAGGCCCAGCAGTAACACCACCGCTCCCCACACCCCATCGCGCGGGCGACTGAGTTCGACGGCCAAAAGTGGAAGTAGCAGGAGTGCCAGGCCAAGCAGGAGGCAGAAATCGCCGCTGAGGGTCGCGAGCATCCGTGGTGAGGCGGAATGCTCCCATTCTGGGGCGATCTCTAAAGTTGGAACATTGCCCACCTGGCGGAATTGGTAGACGCGCTGGTTTTAGGTACCAGTGGCTTCGGTCGTGGGGGTTCAAGTCCCCCGGTGGGCATTCCTTTCCCTACGGTGGTTCGGGAACGTTCCAGACTTGTTGCCTGCCCTCCGGATGCACCAGAGCACTGCTCAACAACAGCAGCATCGTCCGGTTGGAGCGGCTTACCGCTCGGTTCCTCGCGAATTCGTCGATCCGCCAGCTTTTTGGAATCCCACCGTTGGGTTGTTTCTTGGGGGGTATGCGCTTGCCGCCTTGACCATCTGGGGTTGGTTTGTCGCCGCTTGGCCTTTGCAGGTGCTGCTCTGCACAGGCTTTCTGGCGCTGCACCTTGAGGGGACGGTGATTCATGACGCCTGCCATAACGCCGCACACCCCAACCGTTGGGTCAATCAGGCCATGGGCCATGGCTCGGCACTACTGCTCGGATTCAGTTTTCCCGTTTTTACACGGGTGCATTTGGAGCATCACGCCCACGTCAATGATCCGAAGAACGATCCGGATCACATTGTCAGCACGTTTGGTCCGCTCTGGCTCATTGCACCGAGATTTTTCTATCACGAATGGTTTTTCTTTCAGCGACGCCTCTGGCGCCGTTGGGAGTTGATGCAGTGGGGATTGGAACGCAGCATTTTTGTGGTGATTGTTCTCGCTGCCGCACGCTTTGACTTTCTGCCGTTCATCTTCAACTGCTGGTTTGCCCCTGCCTTGATGGTTGGCGTGACGCTGGGTCTGTTCTTCGACTATCTCCCTCATCGGCCGTTCACCTCGCGCAACCGCTGGACGAATGCCCGCATCTACCCAGGCAAGCTGATGAACTGGCTGATCATGGGGCAGAACTATCACCTGGTTCATCACCTCTGGCCGTCGATTCCCTGGTTTGAATACAAACCGGCCTACGAGGCCACCAAGCCTCTCCTCGATTCCAAAGGATCTCCCCAGCGGTTGGGCATTTTCGAGACCCGACGAGATGGCTTCAACTTCCTCTACGACATCCTCGTGGGTGTTCGAAGCCACAAGCGTCGCAGCGGAAAAATGAGGCGTGCCGCGCGGTTCATGCCAGGACGGGGGCTTCGACGCCACTGGCTCGGATTTGTTGATCGCATCGCGATCAAAACCGAGCCCAAACGTTGGGTGTCCCGCTGAACCTGATTCAGTCGGCGAGAATTTTCGGAACCCTGAAGAAGTCACCCTCCCTCTGGGGAGCTTGATTGAGAATGTCTTCGCGCACCGCCGTCGGCTGCACGCCGTCAACCCTCGTGACGTTGGTCACTTCCACAGCTCGGGTTGTTTCTGGAACCCCCTCGGTGTTCACCTGCTGCAGCTGGCCGACGTACTCGAGGATGGATTCGAGCTGATCGGTGTAGGTCGCAATCTTGTCCTCGGGCAGATCAAGGCGGGCGAGATGGGCCACCTTGCGGACGTCGTCGCTGGAAATCTGGCTCATGACTCGCCAAGGAACGTGCGCAGATCCTCGCTCAGCGCGGTGGCTGCTGTCTCCAGCAAGGCATCGCCGTGCTGAGCAGTGGCCAAGAAGGGATGGGACCCCATGCGTCCATCGGGGTGACGGCGCCGGAAGTCGTCCGGTCCGTGAATGGGTCCTGCCGGGGCTGGGTCGGGCAGCGGCCGCTGCTTGCTCTTCAGGCTGGGCTCCACGGCGAGGGTGACAGCGATTTCGCTGGGGGTGGCGTGATGCCCTTCTTTATCGCCATACAGATCACGCGCCTGGCGCATCACGGGGCCGGCCATGAACCAGTTGGCCAGGCGACAACGCAGTTGAGGGGCAACGGGGAGATTGCGGGTGGTGGCAGTGCCGTGGGCCTGGGCAAAAGCTGCCTTGGCTGTCGCAATGTTGCCGCCGTGGCCATTGATCACAAACACCCTTTCAAAGCCATGTCGCCCCAGGGACAACACCAGGTCATGCAGGACGGCCAGAAGTGTTGCTGGCTGCAAGCTCATCGTCCCAGCGAAGCCAAGATGGTGTTCGGCCATGCCGAAGGCCTGGGCTGGGGTGACCAACACGCCGGTGCGACGGCCTACTTCGAGGGCGACTGCTTCTGCGGTGAGGGCGTCGGTGCCGATGGCTCCAGTGGGGCCGTGCTGCTCTGTCGATCCCAGAGGAATGATCACGCCCTTGCAGCCTTGGAGGTAGGTCTCAACCTCAGGCCAACTGCGCAGGGCCAGACGAATGGCGTCTGTGCTGTCGACGGGACCGGGAATTGCAGCGGTCATTCAGGCTGGACCAATAACTTGATGATCGCTCAATCCCAGCCGATCAGTGGGCGGTTCCGTTGCCGTCGTATTTGTCGGTGTTGTAGTAGCCACCGCGCGTTCCGAAAAACAGGCAGGCCAAAGGGAACAGCACAATGCTGGCAAGAAGCACAGTGCCGAGGTTGAAGCTGGAGGTGGCTGCGTCCATCAGCTGGCCTGAATTGAGCTCAGCTTGGCGTGGATGCACCCTTACTGCATCGCTGACGTTGATTCTGTTGTGAGTTCGAGTCCTTCTCCGGGAATATCGAGCCACTCCCTCAGCCATCCGGTGAGCCAGATGAAAGGCAGCGTGTCGCTCAGCGCCGCCAGCACCTTGAACAGGTAGCCGCTGCCGATGAAGCTGATCAGCTGAGGCAGCACGGATCGTTCCGGTTGCACAGGAAGCACATGGGCGCCGTAATGGCTGATCAGCACCACAGCACTGGTGTCCACCAGCTGACTCACCAAGGTGGAGCCGTTGTTGCGCAGCCAGAGTGCTTTGCCTTGGGTGCGCTGTTTCCAGAAGTGGAAGAGCCGCACATCAACGAACTGCGCCGTGAGATAAGCCACCATCGAGGCGCCCACTGAGCCGAAGCTGAGCTGCTGAATGGTGCGGAAGGTGCTGTCGTCGCTGCCACTCATGGCAGGAAGCAAGCCTCCTAGCCAGAGGATGAGCAGCACCCAGCCATTGAGCAGCAGCCCGACCCACACCACTTGATTGGCTTTCTGTTCACCCCAGATTTCACTGATGAGGTCAGTGCAGAGGAAGGTGATTGGATAAGGCAACGCGCCAACGGCCACCACGATCGGCCAGCTTCCAATGCTGCCCAGTTGAAGGAAGCGGGTCAGTCCGAGGATGTTGAGCATGCCCAGAGTGCCGAGGAACAGGCCTGCCAGCACCAGGAACACCCCATCACGCCGTGCCTGGAGGTTGCTGTCCAAAGCCCGCAGAGTTCAAGCTGGAACAAGCGTGGCCGCCAGCCGGCAGCCTGTCATCGATTTCGATTCGCTTCCGTTCATTTTCTTTGCGCGACCAGCTCAGATCGTGGGGCCTGAGCTGGTGGGCTGCAGGTTGGTGAAACGCCAGCAGGACGGCAGCCTGCTCTGGGGTGTGGTGGTGGAAACAGAGGCCTATTCCCAGGACGACCCCGCCTGTCATGGCTACCGCCGCCGCTCTCGTCAGAACGAAACCCTGTTCGGGGAGCCAGGTCGGTTTTATGTGTATGTGAGCTATGGCATTCACCACTGCGTGAACGTGGTCACCGATCGGGAGGATTGGGCCAATGGTGTGCTGCTGCGCGCGGTGGCCCTTCCTGATGAACCGGAGCGGGTTGCGGCAGGTCCAGGGCTGCTTGCACGCCGTTTTGGGCTTGATCGCAGTGATGACAGTCGTCCGGTGACGGGCGAACATGAGGTGTGGATGGCCCCGAGGTCAGACACGTTTGCCAACCAGGATCTTGTGACAACAACGCGGATCGGCATCTCCCAGGGCGCAGCAACCCCGTGGCGCTGGTATCTGCGGAGTAGTCGCAGTGTCAGCCGGCGAGCCAAGGGTGATCGCATGCCGCCCAAGGCAGAGTGCTGGTCGCCATCGCCGGAGCCTCTGTCATGAGTGGCTGGCCGCATCGGCATGTTCTTGATCTCGCGTCGTTCGCTCGGGAAGACTTCGCGGCGGTGCTTGAGCTCGCCCAGCGGTTTCGTTCGCTTCCGATCACCGGTGCCCGAAAACTTCCTGCGCTGCAGGGCCGGTTGGTGGCGACGCTGTTCTTTGAGCCCAGCACCCGAACCCGCAGCAGTTTTGAGCTGGCGGCCAAACGTCTGTCGGCAGACGTCATGAGCTTCTCACCTTCCAGCAGCTCCCTCAGCAAAGGGGAAAGCGTTCTCGATACAGCGCGCACTTACGTGGCCATGGGTGCCGATGTGTTGGTGGTGCGCCACCGTTCCACGGGTGTGCCGCAGCAACTGGCGTTGGACCTTCAGCAGATGGGTGAGCGCACCGTCGTACTCAATGGCGGGGATGGTCTCCACAGCCATCCCAGTCAGGGACTGCTCGATCTGCTCACCCTTGCTCGGCATTTCTCCCCCCAGCATCCGATGCCGGAAGCTCTGCAGGGACGCCGCATTGTGATCGTCGGCGACATCCTTCACTCGCGGGTGGCCCGATCGAATCTTTGGGCCTTGACGGCCTGTGGAGCGGATGTGGTGTTGTGCGGTCCACCAAGCCTCGTTCCAGACGATTTTGCGGCCTTTGTTGATGCTCCGCCACCAGGTCTTCTGCAGGATCCAGTGCCGCAGCGGGGCAAGGTCAGCGTCATACGACGCCTGGAGCATGCGTTGCCGGGTGCAGATGCCGTGATGACCCTGCGGCTACAGAAGGAGCGGATGGGCCAGCAGTTGCTCACCAGCCTGGAGCGCTACCACCGCGACTTCGGGCTGAGCCATGAACGCATGCAGCTTTGCGGTCAGCAGGTTCCAGTTCTGCATCCTGGTCCGGTGAACCGCGGCGTCGAATTGACCGGGTCGCTCCTGGATGACCCGCGCGTCAGCCTTGTGGAAGAGCAGGTCAGGAACGGCGTGCCCACCCGGATGGCCTTGCTCTATTTAATGGCTGCTTCCGAATCCGCCACGGAGGCTTCCTTGGTGTCAAGAAGCTCCTGAGTGTGGGGAAGACCACTGAGTTGGTTGGCGTAGTACTGCATGGCTGCTTTGAGGGCCGCGTCGGGTTCGGCGATGGATGGACCGGTTCCGCTGGCCATCGGGAAGTGAGCATCCTCGGCGTCGAGGGCCAAATGTTGGCTGGGCATGCCTGTGAGCAGAACGGAGGCCCGTTGCCGGGTCGCCAGCGCGTACAGCCATTTGATGCTCAAGGTGATTCGGTTTTCCCGGTTAGGGATCAAGGCCAGGTGAACGATGGCCCATAGCAGAAGGCCCATCCGTCCTGAGAATTTGAAGCCATGCAGGTCGGCGACGGCACTGCCATGAACCACAGCCATGCTGCCGAAGTCGACGTAGCGGAACCTAGGGCGAGAGCGTCCTGCTACGAGTGCGGCGATGTCCTTGCCGATGAACGTGCCGGCCTGTTTGGCGGGAGCCGCCATCCCAGGCAGAGGTTTGCCATTCAAGGTGTGGCTATAGCTGCACAGATCGCCGGCGATTCGGATCTCGGGATGGCTGGGGATCGAGAAATCGGGGTTGACCACGACCCGTCCTCCGCGATCGACTTCGCAACCGGTCGCATCAGTCAGTTTCTGACCCAGATGTGATGCCTTGACGCCAGCGGTCCAGATCACAGTCGCGGCTTGAACCCGAACATCTCCATTGGGGCCACCGATCACAACCTCCCCGGGTCGCATGGTTTGGACGCGGCCCTGGGGCATGTACTCGATGCCATCGCGCTCTAGGGCTTTGAGGGCCGTCTCGGAGAGCTCTGCCGGCATCGCTTTGAGCACCCTGTCGCCAGGATCCACCAACACAATTCGCGTTTTCTGGGGATCCAGCTGCTTGAACGCATCGCTCAAGGCCCACCGCATCAGTTCTGAAACGGCACCAGCCATTTCGCAGCCGCTGGGACCAGCCCCAACGATCACCACTGTTTGCAGAAACTGTCGAGCTTCGGGATTGGGAGTTTGTTCCGCCTGTTCCATCGCCATCAGCAGACGACGACGGATCTCCTCCGCGTGTTCGAGGATTTTCATCGGGGGCGCAAACGTCCGCCAGTCCTCATGGCCGAAATACGTGCTCCCCGATCCCGTCGCCAGGATCAGGTGGTCATAGCTGTAGGCCTTGCCGTTGAACACGATCTGCTTGCCCTCTGGGTTCACCGTGCTGACCTCCCCCAGCAGCACCTGAACGTTGTCTTGCTTGCCCACCAGTTCTCGCAGAGGTGTGGCCACGTCGCTTCTTGAGACCAGCCCCGTAGCCACCTGATAGAGCAGCGGTTGAAACAGGTTGAAGTTGCGCTTATCAATCAAGGTGATGCGCACATCGGCCTTGGCCAACGCCTTGCAGGCATGCACTCCGGCAAAGCCGCCGCCGACGATGACCACATGTGGGGCATGACGCAACCGCTCGGCAGGCGGTTCAAGCTCCAGGAAGTAATGGTCGCTTGCCATCTGCAGCTTGTCGGGTTCTTCCCGAAGGGTATGAACCGCGATCTCGTTTGTCTGGTTTGAACGGTTCCGCTTCAGATCAGCTTGAACCCCTCCAGAAAAAGTCCGTAAAGAAAGCCAATACGACCAAGATCCAGCAGTTGCTGGAGCAGTTTCAGAGAGGGCTCGGAACTGCGTCGTCGCCGAATCGTGAGTTCAGCACCCAGCACCACCAGCAGGGCCGCGACGGGATCCATCTGGCCGAGAACGCCTGCGACCGAGGTGATCGCGCTACCGATTAAAAATCCGATCAGCCCGGACAGGGAGAGAAGGGACAGCTTCCGCCATGGATTGAGAGCCCACTGATCCAGCCTCTGGATTGCTTGCCCAACGTTGTTTTGCAGACGGGTGGATTGGAGCCGTCGCACGGCATTGGATTCGGGGGAAGAGGCAGGGTTCAATTCAGTGATCCCCATCACCCGGCCAAGCCCTGCCATTCACTGTATACACCACATCTGGATAAGTTGCAGGCATCAGGCACTACAGATAGGAGATATCAATAAAAAACCCGGGTCAAGCCCGGGCCGGATGATGGGGACTGGCGCAGCAAAGCCAGGCTTGAAGGCTTTGGCAACCGCTTGCGCTGAAGGTTATTTAGTCTCAGCTTTCGCTTTTCTGGACGCTTTGCCTTCGAGGAGCTCTAGAAGAGCTTCCATTTGAGCCATGACGCCCCGAACTTCGCCTGCCTCAGGGAGAAGACCGTCTTCCATCACTCCCTGATGCATTTCACGTAGTTCCTGGCGGATGTAGCGCAGGTGGCTCACGACCTGCTCGCGCTTCGATTGCGACATCGTTAACAGGGTAGTAATAACCCCCTTTTACCTCATGGAGGGTCAGGTTCGGCGTGATGGGGCGCGACTTATTGCACCGGCTGCGGCGAGAAGCGCGAAGGTGAGGAGAGCTGATGGTCGTGCCACGGTGCTGAAGACCACAAGGGCGAACAGGCCGATCAGTGGCAGGCGGCGCTGCAAAAACGCAGTGGAGAATAGGGGATTTGAACCCCTGACCTCTGCGGTGCGATCGCAGCGCTCTACCAACTGAGCTAATTCCCCGGTTGTGTAACGCTAGCCGGGACAGCCTGCGTCAAACTGAGACCAAAGGCCTCTCAGAATTGCTCGATGCTTACGCAGGAACGGCTGGAGGCTTTTGACGAGGCGTCGACGGCCGAACTCGCTCGTCGGCTCGAAGAAGACGACTACCCCTCGCCATTTGACAGCTTGTCTGACTGGCACCTGCTTCGGGCTCTGGCTATTCATCGGCCTGAATTGATCCTGCCTTACCACCACTTGGTGGACCAGGAACCCTTTGATGAGGACTGACAAGCCGTCCCCACTGAACGGGCGGCGTGTGCTGGTGGCCGTCAGCGGCAGCATTGCCGCGGTCAAAACGCCGTTGTTGGTCAGTGCGCTGGTCAAGGCCGGCGCAGAGGTGCGCTGTCTTGTCACCTCCAGTGGCGCTGCTTTGGTGAGCCCCGTTGCTCTGGCCAGCCTCAGCCGCCATCGCTGTTACCTCGAGGCGGATCAGTGGAATCCCGTCGCGCCCCGGCCGCTTCATATTGAACTGGCCGAGTGGGCGGAGTTGACCGTCGTCGCGCCCCTGAGTGCCAGCAGCCTGGCGCGTTGGAGCCAGGGGTCGGCAGACGGATTGCTCGCCAGCGTCTTGTTGGCAACAGAAGGTCCGGTGATTGCGGCCCCGGCGATGAACACCGCCATGTGGCGTCATCCTGCGGTGCAGCGGAACTGGCTGCAGATCCAAGAGTTCCCCAAGGTGGTCCCTTTGCTGCCGGTGTCCGGTCTTCTGGCCTGCGATCGCGTCGGTGATGGGCGAATGGCCGACCCGGCCTTGATTCAGTTGGCGGCGGAATCTGTCTTCAGCCGAGGCCCTGATGCTCCTGTCGCTACCCGTGATTGGTCGGGGATGTCTGTTCTTGTCTCGGCTGGACCGACCCAGGAGTTCATTGATGCGGCCCGTTTCATGAGCAACCGCAGCAGCGGTCGGATGGGAGTGCTCCTGGCGCAGGCGGCACGGTTCAGGGGTGCAACCGTGCACCTGGTGCATGGTCCATTGGATCTCCCTGATGCCTGGCTTGAGGGATTGCAATGCACGCCGGTCGGGAATGCATCTGAATTGAGCTCAGTTCTGCAAAGGGCCCTATCGACGTCTGATGTCCTTGTGATGGCTGCCGCTGTGGCCGATCTTCGGCGGGAGGCAGCTCCTCAGGACAAATTGGCCAAGCTGGAGCTTCAGTCGGTTCTGTCCTCCGGTTGGGTCGAAGTACCTGATCTGCTGTCTCAACTGACGCGTCATCGCCGCCCGGGTCAATTGATTCTCGGATTCTCAGCACTGACAGGGAAGGACACCCATCTGCTGGAGCGGGCTGAGAGCAAGCGGATGGCGAAGGGCTGTGATCTGATGATGGTGAATCCCATTGACCGTGATGGTCAGGGTTTCGGTGACCAACCCAATGGAGGCTGGTTGCTGGGGGAAGGTTGGAGCCGGAAGCTGCCTCTGACCACCAAGCTGATGCTTTCTCATCAGTTGCTGGATGCTCTGATGAAGACGAGGGATCAGGCCGCGGCGTCGATGGAATCCTGACCCAGCAGGTCGATGAAGGTGCGCAGCTGCAGCCTGGGGATGTAGGGCCATCCACCGTTTTTCTCCATGCTTTGCAGCAATGTGAACAATTTCTGGCGGTTTTCAGGGAGGCTCTGGCGGAACGGACCGTCCTGAACGTCTCGATGCAGGGCTTCTAGCTCGCGAAGAAAGGTCAGCAGTGCTTCCGGATTTCCCCGTAACTCCTCTGCCAGCTCGCCCAGGGCGGCCAGCGACGGGGCCATCCGCGCCTGGGTCGAATCTGGATCGTTTGATGTCACGCGCTTTCGACAAGTTGTTGAGAGCTGCAAAAGGCTAGCCCTGTCGCCATTTTTAGCCCTGTAAGATCCAGATTCGACGGCTTACCGTCCCCTCTAGCGTTCAGCCGACAGGCCTTTTCCATGCGCATTCGTCCTCTGCTGGCCGTCGTGCTGGCGCTCTGCCTTGCGTTCTTCACCACGGCCTGCAGTGGTGATAACGAATCGGTACAGCGGTCGGGGTCCAACGTGACCTACGACGACATCCGCAACACCGGCAAAGCAAATGATTGCCCCACCATTGGGGATTCTGCTCGCGGCTCCATTCCTCTAACCGTCGGTGGCAGCTACGAGCTTCGTGAGATCTGCATGCACCCGGTTCAGGTTTACGCCAAGGAAGAGCCCAAGAACATCCGACAGCAGGCGGAGTTCGTTGAGGGCAAGATCCTGACGCGTTTCACCTCCAGCCTGGATGACGTCTTCGGTGATCTCACTGTTTCTGAGTCCGGTCTTCAGTTCCAGGAAAAAGGGGGTATCGACTTCCAGGCCATCACCGTTCTCGTCCCTGGTGGTGAGGAGTTTCCCTTCACCTTCTCCAGCAAGTCGCTGGATGCCAAGGCCGAAGGTGCTGCGATCACCACCAGCACCGACTTTGAGGGCACCTACCGCACCCCGAGCTACCGCACGAGCAACTTCATTGATCCCAAAGGTCGCGCTCTGACCACCGGTGTTCAGTACGCACAAGGCCTTATCGCTCTTGGTGGAGACGACGAGAATCTCGAGAAGGACAACAACAAGCGTTATATCGATGGCGTGGGAACCATGAGCCTCTCCATCACCAAGGTCGATCCGGAAACCGGTGAATTCGCTGGTGTGTTCAGTGCGATCCAACCCTCCGACTCCGATATGGGTGGTCGTGAAGTGGTCGACATCAAGATCACCGGCGACCTTTATGGCCGCCTTGAAGAAGCCTGATCCCTCTCGCCACAACAGGTTGCATTCGGGGGCTTAGGCCCCCTTTTTTTTGATCCGTTGCAATCCTCCGGTGATCTGGGAGAATCGCCCGATCTTTCTCTGCAGCCATGACCGCCAGTGCTTCTGCTCCCGCCCAGCGATCCGGTGTGATCGCTCCCTACGGGGGAACTCTGGTTGATCTGATGGTGACCGATGCGGATTGTGCCGCGGTGAAAGCCTCCGCAACCAAAACGATCGAGTGCTCCGATCGCAACGCTTGCGATGTTGAGCTGCTCTGCGTCGGTGGTTTCTCACCCTTGCGTGGGTTCATGCACCAGGAGGACTACAACTCAGTCGTCAATGGTCATCGTCTTGCTGCCGGTCAGCTGTTCGGCCTGCCGATCGTCATGGACACCGACCGCGATGACGTCGCGGTCGGTGACACTTTGCTTCTGACCTACAAAGGCCAGGATCTGGCTGTTCTCGAGGTGGAGGACAAGTGGGAGCCCGACAAAGTGGCCGAAGCCAAGGGTTGTTACGGCACCACCTCCATTGAGCATCCTGCGGTGCGGATGATCACCATGGAGCGCAAGCGCTTCTATCTGGGTGGAAGCCTCAAGGGTCTCGCTCTGCCCGAACGCGTGTTCCCCTGTAAAACCCCTGCGGAAGTGCGGGCAGGCTTGCCCGAAGGTGAGGACGTGGTGGCGTTCCAGTGCCGTAACCCCATTCACCGCGCTCACTACGAACTGTTCACCCGTGCACTGCATGCACAGAACGTCAGTGACAACGCTGTGGTGCTGGTTCATCCGACCTGTGGTCCCACCCAGCAGGACGACATCCCCGGCGCCGTTCGCTTCCAGACCTATGAGCGTTTGGCGGCCGAAGTCAACAACGACAGCATCCGCTGGGCTTATCTGCCCTACGCGATGCATATGGCAGGCCCGCGCGAAGCGCTCCAGCACATGATCATCCGCCGTAACTACGGATGCACCCACTTCATCATTGGCCGGGATATGGCGGGCTGCAAATCGTCTCTGACAGGTGACGACTTCTATGGCCCTTACGACGCCCAGAACTTTGCCAAGGAGTGTGCCCCCGAGCTCACGATGGAAACGGTTCCTTCCCTGAACCTCGTCTACACCCAGGAAGAGGGCTATGTGACGGCCGAGCACGCCGAAGCCCGTGGCCTTCACGTGAAGAAGCTCAGCGGCACCCAGTTCCGCAAGATGCTGCGTGGCGGTGAGGAAATTCCCGAGTGGTTCGCCTTCAAGAGCGTTGTTGAGGTGCTTCGCTCCGCCTGAAGACTGAGAACCGGTTTAACATTCCTTCATCTACGAGACGGCCTGTGAACAAGCGTTGGCGAAATATCGGTCTCGGGGCCTTGTTGGTCCTGGCGATCGTTGTGATTGCACCAGCGTTCATTGGTGGCGGCGGTGGTAGCCAGCCCCAGGTGAACACCATCCGCTACAGCGAGTTCGTTGAGGCGGTGAAGGATGACCAGATCAGCCGTGTGCTGATCGCACCCGACCAGGGCACAGCTCAGGTTGTTGAAAACGACGGCCGTCGTGCCCAGGTCAACCTGGCCCCCGATCGTGAGCTGCTCGGTTTGCTGACCGAACACAACGTTGACATCGCTGTGCAGCCCTCCCGTCAGACCCCTGGCTGGCAGCAGGCTGCTGGAAGTCTGATCTTCCCGATCCTTCTTCTGGGCGGACTGTTCTTCCTCTTCCGGCGTGCCCAAGGCGGCGGCGGTGGCAACCCCGCCATGCAGTTCGGCAAGAGCAAGGCACGGGTTCAGATGGAGCCTTCCACTCAGGTGACCTTCACCGATGTGGCCGGCATTGAAGGCGCCAAGCTTGAGCTAACCGAGGTGGTCGACTTCCTCAAGAACCCTGATCGCTTCACGGCCGTCGGCGCCAAGATCCCCAAAGGTGTTCTGCTTGTAGGCCCTCCCGGCACCGGTAAGACCCTGCTCGCCAAGGCCGTGGCTGGTGAAGCAGGTGTTCCCTTCTTCTCCATCTCTGGCTCAGAGTTCGTCGAGATGTTTGTTGGCGTTGGTGCCAGCCGTGTTCGCGACCTGTTCGAGCAAGCCAAGAAAAACGCCCCTTGCATCGTCTTCATCGACGAGATTGACGCCGTTGGTCGTCAGCGTGGAGCTGGCCTTGGCGGTGGCAACGATGAACGTGAGCAGACCCTGAACCAACTCCTGACGGAGATGGATGGTTTCGAGGGCAACACCGGAATCATCATCGTGGCGGCCACGAACCGCCCTGACGTGCTGGATGCAGCGCTGATGCGCCCAGGCCGTTTTGATCGACAGGTCACCGTTGACCGCCCTGACTATTCTGGGCGCCTACAGATCCTCGGGGTTCACGCACGCGGCAAGACCCTCGCCAAGGACGTCGATCTCGACAAGGTCGCTCGACGCACACCCGGCTACACCGGAGCCGATCTCGCCAATCTCCTCAATGAAGCCGCCATCCTCGCGGCCCGTCGCGAACTCACGGAAGTGAGCAACGACGAGATCAGCGATGCCATTGAACGGGTCATGGCCGGTCCGGAGAAGAAAGACCGCGTGATGAGCGAGCGGCGTGCGCGTCTGGTTGCTTATCACGAGGCGGGTCACGCTCTTGTGGGAGCCCTGATGCCCGACTACGACCCCGTCCAGAAGATCTCCATCATTCCCCGCGGCAACGCCGGTGGCCTGACGTTCTTTACCCCCAGTGAGGAACGGATGGAGTCAGGTCTCTACTCGAGGGCCTACCTCCAGAACCAGATGGCTGTGGCCCTTGGTGGTCGTGTGGCTGAGGAGATCGTCTACGGAGAAGACGAAGTCACCACAGGTGCCTCCAACGACCTTCAGCAGGTCGCTTCCACGGCACGCCAGATGATTACTCGCTTTGGCATGAGCGACGAGCTTGGCCCAGTGGCACTTGGGCGAGCGCAGGGTGGCATGTTCCTCGGTAGGGATATCGCAGCGGAGCGCGACTTCTCTGAAGAAACTGCCGCAATGATCGACAAGGAAGTCTCCGACCTGGTGGATGTGGCCTACAAGAGAGCCACCAAGGTTCTGGTTGACAACAGATCCGTTCTGGATGAATTGGCGGAGATGCTTGTTGAGCAGGAGACTGTTGATGCTGAAGAGCTTCAGGAGCTTCTGATCAAACGTGACGTCCGGGTCGCCGAATACGTCTGATTTCGATTCATCATCCAACCGTTGGCTGGTGCGGCAGGAGCTCTTCGTGGCATCCCTGCAGCATCAGCCTCTTTTATTGGTCGTCAGGCCTGAACCCGACGATCTCGGGCCTTCAGCATCGGGATCCGTTCTGTTGGATCAAGTGCAGCAACTTCACGCTGCAGGACTGCGCCATCTCGAGGTGGCCTGGCAGGACCAGGCGGGCTGGGTGGCGTTCATGCAACGGGTGCAGGATTATTGCCCAGAGCTGAATCTGGGGGCAGCTTCTGTGACCTCTTCCCTGGCGCTCAATGATCTTTCACGGCTGAATCTCGGCTACGCCATGGCTCCCTGTTGGTGTCCTGAGCTTGTGGAGCAGGCGAGGGCTCTTGGAGTTTTGCTCGTGCCTGGCGTCTTCAGCCCAACGGAGGTGCATCAGGCGGTGCGGTTCGGATGCAGGGTCGTCAAGCTGTTTCCCGCGGCCAACCTTGGGCCGGGGTACTGGGGGCGATTGCATGCGCCTCTCGGTCCATTGCCCTTTGTGATTGCCGCTGGTGGTCTTGAAGTGAGCGACATACCGGTTTGGCTGGAGGCTGGTCATGGTGCCGTTGCTCTGGGCCGCAGAGTGGTGGGCTCGCCACCTGCTTTCCAAGCACTCCTCGACTGGTTACGCCAATCGACAACTCAGCCTTGATGCCAACACCTGGTCGACATGCGTCCAAGATGCTACAGATGAGATAGCTATCCAACTGCGTCATGTCGCAGCTCACGATCAAGCTCAGCGACAAGGCCGATGCCCTGATCGCTCAGCTTCAGAAAGAGATTTTCAATCGCCGGCGCAAGAAGGTTTCGGCTGCAGGGGTTGTGGAGACCCTGGTTGAAAGTGGCGCGAAATCGCAGTCAGACAAGCGTTTTGCCACGTCCTGGACGAATCTGATCAAAGACATCGAGAAGGCGGCCAAGCTGTCCTATGCCCACGGGAGCAAACCCTCCACTCTTAGTGATGAAGAGTGGGCCCTCGTGTTGAGCCATCGAAGTCGTTCCACGACCGGTCGGACACGCCGCACGGTCAAGAAAGCGATGGCTTCCAAGAAACCCGCCTCAGCCAAGGCTCAAGCCAGCAAAAAGCCCGCTCGCCGCACCCGGACCCGCAGCGCGGCAAAGTCGAAACCGGTTGCAACGGTCGTCAGCCCCAACGGCACGGCAGCTGTGGCGTCTGTTTGACCTGACCGAAGTGTGGTGCTCACCAGAGGCTGCATTGTCCCTGCTGTCTCAGCAGGTGATCAGCCAGAACGAGCGCCACCATTGCCTCCACCATTGGCACGGCCCTGGGCAGAACACAAGGGTCGTGCCGTCCTTTCCCTGCAAGCGTGGTGGCCTTGCCATCGGAATCGATGGTCTGCTGCTCTTTGCGGATTGTGGCCGTTGGCTTGAAGGCCACCCGGATCACAATCGGCTCACCGTTGCTGATTCCCCCTTGGATGCCGCCGGAGTTGTTGGTGGCGGTTTTCAGGCGACCGTCCTCGCTCGGTAGGAATGCATCGTTGTGCTCGCTGCCTTTCAGCAACGTGCCCTCGAAACCGGACCCAATTTCGAATCCTTTGGTGGCCGGCAGCGACATCACCGCTTTGGCGAGGTCGGCTTCGAGCTTGTCGAACACCGGCATGCCCAAGCCAATGGCGGGATGGCGCACCACGCATTCGATCACCCCGCCGCAGGAATCGCCTTCACGGCCGATCGCTTCAATCCGCTCAATCATTCGCTCCGCGACCGCTGGATCGGGACACCGCACAATGTTGGCTTCCACGTCGCTCAACTGCACCTCCTGCGGGTCGATGTCGGAGGCTTCGATGCTGTGAATGCGCTTGACCCAGGCCAGGATTTCGGTCCCAGCTGCCTGTTTCAGCATCTGCTTAGCGATCGAACCTGCTGCGACGCGGCCGATGGTTTCCCGCGCTGAAGCACGCCCCCCACCGCTGCTCGCCTGAATTCCGTATTTAGCTTGATAAGTGGCATCGGCATGGGAGGGGCGAAAGGCGACCGCCATGTCCTTGTAATCCCCTGGCCGTTGGTCTTTGTTGCGCACCACCATGGCGATCGGGGTTCCCAGGGTGGTTTCTCCATCCAGTAGGCCACTGAGGACTTCAACCTGATCCGCTTCCTTGCGTGGTGTGGTGATGTGGCTCTGCCCTGGCTTGCGTCGATCCAGTTCGGCCTGAATGGACGCGACACTGAGTTTGAGCCGTGGTGGACATCCCTCAACAATCACGCCGACTCCTCCCCCGTGGGATTCACCGAAGGTGCTGATCCGGAAGAGGTCGCCGAAGCTGCTGCCCATGGCCATGACTCGATGCGGTGAGGCTACGAAGCCGTCGGTTCAAATCAACTCCGGATGCGGCAATCTCGGGCGTTCTGTCGCGGGTTGCTGCCGGGCCATCTCGAAATCCAAGAAGTCAAACCCCGGACCGACGCAACAGCTCACCAGGGTGTAATCACCCAGGCTGCGTGCTGCCTGCCAGGCATTGGCTGGAACCACCTGAACAGGGTTGGATGCACTCAATGGTTCCCGTTTCAGCCCTGTTCCATCCGCCTGACACTGAAAGAGCTCCAGAGTGGCCCCCTCAATGTGCGTCCAGGCTTCGTCGGCACCGATGACGCGATGCCAGCAACTGATGGCGCTGGCTGGCAGCAGAAACAGAATGGCTGTCAAAGCAGGTCGTTCGACACTGTCTTGGCGTTGAACCGGGTTCTGGCTTCGGTGCAACTCGCGGTACCAGCCCCCTTCCGGATGGGGAATCAACTGCAGCTGCTGGATCAGGGTCTGTACCCGCGTCATTGCAGGCCTGCGCGCTGGCGCATGTTCTGGACGTGCTGCCAGATCTGAGCCACCCAGAGGAAAATCCAGCTCATGCCGATCAGCCAGATCGGTTGATCCTTGCGGAAGACGTCGAAGAGCAACACCACTCTCGGCTGGCTGGAGCGGTTGATGGCGGAGTGCATGAAGGTGTCATCCCAGAGGAACCCCTCACCTTCCTGGAGGTAGTAGTTCTGGCCATCGATCATCAGTTCACAGGAACTGCGGCCATCCCCAAAATGCTCCACATACAAAGGCAGGTGATACCTCCAAACCCCTTTGAAGGGACCTTTATGAGGCCGTAGAACCTTCCCTGGTGGGAACAGGCTCACGGCCGCTGAAACGACGTCGGGGTGATGCTGGAGAAAGCTCCGCAGGGAAGGGATCAGAGCTTGATTGGCTGGGTAGTCGTAGCCATAGCCTCGTAAGGGCAACATTCCCCAGACCTTGCGGTCGAATTCATACAGGGTGCGCTGTTGCTGCATGATTTCGTGGTTTGCCGGCAGGCGTCCTGAGAGTGCGATCTCCAGGGTTTCCTTGCGGATCTGCTGATAGGACTGCAACAGCTGACGATGTGCCGGGAAGCCGCTGTCTGCTGCTACCACCGCTGGGTTGTGGAGCGATTGTTCGTAGCACCAGCGGGCGATCTCACGCCAGAACCGGTAATGCCATGGACTCCAGCGGATCACGCGTTGGATGGGACTGCGTTGTTTCCGCTTGGCCGTTGGGCTGCCCACGCGATGCCGCTCCTCTTGAGCGTGGAGCTTTGCATGCGGATGTCTATTGCCGTGAGATCAAGGCTCTGAGGGTCCGCCAGCCACGCCGCAGGGTTGTGGTCCAGTCGTCGCTGCCGCGCCGGATCAGCCGTGTTGAGGGATAGAGCGGTGTGGTCTCGCCGAGATCCGGCCAGTTGGTGATGGATCCATTGTCGAGAATCACAACGCAGGGAATTCCCAAGGCTCCAGCTAGATGCGCTGTGGTGTTGCTAATCGTCAGAACACCCCGTACTCCAGCCACTTGGCTGGCGAATCCATCCAGATCAAGCATTTGGTCGATGGGTTGGGATGAGCGAATGCGTTGTCCACTCAGTTCCCGCAGTGCCCGGATTCGTGCTGGTTTTTCCAGGTACTGCAGGGACTGAATTGGTTGGCGGATGGTTTGGAGCACCGATGCCCAGTCTTCGACGGGAGGCAAGGTCTTGTTCCTGGATTTGGAAAACCAGCTGATGCCGATGCCCTTGGGCTTCTCTCCAGCAAAGATGGGTGCCGCCAGCGTGCGGAAGCCACTGATCAGCTGTTGTTCGTCAGAGCCAAACCAGTACGCCAGACGCTCCTGGGCCGCCATGTGCGATATCTCAGCACGGTTCGGGATCCTTGCTGGATCGCAGCAGATCACACCAGGGAAGCTCCTCTCAATGAGGGGATGAAGACGAGGATCGGTTGAGACGATCACGTGCGCGATGTGTTCTTTTAGATCGCCGATAAATCTCAGGATTCGCAACTCATCTCCCAAGTCCCGTGTGTTGGGCAGAACAAGAGCTCCGCTGCATGTCAGGTTTGGCCCTGGCTAAATCGGGAGTCGGTGAAGGGTGGTCTCTTCAGATGCTCGTGCCAGAGCCTGCCAACAATCTCTGTAGCAGCGAGCCCGTTCAAAGCGGTTGCCGATATAACGCAGCTGAGTCCACTTTTCCTTGTCAATGGCCCGTGCTGCTTGAGCGGCGATTACGTCTCTGATGTCGTCGCTCATGATATGTATTAGGGAGTTTGGCTTTTGATTTTGCAGGTAATTTCAAATGCCTCGATCAAAAAAAGATGCAGATATCTCATTTTTATTGTGCCGCCAGGGCGTCGGCATTGAGGCGGAATGCATCCCAATCACGACGCACTTGTTGCGCGTAAGGCTGGGCCAAAGAGCGAATGAAGAATTTGAATTCCCAACGGTGGTTTTCGGCAATATCTTTCAGCTTTTCCTCCAAAGGGGAAGAATCTTTGTTTTGGTTGAGGCGGCGAGCTGCTCTGCGGTGTTTCAGGGCCAGAACTTCCCCCCACTGTGCAGCCATCAGTAGAAACTCTTTGGAGGAGAGCTTAGAGGTGTCAAAATCCCGCTTGTAGGGACAGCGTTCCCGTACAGAATAGCTTTCATTCTCTAGGCTGACCCAGCCCAGGTGATGGTCGGGGAAATCAGAGAGTGCCGTGTATGCATCAGCATGACGGACAGCGTGGCTGGCAAAATTGTTGTTGTATTCCTGGGTTTCCTCTTTGCTCAAATAGCCGTAGGCAGTTGGTTGTCCTTGGAGTTTGATGTCCAGGATGAAGTCATGATCTTGTGTTTCTTTGTCGATGTCCCGAACAAGGGCGTAAAATCTTTGGCTCCCTAGTGAACCTGTGCCCGCTCCTAGGCGCTCAACAACATCCAGTATTTCCATGGGCCTGTCTGTTTGCTCAAGCCCCAAAAATTCATTCCGGCGTGCTCTGTAGTTGGCCAGAGCATCGATCAGTTGTTCGCGACGTGGAATGTCGAGGGCTCTGACTTTCTCTGAATTGAGCTGAAAATGCCGATCCTGCTCTCCACTAGTCCATTTCTCGAGCATTTTTCGTCGTGAGCTTTTCCCTTGCGTCTTGTTCAAGAAGCTTGCAAGTGGTTTGCAAGTATTGGCAGAGGTGAATCGTTTTTCGAATAATGTTTTGCTTTTGATTGTCCTCCTGAAATTCAATAGGTAGGAGCGAGAAAATGTGTTGAGGGCGTTATCGATTTCATCTGAATTATTGAGATCGCGATCCCAGCAGTCCAGTACGATGCTGACAGCAAAACGCCAAATATCATATTGGTAATCAGCGACAAGAGAATCGTCAAAATCATCGAATCCGAAGCACACATTTTCGCCTTGATGCTTAAATGCCCCCATGTTGTAAACGTGTGAATCACCCTGGAGCCATGTTCTTGACCAGGAAGAGCCTCCGAATTGATGGAGTCTCCATGAGCCAGCAAAGTCTTGCCAGAATAAATGATTGGTTCCGCGATAAAAGATATAGGGAGATTGGGCCATTTTATGATACTTTTTGAATTTTGATTCTTCTGGTAGGAAAGCATTTTGTGCTCGAATGGCTTCAATGATTTTTCCTTCCCTGTCATAGCTTTTTGATTCGCTGATCAGATCTTTCATGCTTGAGTCCTTGGCTTTTACTTTTTTACCTATAGCTGTTGCACGGATGCTTCAGGGTTTCCAAAACAACAAAAAGCCCCCTCCGAGGAGGGGGCTTTCCGATTCAGTTGATCTGAATCGTTTTTGCTGTTCCGAATGGAACAGGTTGATTCCAGATCAACCGATGGCGGGAGCCTGCAGAGCCACAGGAGTGGACTCAGCAGCAGCCAGGTCGAGGGGGAAGTTGTGAGCGTTGCGCTCGTGCATCACTTCCATGCCGAGGCCGGCACGGTTCAACACGTCGGCCCAGGTGTTCAGGACACGGCCCTGACCATCAAGGATGGACTGGTTGAAGTTGAAGCCGTTCAGGTTGAAGGCCATGGTTGACACGCCAAGGGCGGTGAACCAGATGCCGACAACAGGCCAGGCAGCCAGGAAGAAGTGAAGGCTACGGCTGTTGTTGAAGGAGGCGTATTGGAAGATCAGGCGACCGAAGTAACCGTGGGCAGCCACGATGTTGTAGGTCTCTTCCTCTTGGCCAAACTTGTAGCCGTAGTTCTGGGACTCGCTCTCGGTGGTTTCACGCACCAGGGAGGAGGTCACCAGGGAGCCGTGCATGGCGGAGAACAAGCTGCCGCCGAAGACACCTGCGACGCCCATCATGTGGAAGGGGTGCATCAGGATGTTGTGCTCGGCCTGGAACACCAACATGTAGTTGAAGGTGCCAGAGATGCCCAGGGGCATTGCGTCAGAGAAAGAACCCTGACCGAAGGGGTAAACCAGGAAGACAGCGGAGGCTGCAGCGACAGGTGCGCTGTAGGCAACGCAGATCCAGGGGCGCATGCCCAGGCGGTAGGAGAGTTCCCACTCGCGACCCATGTAGGCGTAGATGCCGATGAGGAAGTGGAAAATAACCAGCTGGAAGGGGCCGCCGTTGTACAGCCACTCATCGAGGGAAGCAGCTTCCCAGATGGGGTAGAAGTGCAGGCCGATGGCGTTTGAAGAAGGAACAACAGCACCAGAGATGATGTTGTTTCCGTAGATCAGGGAGCCAGCGACAGGCTCGCGGATGCCATCGATGTCAACCGGAGGTGCGGCGACGAAGGCGATGACGAAACAGATGGTGGCAGCCAACAGAGTTGGGATCATCAGCACACCGAACCAACCGACATACAGACGGTTGTTGGTGGAGGTGACCCACTCGCAGAAGGCCTGCCAGCTGGAAGCGCCGGAGCGCTGCTGGAGGGTGGTGGTCATGAGAACGGAAAGGAATGTTCCCGAAGGAACGGTTTAAGGAAGGGCAGGAGAGCCCTGCCTGATCGGGAGTGTAACGGAAGTTTGCGCTGTGTGTCGCGCGCTTTATGAAGCTGTTGTGAAGAGGCCTTCAGCGCCTTTGGCTGTAGCGCTTGTTAGCGTCCGGGAGACCCGATGACAGCTCACGTGGCGCCACAACAAGAACGGGTGTTGTTGGTGCGGCTGCCCTGCAATCCGATCTTTCCGATCGGGCCGATTTATCTCGCCGATCATCTTCACAAGTGTTTTCCGGAGATGCCCCAACGCATCCTGGATCTCGCGGCTCTGCCCGTGCTGGATGTCCATCGTGTGTTGGACGCCACCGTTGACCAGTTCCAGCCAACACTTCTTGTCTTCTCGTGGCGGGATATTCAGATTTACGCTCCTGTGGACGGACGAGGAGGCAACCCGCTTCAGAATTCGTTTGAAGTCTTTTATGCCCGCAATCCACTGAAGCGACTTCATGGAGCACTGGGTGGGCTTCAGTTGATGCGCAGTCATTACGGCGAGCTCAGCAGAAATCAGCGATTGGTGCGTCAGGGCTTGAAGCGTGCACGCCGTCACCAGTCGAACGCCAGGGCCGTTCTAGGAGGAGGAGCCGTCAGTGTTTTTTATGAACAGCTCGGCAAATCTCTGCCCAAGGGCACGATTGTTTCCGTCGGCGAGGGTGAGCCGCTTCTGGAAAAGTTGATAGAAGGCCAGTCTCTCGAGGGTGAGCGCTGCTTCGTTGTTGGTGAAACGCCACGGTCAGGCTTGATCCATGAACAACCGGAGAGTCGTCCCAAGACCGCCTGTAATTACGACTACATCGCCTCGATTTGGCCCCAGCTCGATTGGTATCTCGAAGGCGGTGATTTCTACGTAGGTGTTCAGACCAAGCGCGGCTGCCCCCACAACTGCTGCTACTGCGTTTACACCGTGGTGGAAGGCAAACAGGTGCGCCTCAATCCTGTGGATGAGGTGGTGAAAGAAATGCGCCAGCTCTACGACCGCGGGGTGCGTGGTTTCTGGTTCACCGATGCCCAATTCATACCCGCTCGGAGATATATCGATGATGCGAAAGAACTCTTGCGTGCCATTAAGGCCGAAGGGCTGACTGGAATCCGCTGGGCGGCCTACATCCGGGCCGACAACCTTGATCCGGAGCTGGCTCAGCTCATGGTGGAAACGGGCATGAGCTATTTCGAGATCGGGATCACGTCAGGGTCTCAGGAGCTCGTTCGCAAGATGCGCATGGGATACAACCTGCGCACGGTGCTGGAGAGTTGTCGCATGCTTGCTGATGCTGGCTTTCGCGATCACGTCTCCGTCAACTACTCCTTCAATGTGATCGATGAGCGGCCTGAGACGATTCGGCAGACCGTGGCCTATCACCGAGAGTTGGAGACAATTTTTGGGGCTGATCTTGTTGAGCCAGCCATTTTTTTCATCGGTCTACAGCCCCACACTCATCTCGAGCAGTACGGTTTCGATCAAGGCTTGATCAAGCCGGGCTACAACCCGATGAGCATGATGCCGTGGACGGCACGGAAGCTTCTTTGGAATCCTGAGCCGATGGGAAGCACTTTTGGCCGGGTGTGTCTCGAGGCCTTTGATCGTAATCCCGCTGATTTCGGCCGCACGGTGATGTCACTCCTGGAAAGGGATTACGGCTTGGCTCCGCTTCAAGAGGCCTTGCGGGCTCCTGTCGCCGGACGTTCGGCGCTGGCGAAAGCAGTACGTTGAATGTTGCAATTGCTTTAGGAATTAAAGCGCTCTTTTAAGGATGCTTGGATGTTGTAATCGCTCGAGAGATGTTCTCTAAGATTCGCGGCTTCTTTGGCGCTGAAGTCTGAAGGTATCTTGAATGTATTTGATTTATACCGTCTTTGATACATGTTTTTTGTGTGAACTATTTTTGCTTTGGATGCTTTGAGGAAGCTGAATTGCGATGTGATTTTTTTTATGCTTAGTTCGAAGTCGATCCCAATCTGCTCTGTGCATATCAGTGATGTTCTTGTTGGACTCATCTTGTTAATGAGGTCTTCGGTCAAGTACCAGGCTTGTCCCATGGCCATGTGGCCAAAGGCAAGGTGATGGAATCTGCTCAATTGGAGGGCTTCGTTGTGTCTTTCTGAGATTCCTCTGGCGAGTTCAAGGCAGCTTTTGTATCGAGCAAGATGCTTGCTTGCTAGCTTATGACAGTAGAAATATTGATTTAAATGATACAAGTGTTGGTCCCAGTTGAATGCTGATATCCATCTCTTGATGGGGTCGCGATTCAGTATTATCCAGTGGATATTTTCGTGGTCAGCAAACTTGTTGATGATATTTTTCAAGATAATATTTGCATCAAAGACGTGATACTCGATGATGCATGTGCTCTCTTTTGGGAAGGATTTTCTTAGGGAGTCAAGAACGGATTCGCCGGCACATTTCCCGACATGGATGACGCATATGGTCGCTATTTCTGCGCTGTCAACTTGTTCGAGTCTCTCTGGGTTGAATCTGTCGCTTGTGAAGTGGGGAAAAATCTCGAGAGTATTGATTCCTGTTTGGATTGTTTTGTTAATCGCTGGTTGTGTCTGAGCTTGCTCGAGTGCGTTCAGTAGTTCGGATGCCTCGGTAGATGAAATGAGGTGGTGATCCTGCGCCATCGTCAAGGCTTTCTGGGTTTGTTGCAGCGCAATTAGATCGGAAATAAGTGCAACCGGGGTCTCCGTTGATGTCTCGAAGAGGATTTCCGAAATTTCGAGTGATTTCCTTCTATCGCCAATAAAGCGATAAAAGCGCCGAATGCTCTCTAAGTACTTCTGATCCCCGGCGCGCTGTCGCTTCAGTTCTTCCATGAGCTGCAGGCTCTGGTCGAGGTGCCCCAGCTCAACAAGATCTTGGGAGGCATTTATGTATCCAATTGGATTATTTGGCTCTGCCCTGATCAGCTCTCGAGCGAAATTTAACGCGACCTCGGTTTGCTCTGATGCTCTTGCTGCATGAATGCCAGTGGTCAGAATCTTTGGGTTCTCAGGGTGATGGGTTAATCCGTTTTGGACTGTGTTGAGAGCTTCGGCGTATTGATCGAGTTTCAGATGATCCTGAGCCGCTCGGATGAAGCCGACTGGATTGTCGGGGCTGGAGTGAATGAGGTGTTGAGCGAAGAGGAGGGACTGACGGATTTGGTTCGACGCTCTTGCTGCATCAATGCCGGTCGTGAGGAGCTGTGGATGGTCTGGATGATGGGTTAATCCGTTTAAGGCTGTGTTGAGGGCTTCTGCGGGTTGATCGAGTTTCAGGTGATCCTGAGCTGCGCGGATGAAACCGATTGGATTGGCCGGTTGCTTGTCGCAGAGCGACTGAGCATGGACCAAAGCCAGATTGAAATCCTCAAGGCTGCGGAACACCTGATTGGCGGCGGTGAGGATCCCGGGGTGATCGGGAAACAGATTTAGACCATCTTCAATATTTTTTTTGGCATCAATCTTGAAGCCAAGGGCAAGGTTCTCTTGGCTGGCTCGGATGTAGCCAACGGGTTTATTGGGGTGCTCTTTCAGCAGGGCTGCAGCATATTTCAAGGCCTGCTTGTGGTCCTTTAGTGCCCTCTGGACGTCATTCGCACGCGTCAGAAATTGGAGATCTCGTTGATCGTCCTGGGTTGCTGTTGTGAGAATCTCAATGCAGCCCTGAAGATTGTTGACTCGTAGCTCTTTCTCAAGGAGTTCAGCCTTGTTCGGATGGCTCATGGTTTAAGGCTGTTGAGATGGTTTGCCGCGCTGCATGATCGATTCGATGCGCAGCAGAAGAACGAAGGCCGTCATAGCGATGACACCTCCTAACGGGTTGGCCTGACTGCCCCCCGGACCGATCAGCCAGGTGGGGCTTTGGGGATCAAGCTCAATCAGGCCGTTCTGCAGCAGAAACCAGCCACCCACAAGTCCCCCATGCAGCCCAATGCAACCCCAGAGAGAGCCGCGGTCAATTTGACGCTGGGAAGCGAGGACCAGTCCGAGAAGGAACAGACCAGCCAGCAGTCCAATCATCGCGGTGAGGCCGAGGTTGAAGCGTGTATGGACGAGGCTGAACACGGTGGCCTGGGCGACGGTTCCCTGACGCGAGCCGATGAAACGATTCAGTTCTGCCCATAGCCATCCCCGAAAAATCAACTCTTCAGCAAAGCCCACGCCAAAGCAGAGAAGAGCTGCATTGAACATCTGGCTCGAATCGACATGCCCCAGCCATCGTCCCCAGCCTCCGATCAGAACGATGGTCGTGATCAGTGTCAGGAGTCCAGCGGAGATCAGGAGGCCTCTTAGACACCCAATCGCGGCAGTCGGACGATTGACGGAGCCTGACTTGCCGATGCCCAAGGCGGTCCAGGGGTGTGGTGTTGACCACTTCAAGACAGCCCATCGGGGCAGCACCAGAACAAACAGCACAAAGCTCAGCACGGTTCCCGCAAGCGAAACCTCATGTGCTGACAGCCCGAGCAGCGTGAATGGAACAGCTGCAATCCAACCCAACGCGTAGAGCAGAGGAATGAACAGAACTGTGGGCAGCCAGGCTGGCTGAAGCAGGAGAAACCTGTCCAGCAATTGCGTCATCTCACTAACTTTCGGGTTCGATTGAGCTGGTCAGCCCCTTGCCCTTCAGTGTTTCGCAATAAAACTCAGCTGGCTCGATGTCACACACGATCACCAGGCCGACACCTGTGTTGTGAGCTTCCAGCATCACAGCCATGCAGTCCTGTTCGCTCAGTTGGGGCACAACCTGCTGCAGGGTGGACACCACGTATTCCATGGAATTCACCGGGTCGTTATGGAGCAGCACCTTGTAGCGAGGTGAGCGCTTGCGAACGCGTTCCGGAGCTTTGTCCAGAACGGCAGCACCTCCTGGTTTTTGGCTGGGAGCATCCACGGCCATGACCATTGATCCGAGATTTTTGAAATCTAAGGGGAATGCGAAGGATGGGCGGCTCATAGAGCCTTGATGCGGGCCATGGCCTCGTCCACATTGGCGCGACTGTTGAAAGCGGACAAGCGGAAATAACCCTCTCCTGCGGCACCGAAACCGCTTCCGGGTGTGCCAACCACATTGGCTTTGTTGAGCAGATGGTCGAAGAACCCCCAAGAGTCCATGCCCTCAGGGGTCTTGATCCAGACGTAGGGGGCATGTTCGCCGCCGTAGATAGTGAGCCCTGCTGCACTGAGTTCGCGGCGGATGATCGCGGCGTTCTCCATGTAAAAGCTCACGAGGGCCTTCACCTCGGCTTGTCCTGCTTCGGAATAAACAGCTTCAGCTCCGCGCTGAATGATGTAGCTCACACCATTGAATTTGGTGCTCTGTCGGCGGTTCCACAGCCCCCAAAGTTCAACCTCTTCGCCGGTGCTTGCCTTGCCTTTCAGCCCTTTCGGCACCACGGTGAAGGCACAGCGCGTGCCAGTGAAGCCAGCGTTTTTGGAGAAGGAGCGGAACTCGATGGCGCACTCCCTGGCTCCGTCAATCTCAAAAATGGAGTGGGGGAGTGCCGGGTCCTGGATGAAGGCCTCATAGGCCGCATCGAACAAGATCAGTGCGCCATTGGCACGGGCGTAGTCCACCCAGGCTTGGAGTTGCTCCCTGGTGGCGACTGCACCGGTGGGGTTGTTGGGGAAACAGAGATAAATCAGGTCGACAGGTTCACTGGGAATCTGTGCTGCAAAACCGTTGTCCGCACTGATCGGGAGGTAGCTCAGGCCTGCATACCGACCAACTTCGCCGGCTTCACCGGTGCGGCCGGCCATCACGTTGCTGTCGACGTAGACCGGGTACACGGGGTCCGTAACGGCCACCTTGTTGCCCTCGCCGAGGATGTCGAGGATGTTGCTGCTGTCGCACTTCGAGCCGTCGGAGACAAAAATCTCTTCGGCAGTGATGTCGCAACCTCGGGATTGGAAGTCGTTCTTGGCGATGGCCTCCCGCAGCCAGCCGTATCCTTGTTCGGGGCCATAGCCGTGGAAACCTTCGGCTGTGCCCATCGCATCGATGGCTGTCTTCATCGCCTCACGGCAGGCGAGTGGCAAGGGCTCCGTGACATCACCGATGCCCAGGCGAATCAGCGCTGCATCGGGGTGGTCGGTGCTGAACGCCTTAACGCGTCGACCGATCTCAGGGAACAGGTAGCCCGCCTTGAGCTTGAGGTAATTGCCGTTGACCTGAACCACGGAACCGGAAGCTATGTCTGCGGGGCATCTTGCCTTGTCGGCAGCTCCATACGATGTCGTTAGGAGTATGGACATCCGACGTGGTCGTCTCAGCCCTGGATCACCCGGTTGATTTTCATGCCCTGGTGGACAGCGGCATCAATAAACCCGCCCGCTATATGGGGCATGAGTTAGGCGTCGAACCACGGGATTGGCAAGCTGCATCAGTTCGCTGGGCGCTCACCTACCCCGAAATTTATGAGGTCGGCTCCAGCAATCTCGGTCACATCATTCTCTATTCGATCCTCAATGCTGTGCCTGGGCAGCTGTGTGATCGTGCTTATCTCCCCGCCGCCGATTTGGCCGGCCGCCTGCGGGAGCGACATCAGGCGCTGTTTGCGGTGGAAAGCCGTCGGCCCCTGCCCGCCTTCGACATTCTGGGCTTCAGCCTGAGTTACGAACTTGGCGCCACCAACATCCTCGAGATGCTGGACCTCGCCCAGGTGCCGATTCGAGCCGCCGATCGAGGCGACTTGCCGCTGGGTGATCCTGCCGCACCTCCGCTGATCTTCGCGGGCGGACCCACAGCCACCAGCAATCCAGAGCCTTACGCCCCGTTCTTTGATTTCATCGCCCTGGGCGACGGCGAGGAGCTGTTGCCTGAAATCGGCCTCGTGGTCACGCAGGCCAAAGCCGATGGATTGCCCCGATCGCAACTGCTCCGCGATCTGGCCCAGGTTCCTGGCGTTTATGTGCCTTCTCTCTACGAGGTTGGCGCGGATGGAGTCACCCTTCAGCCGCTCCACCCTGATGTTCCGGCGCGGGTTCTCCGACGTGTAGCGACCCCGATGCCCCACTACGCCATGGGCCTGGTCCCCCATGTGGAAACGGTGCATGACCGTCTCACGGTGGAGATTCGTCGTGGTTGCACCCGCGGCTGTCGCTTCTGTCAGCCCGGGATGCTGACGCGCCCCGCTCGGGACGTGGAACCCGAGGCGGTGATCGAAGCGGTTGAAACCGGGATGAGACAGACCGGCTACAGCGATTTCTCGTTGTTGTCACTCAGCTGCAGTGACTACCTGGCACTGCCTGCGGTTGGAGTTGAGTTGCGCAACCGCCTTGCGGATCAGAACGTCACACTCCAGCTGCCGAGTCAGCGGGTGGATCGCTTTGATGAAGACATCGCGCACATCCTGGGCGGAACGAGGAAAGCGGGTCTGACCTTCGCCCCTGAGGCCGGTACACAGCGACTCCGCGACATCGTCAACAAGGGCCTGACTGATGACGACCTGCTGCATGGCATCCGCACCGCCATGCAGAACGGCTATCGCAAGGTGAAGCTGTACTTCATGATCGGCCTTCCTGGTGAGACGGATGCCGATGTTTTGGGCATTGCTGAGACCTGCGTGATGCTGCAGCAGCACTGCCGTGATCTGGGTCGCCTGAACCTGAACATCACGATCAGCAATTTCACGCCCAAGCCCCACACGCCTTTTCAGTGGCACAGCGTCTCGACAGCTGAGTTCGAGCGGCGGCAGACCCTGCTCAGAGAGGCCTTCAGACGCTTGCGCGGTGTGAAGGTGAATTTCACCGATGTGCGGCTGTCCGCCATGGAGGATTTTGTGGGTCGCAGTGATCGCCGTCTGGCACCGGTGATTGAGGCGGCCTGGAGGGCCGGTGCCGGAATGGATGCGTGGTTTGAGTCGCTGGATCGCGCCTATGCCGCCTGGACCGGAGCTATTTCGGATGCTGGTTTGGACCGGCGTTATCGGGAGATGGAGGTCGGGGGCTGGAGTGCCGTCGCCGCCTTGGATCGGGAGGACCTAGAAGCCTTCTGTGCTCAGCCGCTCCCCTGGGATCACATCGATACCGGGATCGATAAGGCTTGGCTGACAGAAGATCTGCAACGGGCCCTTGCCGCGGCGGTTGTGCCGGACTGCTCCTTTGACGGATGCAGCAGCTGTGGTGTGTGTGGCCCGGACTTGGGGCACAACGTGGTGGTTCCTGCTCCCGAGGTGCCAACCCAAGTGCCCACGCAGGCGCCTCCCAGCGCTCGGGTGTGCCGCATCCGGGTGCGATTCGCCAAGACGGGATCGATGGCGCTGCTCAGTCATCTTGATCTGATGCGAATGCTGGAGAGGGCCCTGCGCCGCAGTGCTCTCCCAATCAGTTTCACCGGAGGTTTTCATCCCCTGCCACGCGTTCAAATCGCTCTAGCCCTGCCCCTCGGAGCTGAGGCCAAGAGTGAGTGGATGGATCTGGAATTCACCCGGGAACTGGAGCCAAATCACTTCTGCAGCACGCTCCAGCCCTTGTTGCCGGAGGGGATCCAGCTGTTAGCGGCAGCCGAGGTTCCCGTGAGTGGGAAAAGCCTCTCTCAAGAACTGACGGGTGCCGTTTGGTGTTTTGATCTCGTTCAGGACGATCAGACCCAGATCTCTGTGGACTGGAGTGCGGCTGTCGATCAACTTCTGCTGGCCAAGACCCTGGTTTGGCATGACACCGACAAGAAGGGGCGCCCTAGAGAAAGGGATTGCCGTCCAGCGTTGAAAGCGCTTCAAGTGACGAATCAGACCGCCGGTGGAGCCGCTCGTCTTCGGTTGGAAGCAGCGGTGGATGACATGGGCCGAAGTTTGCGCCCTGCTCAGATTCAGCACTGGCTTTCCGAGACCGTCGGGCAGCCCTTGCAAGTGCAACGCTTGATCCGTGAAGCCCTGATCCTCAGTGCTCAGTGCTAGCTTGGATGGAGAGCAGGCGTTACGCCCGTCGGGCCAACCTTGTTCCGGTCTTGTCTGATCCCTACGGATATCGAGGTCCATTTCACGACTTGCGTGGCGGTCTTTTTCGCAACCCCCAAGTCTGAGTCATAGGAGTTCTTAACTCCGCATCCTTTTGGTCTCATCGACCAGTTCAGATCTTTTAATCACCCGTGAGTGCGGACCGGCAGGTTCCACAACGGATCTGGCCCTGAATTGGGCTCAACCAGTCCTCTTATGCCCCAGCAAATTGTCATCGCGGAGCAGCTGCGCATCGCAGCGGTGCTGACCGATGAACGTGTTGATGAACTCATCGTCGCGCAGGGCCGCTATCAGATCGGAGATGTCTACTTAGGAACTGTTGAGAATGTTTTGCCCGGTATTGATGCTGCCTTCGTCAACATCGGTGAAAGTGAGAAAAATGGTTTCATCCACGTCACTGATCTCGGGCCACTGCGCCTGAAGAAAGGTTCTGCCGGGATTACTGAACTTCTTGAACCTCGTCAAAAGGTTCTAGTTCAGGTGATGAAAGAACCGACCGGAACCAAGGGTCCACGGCTGACTGGAAACCTCGCTCTGCCTGGGCGTTACTTGGTGCTGCAGCCCCATGGCCAGGGTGTGAACATTTCCCGACGCATCAGTGCCGATGCGGAGAGGAACAGACTCCGTGCTCTCGGTGTCCTGATTAAGCCGCCTGGAGCTGGTCTGCTGATTCGGACAGAAGCCGACGGCATCAGCGAAGACCTCCTGATTGAAGATCTTGAGTCGTTGTTGCGGCAGTGGGAGGCGATTCAGCAAGCAGCCGAAACGGCAGCACCACCTGTTCTGCTCAATCGCGACGAAGATTTCATCCATCGGATTCTGCGGGATCACATGGGGCCTGATTTGGCCCGGGTTGTGGTGGACGATGCTGCTGCTGTGGGCCGTGTCAGCAGCTTCCTCGGGGCTGATGCCGGCCACGTTCTGGTGGAAGCCCACAGTGAACCCAGTGAGTTACTGGAGCACTACAAGGTCAATGCCGCCATCCGCGATGCGCTGAAGCCTCGGGTTGACCTGCCGTCCGGTGGTTACGTGATCATCGAGCCCACCGAGGCGCTCACGGTGATTGACGTGAACTCCGGATCGTTCACCCGTTCGGCCAATGCGCGAGAAACCGTCCTGTGGACCAATTGCGAGGCTGCGATTGAGATCGCTCGTCAGCTCAAGCTTCGCAACATTGGCGGGGTGATCATCATCGATTTCATCGATATGGATTCCCGTCGTGACCAGCTCCAGTTGCTGGAGCATTTCACGACAGCAGTCCGTGACGATTCAGCTCGGCCGCAGATTGCACAGCTCAGTGAACTGGGCCTGGTGGAGCTCACCCGTAAGCGTCAAGGGCAGAACATTTACGAACTCTTTGGACGGGCCTGCCCCAGTTGTGGTGGCCTCGGCCATGTGGCTGTGCTTCCAGGCAAAGATCTGCTCCAGCCGTTGGCGACTGCCACGGGATTGGTTCGTTCTGCTGCCTCTGCCCGTGCTGAAGTCGTCTCTCCTGGAGAAAATGGTGGCAATGGCCGGCGGCGGCGCGGTGGCCGAGGGCGCGGCAGTCAGGACGCCGTCCTTCCCGTCGATACCTCTGATACAACGACCCCTGAGGTGTCGACCCAAGAGGCGCAGGAGCCTGCGATCGCCCGTCGTCAGGACCCCGAGTTGGTTGCTGTACCCATGACCGATGAGCAGCAGGAGTTGTTTGGCTGGCTTGGTTTGAACCCTGCCCTGCTGCTCGAGGAGCCTCCTGAATCCGACAATGTTGTTGTGCGGGTTGTCCGCCCTGGCGAGGATGAGCAGGACGTCCTTGAAGCGGCGCGTCAGCAACTGGCAGCCAGTTCCGGTCGTCGTCGTCGTCGCGGCGGCCGTGGTGGTCGTTCAGGCGCACGCAATGGGTCCAGTCAGCCCGTCGTGACCCCTACGGCTGAGATGCCCGTTGTCGTGATGTCATCCGCCCCAGATGAGGAGACTGCACCCCTGATGGTGGAAATCACACCCTTGGAGGCTGTCACCAATCTGACGATCAGCGAACCGGAGCCAACCATCCTTACGGAACCTGTTGAGTCGGAGCCTGCTCCGGTGGCTGAAACGTCTGAGCCAGAGGAGCCCCGCCGTCGCCGTCGCCGCTCCTCTGCTGTCGCCACGGTCTGAGCAGTCGGATGACCCTGCAGGAGTCCCTTCCCATGGGGAGGGATGTGGCTGGAGTTGATGAAGTCGGTCGTGGTTGCTTGTTCGGCCCTGTGTTTGCGGCCGCTGTCGTGCTGGATGGCGCAGCTGCAGACCGCCTGCTGAAGGCGGGACTGACCGACAGCAAGAAACTCTCCCCTAAACGTCGGGCTGCTTTGGTTCCCTTGATTCAGTCGCTGTGTGTTGCCTCCGGCCTGGGCCAGGCTTCAGCGCGAGAAATTGATGCCTGCGGGATTCGTGTTGCTACCGAACGCGCCATGTTGCGTGCTCTTCAGCGACTGCCGCAGTCCCCCGGCTTGGTGCTTGTGGATGGCAACCTTCCCCTCAGGTTGTGGCTGGGCCAGCAGCGCACGGTTATTTCAGGCGATAGCCGCTCACCTGCCATTGCGGCTGCCAGCGTCTTGGCCAAGGAAGCCAGGGATGCACTCATTCGGCGGCTGTCTGCTCGTTTCCCCGGTTACGGACTCGAGCGCCATGCGGGCTACGGCACGGCACAGCATTGTCAGAGCTTGAAGGCTTCAGGCCCCACGCCCCTGCATCGGCACACGTTCCTGAAGCGGGTGCTGGGTTGAGAGTTGCGCCTCTGTTGCACGGCACCAGCTCCGATAGTCGTCAATGAGCTGTTGGCCGACACGGGCTTTGATGCCAATGAGGATGCCGCTCAGGATTGATTCCCCTGTTGACTCCAGCACCCGTTTTGGAATCAGCTTGAGCAGGGATGGTTGACTCACGCTGACCGACAGATGGGCGTTCCCCTGAAGCCCCTCGGATGTGCAGGCGAGCCGTGCTTCCAGATTCAGCGCAAAGTCATCAACGATTCCTAGACCTTCCAGTTCGCAATCCAGGGCCTGCATCACCAGCGTGTCCTCTTCCATATGGATTTGAAGCGACACCACGGGCTTCACATGGAGTTGAAAGACCTTCAGGCTGGTCACCACATAGCGGTAACGACCCGGCTGCAAGGGTGTGAGCTGGCGTGCGTCCAGCAGGGCTCCGAGAACCCGTTCCTCCTCCCGCAGATAGGTAGGGAGGCGCTCTGCGCCGGTTCTGACAGGCAGATCAAGCTTTTGACTGGCTTCGAAGGCCAGGGGCATGGACTTCACCTGACGCGGCATGATCTTATCGAGTCCATGCAGTGCGGCTTCGATGCCTACACGTCTCGCATTCCTTGGTCCAGCCGGGACCTATGGCGAGCAGGCCGCCCGGGTGTTGATCGAACAGGACGCCATAGATGATGTTCAGTTGATTCCCTGCACCGGTCTTCGATCGGTTGTGGAACAGCTGGCTCAGGGGCTATGTGATGCAGCGGTTGTTCCCATTGAGAACTCAGTCGAAGGGGGAGTGACAGCGACCCTCGATGCGCTCTGGTCGCATCCGGAGCTTTGTATTCGAAGGGCTTTGGTGCTTCCGATTCAACATGCTCTTCTGGGGAGTGGTCCGCTCAGCAGAGTCACGGAAGTGCTCTCCCATCCGCAGGCCCTGGCCCAGTGCAGTGGCTGGTTGGCGCAGCATTTGCCTGATGCCCTGCAACTTCCCACGTCGTCCACCGCTGAGGCGGCTCGCATGGTGGCGGGCAGTTCCTTCCGTGCTGCGATTGCCTCCAAGACGGCTGCAAGGGAACACGGCTTGGATGAGTTGGCTTTTCCCGTGAATGATGTTGCGGGAAATCGCACCCGTTTTCTCTTGTTGCGCCGTGGTGAGCGCAGTGAACATGGAGATGTGGCCAGCCTTGCGTTCTCACTGCATCGCAATGCGCCGGGGGCCCTGCTTGAGGCGCTGGCTTGTTTGGCTCAGCGGGGGCTGAACATGAGTCGAATTGAATCGCGCCCATCCAAACGGGAGTTGGGGGAATACGTGTTTTTTGTGGATGTGGATCTCCCGGCGGATCCGTCTATGGCTCTGGCAGAGCTGATCGCCCAATTGCAGCCTCTCTGCGAGCATCTCGCCCATTTCGGGGCTTACCCCAGCAGCGACCTCAGTGGCTGTTGAACATCAGTGGCTGTTCAAAATCAGTTTTTCCTAATCCGGAAGACGCCAAACTGCATCAGGCCGGTGGAAAAGGCCCAGTGCATCAGCAACAACGTCGGCGTCTCCCTCAGGCCTTGAAGCACCGCTTTCGGTCCCAGGCTGAGCACAGACCAGGGACGTCGGATGCCCTCGACGATGGAGTCAATCCATGAGGGCAGCGTGGCCTGGGTCCAGTCATCGGTGACAATCTGACCACGATGGTGGGCACTGTTCTCGAGGTTCTGGCGGAACCCCTTGATGCTGGCGAATTCAGGGTGGGCCCACTGGTTCAGCAGCTGACGCATTACCCAGCGTTCGGATCGCGTCATGCCGCCGTCGGATGGGTCGCGGCGGTTCCAGTCGGCCACAGCAAGCAGACCATCCGGCCGCATCACCCGCAGCAGTTCATCGGCATAACGCTGTTTGTCTGGCATGTGAGGACCGGCCTCCACACTCCAGACCGCATCAAAGCTGTGATCGGGCAGTTGAAGATCCAATGCATCCATCACTTGGAAGCGGCATGTCAGGCCTGATGGTGTGAGGTGCGTGGCCCGCTTCACCTGGGCCGGGCTGATGCTGATTCCGACAACGTCCAATCCGTAATCCCGCGCCAGGATTCGGGCGCTGCCGCCGATTCCGCATCCCACATCCAGCACACGGCTTCCGGCGGGGAGTTGATCCAGACCACTCCAGCGCACGAGCTCATGGACGAAGTCCTCCTTGGCTTTGCGGAAGTCGCAGGAGGTCGGTGGGGATCCGTAATGGCCGAGATGAACATGATCCCCCCAGAGTTGCTCCAACAACCGGTCTTCCGTCCAGGCGTCGTAGGCGGAGGCCACACTCTCCGACGATTCGTAACGACGGTCGCGACGAAGCCACAGCGCAAGCCCGACGGCTCCAACCGCTCCGGCAACCACAAGCAGAGATGCCAGCATCACTTCAGATCCATCAACACGGTGCGGGCCGCCAACTGGCGTCGGGTGTGATCCAACATTTCAAACTGCTGATTCAACCGTTCGTGGGTGTCAGTCAGTTCCAGAAGGCTCTGTTGTTCCGATGCGGCTTGGTCGAGATGGGCGCTGATCCAGAACGACAGCTCCCTCGGTAAATCAGGGAGATCGTCAGGAAGCTCCACGTCTCGATTTTGAAGCTTGCTCGTCAGTTGAACGACGTCGGTCAAAGCCTTGCTGACCCTGTCCCGCAAGCTGTTGAGTGCCTCGGCATCGGCCACGGGCTCATCTTCCAACCAGCTCACCATGCCTGTTCGGTAGGGCGTTTCACGGGTGATGTTCAACAGTCGGAACCGCTGTTGGCCCAGCGAAACGATGTAGCTGCGACCGTCTTCGGTGGTTTGGTGCTGGAGCACCTCTGCGCAACACCCGATTTCGGCCATCTCGCCGTTCTCAGGATTGATGCGAACGATGCCGAATCGTTTGTCGGTCTCCAGAACCGTCTGGAGAAGCATCCGATAACGCGATTCAAAAATGTGCAGCGGCAGGAGCTGCTGAGGGAACAACACGACGTCCGGCAGGGGGAACAGGGGAAGCTCCCTCACGGAAAAATCGGACACGAACGCCGTGTTGTAGGCAACTGAATCCTAGGAAAGTGAAGTCCTGATCGACTGGATCAGAGCTTCACTTCGATGTCCACACCACTGGGGAGATCAAGCTTCATCAGCGCATCGATGGTTTTGGCTGAAGGGCTGTAGATGTCGATAATCCGACGGTGCGTGCGGGTCTCGAAGTGCTCGCGGGAGTCCTTGTCCACGTGGGGGGAGCGCAGAACGCAGTAGATCTTGCGTTTCGTGGGCAGGGGGATCGGACCGATGGCAGTTGCAGCGGTGTTATCGGCCGTTTCAATGATTTTCTCGCAAGACAGATCCAGCATGCGGCGGTCAAACGCCTTAAGGCGGATGCGGATCTTCTGCTGAGCGATGGCAGTGGACATAGGAGAGAGGCGAAAGAGCTTCGAAGACGAAGCAGGACTTCAGTTGTCGAGGTTCTTAGAAATGTAGAAGATGGGGGGGCGGAGCCCCTCCATCTCCTGCGTTGTGGTTCAGCTCGCGCTGATCACTCGATGATCTTGGAGACCACGCCAGCACCGATGGTGCGGCCGCCTTCGCGGATAGCGAAACGCATGCCGGTTTCCATCGCAACAGGACAGATCAGCTCACCGGTCATCTGGATGTTGTCACCAGGCATCACCATTTCGACATTGCTGCCGTCTTCAGCGGTGAAGGCGGTGATCTGGCCGGTCACGTCAGTTGTACGGATGTAGAACTGCGGGCGGTAGCCAGCGAAGAAAGGAGTGTGGCGGCCGCCTTCTTCCTTCTTCAGCACGTACACCTGACCCTCGAACTTGGTGTGAGGGGTGATGGAGCCAGGCTTCACCAGCACCATGCCGCGTTCGATGTCTTCCTTCTGGATGCCGCGCAGCAGCAGACCAACGTTGTCGCCAGCCATGCCCTCGTCGAGCAGCTTGCGGAACATCTCGACACCGGTGACGGTTGTCTTGCGAGGCTCGCGAATGCCGACGATCTCAATTTCTTCGCCAACTTTGACGATGCCGCGCTCAATACGGCCGGTGGCCACGGTGCCACGACCGGTGATGGAGAAGACGTCTTCCACAGCCATCAGGAAGGGCTTGTCCACTTCCCGCTCAGGCTCAGGAATGCTGGCGTCAACAGCCGCCATCAGTTCCTCGATCTTGGCTTCCCACTCAGCCTCGCCTTCGATGGCCTTAAGGCCAGACACCTGAACGACGGGGATGTCATCGCCGGGGAAGTCGTAGCTGGAGAGCAGTTCACGGATCTCCATTTCCACCAGTTCGATGATCTCTTCGTCATCGACCATGTCGCACTTGTTCAGTGCAACAACCAGAGCTGGAACGCCCACCTGCTTGGCCAGAAGGATGTGCTCCTTGGTCTGGGCCATGGGGCCGTCGGTGGCAGCACACACCAGAATGGCGCCGTCCATCTGAGCGGCACCGGTGATCATGTTCTTCACATAGTCCGCGTGGCCAGGGCAGTCCACGTGAGCGTAGTGACGAGACTCGGTCTCGTACTCAACGTGAGCGGTGTTGATGGTGATGCCGCGCTCACGCTCTTCGGGGGCGCCGTCGATGTCGGCATAGTTCTGAACTTCAGCCTGCCCTTTCTTGGCGAGCACGTTGGTGATCGCGGCGGTGAGGGTGGTCTTGCCGTGGTCAACGTGGCCGATGGTGCCGATGTTGACGTGGGGCTTGTTCCTTTCGAACTTCTCGCGTGCCATGGGTGTTTAAAGAATCGAGGGTTGGGTTTGGAGGAGTTTAGAGATCAGGAATTGCCCTGATTCTTGGAGATGATGGCCTCGGCCACATTGCGAGGAACTTCGGCGTAATTGTCGAATTCCATCGAGAAAATGCCCCGGCCCTGGGTCATGGAGCGGAGCTCGGTGGCGTAACCGAACATCTCGGCAAGGGGCACCTTGGCCGAGATTTTGGACGTGCCGTCATCGACGGACTGGCCTTCAACCTGACCTCGACGGGAGGACAGGTCGCCGATGATCGAACCGAGGAAATCCTCGGGGACTTCGACCTCGACCTTCATCATCGGTTCAAGCAGCACAGGATTGCACTTCTTGACGCCGTCCTTGAAGGCCATGGATCCGGCGATCTTGAACGCCATCTCCGAAGAGTCGACGTCGTGATATGAGCCATGCACCATCGTGCATTTCACATCGATCAGCGGATATCCGGCGATCACACCGGATTCGCAGGTCTCTTTCATGCCCTGCTCGGCGGGCTTGATGTATTCCTTCGGAACGACACCGCCCACGATCTTGTTGACGAATTCGAAGCCGGAGCCGGGCTCACCCGGTTCCATTTCGATCACGACGTGGCCGTATTGACCCTTACCACCGGTCTGACGAGAGAACTTGCCTTCGCCACCTGCGGAACCACGGATGGTTTCGCGATAGGACACCTGAGGTGCGCCGATGTTCGCTTCCACCTTGAATTCGCGCAGCATGCGGTCCACCAGGATTTCCAGGTGGAGCTCGCCCATGCCGGCGATCACGGTCTGACCGGTTTCAGAGTCAGTATTAACGCGGAACGTGGGGTCTTCCTCTGCCAAAGACACAAGTGCCTTGGAGAGTTTTTCCATGTCGCCCTTGGTCTTGGGCTCCACGGCCACTGAGATCACCGGTTCGGGGATGAATAGGGTCTCAAGAACGATGGGATCGTCCTGGGTGCAGAGGGTGTCACCTGTGGTGGTGTTCTTCAGACCCAGTACCGCGCCGAGGTCTCCGGCTCGCAGGGCATCGACTTCTTCGCGGTCATCCGCCTTCAGCACCACAAGACGGGAGATGCGCTCTTTCTCTCCCTTGGTGGAGTTGAGTACGTAACTGCCTTTCTCCAACACGCCGGAGTACATCCGGACGAAGGTGAGTTTGCCGTAAGGATCGGCCATCACCTTGAAGGCGAGGGCACTGAAAGGAGCGCTGTCGTCGGAAGGACGCACGGCTTCGCTGCCGTCGGGAAGCACACCCTGGATGGGGGGGACATCGACAGGAGCTGGCAGGTAGTCGATCACGGCGTCGAGCACCAGCTGCACGCCTTTGTTCTTGAAGGCAGAGCCGCAGAGCATGGGAACAAGACCGTGCTTCAGCACGCCTTCGCGAATGCCTTGTTTGAGCTCATCAACGCTGAGTTCGCCGCTCTCGAGGAACTTCTCGATCAGAGACTCGTCGGTTTCGGCGACGGTTTCCATCAAGGTGTTCCGCCATTCGGCCACCTCGTCGGCCATAGCAGCCGGCACTTCGGCCTCTTCGATATCGGTGCCGAGATCGTTCTTATAGATGTACGCCTTGTTGGCAACGAGATCGATGATGCCGCTCAGTTCACCTTCAGCCCCGATCGGAAGCTGGATCGGCACAGCATTGGCCTTGAGGCGATCCTTGATCTGGCCGTGAACCTTGAGGAAGTCCGCACCGGTGCGGTCCATCTTGTTGACGAACACCATCCGGGGGACGGAGTAGCGATCCGCCTGACGCCAAACGGTCTCGGATTGGGGCTGAACACCGCCAACGGCGCAGAAGACGGCGATCACACCATCCAGCACACGCATGGAACGCTCCACCTCGATGGTGAAGTCCACGTGGCCAGGCGTGTCAATGATGTTGATCCGATGGTCCTGCCAAGACGTCGAAATGGCAGCTGCCGTGATCGTGATGCCACGTTCCCGCTCCTGGGCCATCCAGTCGGTGACTGCAGCGCCGTCATGCACTTCGCCGATTTTGTGCACCACACCGGAATAGAACAGGATCCGTTCGGTAGTGGTGGTTTTTCCGGCATCGATGTGAGCAGCGATACCAATATTTCTGACGCGTTCCAGGGGGAAGTCGCGGGCCACAGGAAATTCTCCGGGGGTGGGGCGTGAAAAGGCGGGGAGACTCTACAGGTCAGCCATGAACATCTGTGTTGACGGGCTGGCCTGAAAGGCTCAGTAGCGGTAGTGGGCGAAGGCTTTGTTGGCTTCGGCCATTTTGTGGGTCTCTTCGCGCTTGCGAACGGCGCTGCCAGCCTCATTGGCAGCATCCATCAATTCGCCAGCCAACTTCTGGGCCATGCTCCGACCATTACGGGCACGGGAAAAGCTCACCAGCCAGCGCAGGGCCATGGCCGTTCCGCGCTCCTGTCGCACTTCCATGGGCACCTGATAGGTGGCGCCACCAACCCGGCGAGCGCGCACTTCCACCAATGGAGTGGCGTTCTTGACGGCAGTTTCGAACAGCTCGAGCGGATCTCCGCCGGTGCGCTCATTGATCAGCCCGAACGCGTCGGACAGGATCCGTTGCGCTGTGGACTTCTTGCCGTGCTGCATCAGGCGCACCACCATCATCGTGGCGAGGCGGCTGTTGAACTGCGGATCGGGAAGAATCGGGCGCTTTTCAGCGGCGTTGCGGCGGGACATTAGGGATCAGAACGTTGTGGGAATGAGGAAGAAACCGGTGATCACTCCTTGGGAGCCTTGGCGCCGTACTTGGAGCGGGACTGACGCCGGTCTTTCACGCCAGCTGTATCCAGGGTTCCGCGAATGATGTGATAGCGGACGCCAGGGAGGTCCTTGACACGACCACCACGGATCAACACGACCGAGTGCTCCTGCAGGTTGTGACCGACGCCACCGATATAAGCCGTGACTTCAAAGCCGGATGTCAGGCGCACACGAGCCACCTTGCGCAAAGCCGAATTGGGCTTTTTCGGCGTTGAGGTGTAGACGCGGGTGCAAACACCGCGACGTTCCGGACACGATTTCAGGGCCGGGGACTTTGTCTTGGCCTTGAGGCGTGAGCGCTCAGTGCGGATCAGCTGTTGGATGGTTGGCATCGATGGTCGGTGAGCGGCCGGACTCCCGACCTGATTCGACAATCGACCACGATACCGGGTGACGGTCCCACCTCAGAGGCGACTGAAGGCACTGCCACAGGCACAGGGTTCAACACCGTCGCTGCTGCGGATCAGAAATCCGCCCCCACTGAGGTCGCCGCGGTAGTCCAGACAAAGACCCTCGAGCAATTTGAGCTGCTCTGCAGGGGCGTGCAGCGTCACGCCATCGGCCCTTGCAATGGCAATACCGGCCAAATGTCCTGCTCGAATGCGCAGCACATGCTGTGCGCATTCCCCTGGAGTGACGTCGAGATGCATCTGCCCGGGTGTTCCCGCCACGGCAGCCTGACGACCTAGCTCGGCAGCAGCGGCAGCGGTCAGCCGCAAATTGGCAGCCATGCTCAGTTTCTTGGGTTCCCCACTGTCGCAGGTCTCAGAGGGGGATGAGCCCCAGTCCGTTATGAACTCTCGGGGTGCTGCCACGACCGTTCATCACGGTTTGACCTGCCACCACGAGGGTTGTCGAACTGCCGCCATCCATATTCAACGCATCACGCAGGCCCAGTTGTTGGGCTGCCAGTGCTGTTTCCACAAGCGTGGGATCACTGCCAGAGGCACCACGCAGGGTCATTAGCCATTGACCGCTCTGCCCTTGGGCAACCACGGTCCGCGGTGCCGCCAAGCTCATGAAGCCGGGACTAAAGCCTTCTTGGCGTCCATTCAGAACCACACGCCCGTTCTGCATCAGGAGTGGACCGCCGCCCAGCACATTCGGCTGTTGGGCGAGGGATGAGCTCGCCCGTGATCTCACCAGGATCCGATCGCCAGGTCGCGCTGGTAGTGGGGTGCGCCCGCGAGCTACCACCAACTCAGCGTCCTGTGGGATGGAAATCCCGCGCTGCAGGTTGGTTTGCTCGAACGTTGCCTCGACGCGGCCACCGCGAATCAAGAGTGCTTCCTCTTCACCGCTCAAGGCCTGGTAGCGGGGGCCCCAGGCCGGTGTGTAAAGGCTCAGTCCTTTTTGGACGTAGCCGCTGTTGATCGTGTTGATGTCCCAGCGCCGACCGTTGTTCACCTGCAACGTTTGGTCCAGGCGAAGTCGGCCGAACTGCAGATCTCCTGACGATCCCCAAGCGATGACGCCTCGGTTCAGGATCGGTCCCGACAGCCAGACCCCCTCGCGCCGCAGGGCTCCCAGGGGGAGTTGATTGATCCGGTTGAAAAACCCTCCGTTCACGGCGACCAGCGCCCCTGCGGGTTGAGAAAGCTGCGGAAGAAATTGCAGGCCCTGTTGCTGTTCGGTCTTGGCCAGGGGCTGCAGGGTGATCCCGAGGCGGCTCAGGTCACCGCCCGCACGAAACACCTGGATGGGTTTCACCCCCACCTTGATCGTGCGTTTCTCCAGCACAAAGCCACGCCTGAGCAACGCGGCAACAGTTGGATTGCTTAAGGGCAGGCGTGCGCTTGGGGGTTGGCGGCGGCCGCCGACCCGCACACCGTCCAGCACCAATCGCCAGGGAGATGACAGGCTCAAGCTCCGTAGCTTTGTGGCTTGTCCCTGCAGCACAAGGCCGCCGTCACGACGCTGCTGGGGAGCGAGCCCCCAGGCTTTGAGCTGACGTTTCTGTGACGGCGAGACCTTGAGCTCCAGCAACAGGTCACCGTTCAGCTGCTGCACCAAGGCGGGTCCGTTCAGATCAAGCACCAAACGATCTGCTGTTGAACCCTTGCCGCGGCGCAGGTTGTTCACGGTTGGGGTGGGCAGCCGAAGCGTCAGGCTGCTTCCGTTCACTTGGGTGGTAACACCGATCTCGGTTAGCCAGTCGCTCACTTCGAGACCGACTTCATCCCCGAGCGAACGGGTCTCTAGCGAAGCCAGGGCGACGGTTCGACCGAACCATTCCAGTGCCTCTCCGTCGATGCGCGCCACGCGCCTGAAACCCAGCCGGGATTCCAGGAGCTCCAAGGGCAGCCAGAGTTCCTCTGTTGCTGTGTTGCTGCCCCTCCAAAGCCAAACCGCTTTACTGCGCTCTCGGCCGATGAGGACTTCATCACCCCTTTGCTTCGGCACAGCGCGAAGCTCAGGCGGTGGCGCGGGCGGTGGCGCGGAAAGTTGGGCAAAGGCCAGCATGAAATGCCTTGGCGGTGAGGCGCCTGCCTAGGATCGTTCCTCGAGATGGTTTCTGCAGAGCTCGAAGCTGCAGACCCATGCGACCGTCCGGTTGAGTTCCCTATGTCTGAAGCCATCCGTTCCGCTGTCTGGCCTTACTGCGACAGCCCTGCACCCGAGGTTGTTGCGGGTGAGAAGGATGCTTGTGGCGTGGGATTCCTGGCCCAGCTGCAGGGACAGGCCAGCCATTGGGTGTTGGAGCAAGCCCTGCGTGGTTTGGGATGCATGGAGCATCGAGGCGGTTGTGGGGGAGATGGAGACTCCGGCGATGGCGCAGGGGTGTTGTGTGAAATCCCCTGGACGTTCTTGAAAGCCGTCTGGCCGGAGGCGGATGCAGCTCGTGGCCTCGGGATGATGTTCATGCCGACCGATGCCACCCGTCGTGCCGAGGTCCGAGGCCTTTGTGATGACGAGGCCAAGGCGCTGGGCTTGCAACCCCTGGGTTGGCGAACTGTCCCCGTGAACTCTGCGGTGCTCGGCCCCCTGGCACGCGCCACGGCTCCCGTCATTGAGCAGTGGGTACTCAACGGCGATGCGGACGACGCAGGGTTTGATGGGCAGCTGCTCCGGTTGCGTCGGCGGATTGGCGCCCGTGTGCGGGCTGCGCTTGGCGCCGAGGTGGCGCAGGACGTTTATGTCGCTTCCCTGAGCAGCCGGACGGTTGTCTACAAGGGGATGGTCCGATCCGAGGTTCTGGCGCAGTACTACGCCGATTTGCAGGATCAGCGTTTTGCGGTGAGTTTTGCGGTTTATCACCGTCGATTCAGCACCAACACTTTGCCCCGCTGGCCTCTGGCGCAGCCGATGCGGCTTTTGGGTCACAACGGCGAGATCAATACGCTGCTGGGAAATCTCAACTGGGCCAAGGCGTCAGAAGCCAGCCTTGAGAACGTCTGGGGAGAGGCGGCAGACGACCTGATCCCGGTGGTGAACCCTGCATTCAGTGATTCCGCCAATCTTGACGCCACCCTGGAGCTGATGGTGCGCAGCGGTCGGTCGATCACCGACAGCCTGATTACGCTCGTGCCGGAAGCCTTTCGCAATCAGCCCGATCTCGATCGCCGTCCTGATGTGACGGCGATGTATGAATTCAACGCGGGAATTCAGGAACCCTGGGATGGCCCCGCCCTGTTGGTCTTTGCTGACGGCAAGCGGGTGGGTGCCACGCTCGACCGCAATGGGTTGCGCCCGGCGCGTTGGTGCACCACCGAAGACGGCTTCGTGATCATGGGGTCTGAGACCGGCGTGGTCGACCTCAGCGGCAAGACGATTGTTCAGAAAGGGCGCCTTGGCCCCGGCCAGATGGTGGCCGTTGATCTGGAACGCGGTGAGTTGCTCGACAACTGGTCGGTTAAGGAAGACGCGGCATGTCGATTCCCCTATGCCGATTGGTTGCAGCAGCATCGCCGCGGTGTGGCACCGCAGCCCTGGACTCAAAACCGACAGGTGGGTGAACTCGACCTGCTGCGGTTGCAGACCGCCATGGGCTTCACCGCTGAAGACTTCGATTTGATCATCGAAGACATGGCGGCCCTCGGCAAGGAGCCGACTTACTGCATGGGGGATGACATTCCTCTGGCGGTGCTTTCCGACAAGCCGCACCTGCTTTACGACTATTTCAAGCAGCGCTTCGCCCAGGTCACCAATCCACCGATTGATCCCTTGAGGGAAAAACTGGTGATGAGCCTGGAGATGCATCTTGGAGAACGCCGGCCGGCCCTGAAGCCTCAGCCGGAAGCGGCTTCAGTGATCCACCTCGAGACTCCTGTTCTGAATGAGGCGGAACTAGCGGCCATCAGTCAGCAAGGTTTGCCCGTCCAGACCGTGTCCACCCAGGTGGCAGTGGAGTCCTGCGCGGGAGGCTTTCAGAAGGCCATTGATGCGCTTTGCAGCCTTGCGGAACAGGCGGTGCGTGCCCGTGGTGCGCAGGTGCTGGTGCTCTCCGATCGGGTCGACAGCACGGGGGCGGCAGTACAGCTCACGCCGACGACGGTTGCGATGCCGGCTCTGCTGGCCGTCGGTGCGGTGCATCATCACCTCCTGCGCCAGAAGTTGCGTCTGCAGTGTTCTCTTGTGGTGGATACCGCGCAGTGCTGGAGCACCCATCACATGGCCTGCCTGATCGGCTATGGCGCCAGTGCTGTCTGCCCTTGGCTCACCTGGGAGACCACGCGCCACTGGCTGGAACATCCCAAGACCAAGAAGCGAATCGAACAGGGCAAGTTGCCAGCTCTGGATCCCGATCAGGCCCAAGCCAACGTGCGGCTGTCATTGGAGAACGGTCTGCGCAAGATCCTCTCCAAAATTGGTATCTCGTTGCTGGCCAGCTATCACGGCGCCCAGATCTTTGAAGCGATCGGTCTGGGTGCGGATGTGGTGGAGACCGCCTTCACCGGGACGACGAGCCGTGTTGCAGGCATGACGCTCGCCGAGTTGGCGAATGAAACGCTCTCGATGCATACCAAGGCCTTTCCCGAGCTCAATCGCAGCAAGCTCGAGTTCATGGGCTTTGTTCAGTACCGCAGCGGTGCCGAATACCACCGCAACAACCCCGAGCTTTCCAAGGCGCTGCACAAGGCAGTGGCCCAGGGCCCTGGTTATGACCATTTCTCCACCTACCAGGCGCTGTTGGCGAATCGCCCGGTGATGGCCCTGCGGGACCTGCTGGAGTTCAAGCTGGCGTCCACCCCGGTGCCTCTCGACCAGGTGGAGAGTGTGGAGAGCATCTGCACCCGTTTCTGTACGGGGGGGATGAGCCTCGGTGCACTCTCCCGTGAAGCCCATGAAGTGCTGGCCGTGGCGATGAATCGCATCGGTGGCAAGAGCAACAGCGGTGAAGGTGGTGAAGATCCCGCCCGCTTCCAGATCCTCAAGGATGTGGATGGGGAAGGACGTTCCGCCGCATTCCCCAGCATCGGCGGGCTTCGCAATGGCGACACCGCTTGTTCGGCGATCAAGCAGGTGGCTTCAGGGCGTTTCGGTGTGACGGCTGAATATTTGCGGAGTGGCAAACAACTGGAGATCAAGGTGGCCCAGGGGGCCAAGCCCGGTGAAGGGGGGCAACTGCCAGGGCCGAAGGTCGACAAGTACATCGCCTGGCTGCGCAACAGCAAGCCAGGAGTGGCTTTGATTTCGCCGCCACCGCACCACGACATCTATTCCATCGAGGACCTGGCGCAGTTGATCCATGACCTGCACCAGGTGCATCCCGCTGCTCCTGTGAGCGTGAAGCTGGTGGCCGAGATCGGCATTGGCACCATCGCTGCGGGGGTGGCGAAGGCCAACGCGGATGTGATCCAGATCTCCGGTCACGACGGTGGCACGGGCGCATCACCTCTGAGTTCGATCAAGCACGCCGGCAGTCCATGGGAACTGGGCCTGACCGAGGTGCATCGCTCTCTGGTGGAAAACGGTCTGCGCGATCGGGTTCTGCTGCGTGCTGATGGAGGTTTGAAAACCGGCTGGGACGTCATGATCGCTGCCCTGCTCGGCGCGGAAGAGTATGGGTTCGGGTCGATCGCCATGATCGCTGAGGGTTGCGTCATGGCTCGGGTCTGCCACACCAACAATTGCCCTGTCGGGGTCGCCACGCAGAAGGAGAACCTGCGCAAGCGCTTCACTGGCGTCCCTGAGCACGTTGTCAACTTCTTTTGGTATGTCGCCGAGGAAGTGCGTCAGCTGATGAGTTTGCTCGGGGTCACCCGTCTGCACGAGTTGATCGGCCGCACGGATTTGCTCAAGGCTCGTTCCGTCGATCTGGCCAAGACCAAGGGTGTGGATCTATCCAGCCTGATCGCTCCGATCAGTGGCGCTGCGGATCGCTCCTGGCTTCGTCACAGTGACCAGGCGCACGGCAATGGTCCGATTCTTGAGGATCAGCTTCTCGACGATGTTGACCTCATGGCAGCGCTGGAGAACCATGGTTCCGTCAGCCGCAGCATCGAGATCATCAACACCGATCGCAGTGTCTGTGCCCGTTTGGCTGGTGAAATTGCCCAGCGTCATGGCAACCGCGGCTTCAATGGACAGCTTGATCTGACGTTTCTTGGTGCCGCGGGCCAGAGCTTTGGGGCCTTCCTGGTGCAGGGCATGCAGGTTCGTCTTGAGGGTGAGGCCAACGACTACGTGGGCAAGGGCATGAACAGTGGTCGTATCACACTGGTGCCCTCTGACGGTTCTGCCTCCCCAGGAGATCAGGTGATCCTTGGCAATACTTGTCTTTATGGAGCGACCGGGGGTGAGCTGTTTGCTTATGGCCGGGCTGGCGAGCGCTTTGGCGTTCGCAACAGCGGAGCCCGCACCGTGGTGGAGGGGGCAGGTGACCACTGCTGTGAGTACATGACTGGTGGTGTGGTGGTTGTCCTCGGCAGCACTGGCCGCAATATCGGTGCTGGCATGACTGGTGGTGTGGCCTTCCTTCTGGATCAGGAGGGGCGTGTCGCGCCTCGGGTGAATCCGGAGATTGTTGAGGTCTGCACTATCACAACCGATGAGCAGGAGACGCTGCTGAAGGGCCTGCTGCAACAGCATCTGGATCTAACGGGCAGCGAAAAGGCGGCCGATCTCTTGGCCAACTGGTCTGCGGCGAAGCATCGCTTCAAGGTGTTGGTCCCACCAAGCGAGCGGGCCGCTATGGGATTGGTTGACAAGCAGGCTGTGGCGGCGTAGCGCCATCGCCGTCCGATGGCTTGGTTTGTCAAGACCGAAACCTTCACGGCCGAAGCCGCCGCCCTGCCCGTCGAGCAGCGGCGGCCGATCATCCAGGCTCATCGTCAATGGGTTCAACAGGAAAAAGCTAAGGGTCGATCGATTCAGAGCGGATATCTTGTTGACGAATACCAGCGCCCTGGCGGCGGTGGTCTGTTGATCTTTGAAGCAGCCTCATACACCGAAGCGTTGGTTTGGGTGCAGAACGACCCAATGATCTGCGCCGACCTGGTGGACTGGAAGTTGCAGGAATGGATCTCCGTCAGCGGGGATGGCTGGTCGGACTAAGCGGCTTGTTGATTTGGACGTTGCATTGCATTCCGTTTGGCAACTGTCCAGAGACGATAGTCTGATTTATTGCATTCTTTGAGAAGTTGACTCAACGCTGGGCTGAGTTCAAAGTCAAACAATTTTGACTTATTGCTGTGAGCAGCTTCATACTCATAGTTGGGGAAGTCTTGTAAGATTTCGCAAGCGATAGCTTTCAGGGAATTGTTGAAATCTTCGACAATTCCAACGATAGATATGTCATCGAGAGCTTCAATTGCTCGCTGAATTTTTGGCTGGCTGCCTGGTCGAAGTGTTGCCAGGCGGGCGGTTTGAAAATTACGACATTGTGTGTCTCCTTCTTCTTGGAGGCGCTTGACAACATAGTCCTCGAAGCTGAGCTGTTTTGCCAGTTGTGCACCCCATGTATCTGAACTCTGCATGCGTTCGAACTTGTACGCAGAGATGATTCTTTTGACCGGGTCCCGAAGCATCGCGATAGAGATGATCTTGACTCCATCAATTTTTGGGACTGGTCCGTTCATCGTGTGAGATGAAAATGCCACTGCCTTTGGATGGTCGTTGATCCATTGTGTAACGTCAGCTGTGTTATCGCTGAGGCTTTTGAATTCTTTAGTGACCCATTGTTCGCCAAAGTTTTCTTTGAGGATGGAGTCTATGGATGTGCCTGCATTTTTAAACAGGTGGTAATGCAAGATGATTGTTCTGGTGTTTTCCATTGGCTCAATCCTGGCTCTTATAGAGTTCAATGCTTTCAAAGATTTCACGCATTAGGCGACGCCCTTCGCTGAAAGAAAACTGCTGCTCGGCATATTCTCGTGATGCTTTGGAGATCGATTTCCAGAGACTTTCATTGTGGTAAAGCTTGTTAATCGATTCTGCCCACTCCTGTGGTGTGCGGGCAATCATGCAGTCATGCCCATGCCGAAGTCCGATGCCTTCTGCAGCCATTGGGGTGAGGATCGTTGGAATGCCATAAGACAGAGCATTGATCACTTTCCCTTTAATCCCGGCCCCACTTAGCAGAGGGGCAATGAAGATGCGATGTTTGGTGTAGAGGTCTTCCAGATGGTCGATATAACCCACTGCATTGATGCCTTGTTCGCGCATGGTTTCTTTGAACTTGTGATCCATGGCTGCTCCGAAGACGGAAAGCTCAATTCCTGTGTTTTTGATCAAGGGCATGACCTCAGCTCCGAACCACTCCATGCCTTCGCGATTTGGGGGATGTTTGAAACCCCCCAAGAAAGCAAGGCCTGCTGTTGATTTGAAACGAGGGAAATGATGAGGAGTCTCGACAACCCACGGGCATTTCATCACTTTCACTGCGTTATCAGTATGGGATTGGATAACAGCATGTTCAGTTTCGTTGTAGCTGATGACAACATCGGTTTCGAGCATCATTTCTAATTCCATCTCACGCACTTCAGCTGCTCGTTCAAGCTTGTTTGGATCATCTCCTGCAGAACGAAGTTCTCGTAGGAAATGTAGATCTGCATTGTTCATGATGATTTTGCAGTCCGGTGCGTATTCCCTCAGAGCCGGAATACTTTCTTGAGCGACGTAGTACCTCGTGATGTAGGCGCAGTCGAACTCAGTGCCCCTTTGTGCGATGAAATCTTCAATGGAGCGATAGAATGGGGCAACGATCACCTCCACTCCCATATTGCGTAACGTTTGCGTATAAACGCCAAAGTCTTCGAAATTCTTCGGTATAAATGTAACTTTATAGCCGAGTGATTGCACGAGTTTGATTTCTTGAAGAGCTGCATAGGAGCCAGCATCTCGATCTTCTCGTGGAGTTGTGTAATCGATAAACAATGCTCTGCCGATGATGCCTCGATCTTTCTCAAGATCGGGCTCAATGCCATCTTTATTGTGTTTGCAAAAGGATTTGGACCAGGCCTTCTTGAATTTTGGACGATTAACTTCTTGAAATCGCTTGAATCCACTACTGGTATCTGTGCCGCTGGTTAAACCTTCATGGTGGTAAACGATTGAAGAAGGAATGTAGTAAGTCTTGTATCCAGCTGCTCTGATTTTGAATGAAAAGTCGGTGTCCTCGAAGTACATCGGTTTGAGGTATTCGGAAAGTCCTCCAACCTCATCCCAGATTGTTTTGGTTGTCATCAAGGCTGCACCACAGATGTAATCAACCTGGCGGGCATACATGAACTTTGGATCCCATGGGTTCTGGCCGGTTCCGTAGTTCCAGGGATTGCCAGATCCCCAGACAATCCCACCCGCGCCTTGAAGGGTGCCGTCCGGGTAAAGGAGTTTGGAACCCACGGCTCCAACATTCGGAAAACGCTGGAAGCCTTCGATTAATTCATCAATCCAGCCATCGGTCACCTCGGTGTCATTGTTCAGGAGGATGACGTATTTGCCTTGCGCTGCATTTACGCCTGCATTGCAGGCTTCAATAAAGCGTTGAGGTTCATTGTTGTGAATGACCTTGACGCCGCTTATAAATTCTTCGAGTCGTTGAGTGTCATCGCTTGATCCATCGTCAACGACAATAATTTCAAAGCTTGCTTTGTTGTATGCAACCAGGATTGAGCATAAGCAGTAATAGGTGACTCGAACTTTGTTGTGAGCAGGAACCACAATGGAAACTTGTGGGTTTCTTTGTGTTGGTATGTCGAGATATTCAAGGTCGAGCGTGTTGTGACTGCGGTCAAGTGTTGCGAGTGCCTGACTCAACATGCGTGAGTCGGAGCCGGCTAGTGGGTTGGCCAGGTGTTTGCGGATCGATGTATAACGATGGCCGGAGCGCACCGTCAGATCAGTGGGATAAGGAGGCTTGCTCTGTTCATCCAGGGTTGGCTCTGACGTTAGAGCCCTCCTGAGGATCATTGAGCTTGCTGCAAGAACTTGGCTCCCTGAAAGGTCTCTAATTTCGACAATGGCCGGGTCACCGTTCAGAAAGTGACTATTGATTTCCGTGTAGGTTTTTTCGGTTTCAATGAAATCAGTTGTACTGATTCGATTGTTGACGTAAATATTATGAAGCCCGGCCGTGTTGCATGTCGCTATGACTTGACCATCTTTTAATCCCTGGATTTTGCCTGAAGTATCGAGGGGGTGAAAGAGAACAGTGCTGCTACCGTTTTTCCAGACAATTTCCAGTGGTGAATCGTGACTGCTTTGGAAAAGGCTCACTCTGGCCTTTTTGAGTTTGGCGATGTTTGGGAAGCCTTGGCTCCCTTCGTAAATACGAGCTGTGCAGATTGTTGTTGGTAGTCCTGATTTTTCTGTGACTCTCAGGTCAGAGATAAAGTAGAAACTGTCGGTTCTATCCGTCTTCTCCCAGGGCATATAGCATTGATGTTCTACGTAGATTGTGAGTTCGGCGACACTGTTAATGGCTGGAAGGTTGATGATTGCTTTATGGTATTTGTGTTCTTCATTGCCGCCTTTGTGGTCCTCTGAGAAGTTGATTTCATGTCTAGTTGTTGTTGAGTTCTGGTTGACTTCTGCGACCAGTTTTCCTTTTCCGCGGTGAAGGCCAAGCATCGCCCTGATCTGAAGGCTCTCCTTTGGCGAGCTGTGTATTTCAACATTTTTTAGGATATTGATCCTGCATGGGTCTGGCTCATTCCCAAGGCAAAAGCTCAGGGTTTTCTTGCCATCAATGACAAAGTCATCAAGCAGATTTATGCCATGCTTGAATGGTATTTTCCTTTCGCTTTCAAGGCTGATATTTAGCTTTCTTTGTTGTAGTGGAAAAATTGCGTTTCCCTTCCCTTGAAGACTGGAACGCGATATTGGCTTCTCGAGGTCTTGAAGCCTGAAAACTTGACTGCCTTTTTTGATGTGAAGTGGCTCGACTTCCCAGGAGGTCTTCGGTGACAGATAGAGGGAATCTTCAATCAGCCATGCATTGATGTTGCCGTCGGCTGCCGAGGTTCCCTGCACCTGATTTTCTCCGCATTGGATTTGATCAGAGAAGATTAACTTGCGCCGTCAGCCGTTTTTCGGCGATGGGGCTTCTCATCGGGGATGGCTGCTCATCAGTCGCTGCACCTCACCGGCGTGGTAGCTGCTGCGGGTGAGTGGTGTGCTGACCACCTGAAGGAAGCCCAGTTCCTCTTCGCCGACTTTTTTGTAGGTCTCGAATTGGATGGGGGTCACAAAGCGGTCGACGGCCAGGTGTTTTGGTCCCGGAGAGAGATACTGACCGATGGTGACGATGTCGACCTTGTGGAGCCGCAGATCTCGGAGCGTCTCGATCACCTCCTCATCAGTTTCTCCGAGCCCCACCATCAGGCCCGACTTGCTGTAGGCCTTGGGCCATTGGTCACGCACCCGTTGCAGTAGCTCGAGGGAGCGTTCGTAGATGCCTTGGGGCCGAGCCAGCCGATACATCCTCGGCACCGTTTCGATGTTGTGGTTCAGCACGTGGGGGGCGGCGGCCATCACCGTTGCCAGGGCATCCCAGTTGCCGCAGAAGTCGGGAATCAGCAGCTCGATTGTTGTGAGCGGTGAGCGTTGCTTCACCTGTTCGATGCAGGCAACGAATTGGGACGCTCCGCCATCCGCGAGATCGTCGCGGTTCACCGAGGTGATCACCACGTGTTTCAGGCCCAAGCGGGCCACCGCTTCCCCAAGCCGTTGGGGCTCGGTGGGATCCAGCGCACGCACGCTTTTGTCGAAGTCGATATCGCAGTAGGGGCATGCGCGGGTGCAGCCGGGCCCCATGATCAAAAATGTGGCGGTACCGCCTGCGAAGCATTCGCCGATATTGGGGCAGCTCGCCTCCTGGCAGACCGTGTTCAGGTTCAAGTCCAGCAGCAGGTCGGCCACGGCGCCAATTCGTTCGCGCTGCGGAGCCTTAACGCGCAACCACTCCGGCTTGAGCACGGCGAAGCTTCTTCAATCCATGACCCTAGTCCGTTTCCTGATGCACCTGCCTGGATCTTGGATGCACTGATCTTTTAAGATTGGAACGCCGGGATGTGGCGCAGTTTGGTAGCGCACTTCGTTCGGGACGAAGGGGCCGCAGGTTCGAATCCTGTCATCCCGATTTTGTGAGTTGGTCGGCGCATTGGTGCTGGCTCAATAGCGCTCCACATGAAGGCATTGGACGAGTTGGAAGCTCTTCAGTTGAAGATCAGAATCGGTGAATAAGACCGTCCGGCCCAGACCGACCACCAACGCGCTGCACGGGCCTCAGCGATCCGACGTGCCTCCACGGCCATTCGGTACTGATGTTCCCGTTGCTCCCGCAGTTTTCGTTCCCGGGTTGCTCTTTTTTGGTTGTAGTTGGCTGCTCCTTCAATCTCCATTTGTTCTCTGGCGGCAGCCTTGAAGGCTTTGAGCTGCTTGAGCTGATTCACTCTGGCGCTGTAGACAGCCTTGATATCATCCGCGCCTTCAATGCCGCGGTTTTTGCTGAGAAAGGCATTGATCCGCGCGATCGTCAGATCAGCAATCCGATCCGCTTCTTCGAACATCAGGTTGTCGTAGAGCTGCTCGGCACGGTCTAGTTCTCGGCTGAAATACTCCATCTGGCCGGAGGAATCTTGAGGAGGGAGCTGAGCTACCAGTGCAGAGCTGGCTGGGTTGACCGCCACAGCGGGCTGAACCGAGGACAGCAGCAGCCCTGCAATCAGAGCGGGAAGAGTCATGGACAGATGCCCCGGTTCAGAAGTCGAGGACGTCTTTTGTCGTTTGCCGCCGCCGCTGCTCCTTGGTGTCGTACTCAGCGATGCAGCTGTTCTTCAGATAGAGAACGCAGTCGAGATACTCGCTGATTTCGATCATCGCCGCCCTTACCGCTTTGGAGGCGGGAACTTTTTGGTCGACGACTGGCTGTCATTGAAGCCGATTCCATACATGCCTCCCGATGAGGACTTGGATTCCGATGTGGAGGTCGCTTTGCCTTCAATCGTGCGGGCGTAAGCGATTTCGCCGGTGGTGGTGTCCACCACGCGCACATCCACTGCGACATAGGCCGAGCTGGAGGATGAAGACTTGCGCTGGCCGAAGCCCATGATGTTGAAGCCTCCGCCACCACTCTTGGTTTCGGTGTTCTCGCGGTAGTCGCTGACGCTGCCAAGGATGTAGTACTTCGCTCCAGTCATGATTCCCCTTTTGGGAGCGGTGGATTGCCTGACGATTCCGAGGTCAGCGAGTTCCTGCTCGCTGAGAACTTTCTTTAGTCCTTGGCGTTCGACAACTGTGAAGTGCCCAGTGCTTTTGAGTTCATTGGCCAGCATTCCTGTGAGTTTGGTGGAGACCGCAGGGCTCCACCACCAGGTTCCAGTGGCGCTGTTGGTGATCTCCTTCACCGCAACGGTGACAGGGCCGGACGCCATGCCTGAAATCTGCGCCTGAGCCGGGGGGAGCGTGGCTCCTGACACCATCAATGTTGCGGTGGTGATCAAGGCGAGTTTCATGAACCCAGGGCTTGAGTTGTCTTGGAAAGGTAGTCACGCCTTCTCAAAAAAATCTTCATGGCGTCCAGCCATTGGGTGTGGGATCGGAACCTCTCCTATTGGAGGCTCGCCCCGGGGTACCCCCGCGGTGTCACCATCCAGCCGTCCTCGGCACGGCTGCTGCTGTTCCCGATTAAAACCAAGGTGAGCATGTCCACCGATTCAGGCTCTAAGCGTTCAAGGCTGGTGATCTGAAGGGATTCCTCCGCGCGTCCCAGCTGCCGCGCCAGCATCACCGGTGTTGTTGGGGGGCGGCGTTTCAGCAGGATCTGCTTGGCTTGTCCCAGCTGCCAATCCCGGCCCTTGGAGCGGGGGTTGTAGAGGGCGAGGACAAAATCTCCAGCTGCAGCAGCTTCCAGTCGCTTTTCGATCACGGTCCATGGCGTGAGGCGATCGCTGAGGCTCACGCAGCAGAAGTCATGCATGAGTGGCGCTCCCGCCCGGGCGGCGGCCAGCTGGAAGGCCGAAATGCCGGGATGCACCAAGAAGCTGGGGCGGTCCTGCTCGGGTTGCTGGAGCAGCAATTCCAGGGCCAATCCCGCCATGCCATAGATCCCGCTGTCGCCGGAGGAGATCAGAGCAACTTTGGCGCCCTGTTGGGCTAGGCGCAGTGCTTCGGCACAGCGGTCCCATTCCCGGGTGAGCTGGCCATCGAAGCGGATCTGATCCTGACGGCGCAGGGGCTCCAGAAGATCGAGGTAAAGGCTGTAGCCAACCCAGGCGCAACAACGGGACAGGGCTGCTTTGGCGTCTCCGCTGAGCAGGGACAGATCCCCCGGCCCACTGCCGACCAGGTGAAGTTCGCCCCGCCCGGGGGCGTGGGGGATTGGAGCCTCGGCAATGGCCACAGTCACAGCGCCCTGTTCCCCTGTTGTGGGACGGCTGATTTGCTTCGGTTGGATCAGCACACTTTTGTCGCCTGCAGCCAGCAACGCCGCTGCTTCTGACACTGAAGCTGTTCCCATTTCCCTGCGCACGACCTCGGAGGGGTTCGGTACGTCAATGGAGGCCAGCGTCTGCTCTGCAAAGGTTCGGAACGGCCATGCTCTGGTCTTGCTGAGTTGTTGCAGGGCCGGTTCATCGGATTTGCGCTCTGCGCTGGCGATGCCTGCGACAGCCTCCTGCGCCAGCCCTGCTGTTGCTAAAGCCTCGGCAATGGCCTTTTCGACCAGGGACAGACTGGTGTTGCGCTCGCAGCCGATGCCGATCCAGAGCGTTGCTGGATGCCATTGGCAATCACCCTGAAGGCGCGCTCCGATCACAAGGTCAGCAGCCTCTGGCGCCGTGGTTTCAAGCAAGTGCTGGCTTTCGCGGCCTTGCCAGGCGGAACATCCACCGCCCTGGTGAACGCTGATGCTGAATCCCTGGGCTTGCCGCACCATCAACTCGCGCCAACCCGCCACCGACCCCCTGCGTCTCCAGCCCCAGGCTTCACCAAAGGCATCCAGGGGGAGACGTCCTTCATGGGCGCAGGCGCCCGTGATCACGGCCTGCCCTCCCAGATCCATGGCGATCTCCCGAGCGCGTTGTTCGGCGCCTGCCGAATGGCTGCCCAGCAGAGGGATGACAAAAGTTCCCTTTGGATCCAGCACCAGAACGGCGGGATCCTGCTCTTTGCCCTGGATCCGAGTGGCGATGAGGCGTGTCACAGCCCCTACGGCGCCAACAATCAGCACGACGTTCTGCGCTGTCCAGTGCTCATCAAGAGCGGCTTTGATGTCTTGATCGACCGCCTTGATTTGGTCGATGTGGCCGCGCAGCAAAAGGCGCTCCAAGAGCGGCAGTGCGCTGGTAGAGAGTCCTAGCCCCAGGGAGGGCACGTCGGGTGTGGGGTTCAGGGCAGGGAATCCGAGTCAGGGCTTGCGCAAGCTCCCATCACTGTTGAGCAGCTCACGCGCTGATCCTCCCAGGCTGCTGCTTGGCATCAGCTTGACTTCTGCTTTGGCCGGCTGTTCGAGCGATTCGGTTGGCTTTTCCGCTACCGGTGGAGTGTTGTCGCTGGTGTTCATTGGAGGATCGTTGTCAGCGGGCTCCTCCTTGGTCGGTGTTGGCTGGCTGGCTTCTGTCGTGGCTTGGTCCTGAGCCAGGGGCGACTGTGGGGGCTCGTGATCGCTGTTCTCGCGGGCGATGGGATCGGTCTCTGTCTCTGTCTCTGTCTCTGTCTCTGTCTCGGCTTCGATCTCGATCTCGACTGGCGCCAGTTGTGGTGGCTGTTCTGCTTTCTGTGGAGCCTCTTTCGGTTGTTCGACCGTTTCCGGCATCTCTGGCTCAGGTGATCCGCTTAAGCGGGCGAGCTGGCTCTCATTGAGGCGCGATCGCATCCAGCCCGGCTTCGGACCTGATGGAGCCTTCAGGTGAACCAGCTGATTGTTGAACACGGGTGTGATCGGCTCGCCCAGCCCATTCAGAAGTTCCATCTGAATGTCGTGACTGCCTGCGCCATTCGATCCTTTGAGCCATAGGGCCTCCTGGTGATCAACCAGAAAGCTGTCCCCATCAATGCTGATGCGTAGACGCCAGCGTCCATCCCCCTCACGCAGGTTTTGGAGCGGAGCATTCCAAAGGAGCCAGTCCACCAGAAGTGGTTGCAGGCCTTGTTCTCCAGCGGGTGGAACAGGAACCAGCCAGGGTGCATCCCGGTCGGGTTGCGTGCCCTGAAGTTTTTGCCAGAGGTGGACGCGGCCCTGGATGGAGGCCCCTGGTGACTGAACGGCCTCCCCCCAGGGATAAGCAGCCCATGCGCTGAACCGGTGACTGCCCGCTTCCAGATCGTCAATGCGGACCGTCAGGCGGTTGCCATCGCTATCGCTCAGCCGTAGGGGAGAACGGTCATCGATCTGGATGGCGATGTGGGGGCCCAGCCCCAGTTCGGGGTCGTTGTTCAGGGGCCAGTCATCGATCTCGAAACTCAGCTCAAGCTCTTGCGTCGCCACGATGGTGTCGTTGCTTGGATCCACCAACCGCAGGGATGGACGGTGCCGTTGCAGCTCCTGCCGCAGCTGTTGCACCGCCCCTGGTGGGGCCACTTCCTGGAGCTTCCCGCTGGGGGTGGAGCTTGATAGGGGCTTCGCGCCGGTGCCGACATCGCGGTTGAAGAATCCAGGTCGTGCATGAACTGGCAATCCGGCGCTCAGCAGCACCACAGCTGTCAGCAGAACAGCCCATATCGACTTCAGGCCAGGGCGAAGCATTGGGCATGAACAGATCTGATCATTCTGAACAATCAGCCCTTCAATGTCACAGTTTTAGTTACTTAGGGAGAATATTTGAGGGAAATTGTATTGCTTACTGGTTGAGATCTTCATTGTTTGACTGATTCTCGGCCTTCTGCAGACGCCTGTCGCTGACTGGCCCGCCATGGGATTGAACCTTTGTAACTCAGTGCCCTTTAACCCCACCTCCGCACCTATGCTTCCGCCAGCGGTCCCCTCTGTGGGGCCCCAGCTTCAGTGCAGTCAAGGGGTTTCGGCTTCCTGTCTCACTGACGCCCTGACGCTGATTCCTTGTGGATTGGTGTCCGGGGCCCCGGTGGATTCCCATTCGCCGGAGGGGTGGCCCACCACCTCGAATCCCGTCCCTCGAGGAACGACTCGATGACCATCAGCCCACCAGAGCGTGGGAGTGACGCGAAGAGCCAGGTCGAGAAGGTTGACAATCCTGCAACCTTTGAATTGTTCGGTAAGCCCGGACATTTCGACCGCGCCCTCGCGAAAGGTCCCAAAACCACCACCTGGGTTTGGAACCTTCACGCCAACGCTCACGACTTCGACGCTCACACGAGCGACCTGCAAGAGGTCTCTCGGCGGATTTTCTCCGCGCATTTCGGCCACCTGGCCGTCATCTTCATCTGGCTCAGCGGTGCCTTCTTCCACGGCGCACGCTTCTCCAACTATTCCGGTTGGCTTGCCGACCCCACCCATGTGAAGCCAAGTGCCCAGCAAGTCTGGGCTGTCTTTGGCCAAGACATCCTCAATGGAGACATGGGTGCCGGGTTCCAAGGCATCCAAATCACCTCAGGCCTCTTCCAGATGTGGCGGGCCTGGGGCATCACCAGTGAAACCCAGCTCATGGCTTTGGCCATCGGTGCTCTGGTGATGGCCGGCCTGATGCTCAACGCTGGTGTTTTCCACTACCACAAGGCAGCGCCCAAGCTGGAGTGGTTCCAGAACGTTGAGTCGATGCTGAACCACCACCTGGCAGGTCTGCTGGGTCTCGGTTCACTGTCATGGGCAGGCCACCTGATCCACGTCTCGGCTCCTGTCACCAAGTTGATGGATGCCATTGATGCCGGCCAGCCGCTGGTTCTCAATGGCAAGACCATCGCTTCCGCTGCTGACATTCCGCTGCCGCACGAATTCTTCAACCAGGATCTGCTGGCTCAGCTGTACCCCGGCTTCAGCGCCGGTGTCGGTGCTTTCTTCTCCGGTAACTGGGCTGCCTACAGCGATTTCCTCACCTTCAAAGGTGGTCTAAATCCTGTGACGGGAAGCCTTTGGATGACGGATATCGCCCATCACCATGTGGCGATCGCCGTGATGTTCATCGTTGCCGGTCACATGTACCGGACCAACTGGGGCATCGGTCACTCCATCAAGGAGATCCACGAAGGCCAGAAGGGCGATCCCCTGCTGTTCCCTGCCACCAATGGTCACGACGGACTTTATGAGTTCATGACCACTTCCTGGCATGCCCAGCTGGCGGTCAACCTGGCCATCGGCGGCTCAGTGAGCATCATCGTTGCTCAGCACATGTACGCGATGCCTCCGTATCCGTACCAAGCGATCGACTACCCCACCCAGATTGGTCTCTTCACACACCACATTTGGATCGGCGGTTTCCTGATCGTTGGCGCCGGCGCTCACGCTGCCATTGCCATGGTGCGCGACTACGACCCCGCGAAGCACATCGACAACGTGCTCGATCGGGTTCTCAAGGCTCGCGACGCGATCATTAGTCACCTCAACTGGGTCTGCATCTGGCTCGGAGCCCACAGCTTCGGCCTGTATGTCCACAACGACACCATGCGTGCCTTGGGTCGTCCCCAGGACATGTTCAGCGATTCGGCCATCTCGATTCAGCCGATCTTTGCTCAGTGGATTCAGAACGTGCACGCCGCAGCTGCCGGTAGCACCGCTCCTAATGCCCTCGCGGGTGTGAGTGAAGTGTTCAACGGCTCGGTGGTCGCCGTCGGCGGCAAAGTCGCCGCGGCTCCCATGCCGCTCGGCACTGCCGACTTCATGGTCCACCACATTCACGCCTTCACGATTCACGTGACGGTGCTGATCCTGCTGAAGGGTGTCTTGTACGCCCGCAGCTCCCGTCTCATCCCTGATAAGGCCAACCTGGGCTTCCGCTTCTCCTGCGATGGTCCTGGTCGTGGTGGTACTTGCCAGGTCTCCGCTTGGGACCACGTGTTCCTGGGCCTGTTCTGGATGTACAACTCCCTGTCAATCGTGATCTTCCACTTCTCCTGGAAGATGCAGAGCGACATCTGGGGAACGGTGAATGCCGACGGCTCCGTCGCGCACATCACCAATGGCAACTTTGCTCAAAGCGCCATCACCATCAATGGCTGGCTGCGTGACTATCTGTGGGCTCAGGCCGTTCAGGTGATCAACAGCTATGGCTCGAACACGGCTGCCTACGGAATCATGTTCCTCGGCGCTCACTTCGTGTTCGCCTTCAGCCTGATGTTCCTCTTCAGTGGCCGCGGCTACTGGCAGGAGCTGATCGAGTCCATCGTTTGGGCTCACAACAAGCTGAAGGTGGCTCCCGCCATCCAGCCCCGTGCTCTTTCCATCATCCAAGGCCGTGCCGTGGGTGTTGCCCATTACCTCTTGGGCGGAATTGCGACCACGTGGGCCTTCTTCCACGCCCACATTCTTGTGGTCGGCTGACCTCACCTGACCTCTCCCTCTAATGGCAACGAAATTTCCTTCGTTCAGCCAGGGTCTGGCCCAGGACCCGACAACCCGCCGTATTTGGTACGGGATCGCCACGGCTCACGACTTCGAGAGCCATGACGGAATGACGGAGGAGCGCCTCTATCAGAAGCTCTTCTCCACCCATTTCGGTCATCTCGCGATCATCGGCCTGTGGGTTTCGGGAAACCTGTTCCACATCGCCTGGCAGGGCAACTTCGAGCAGTGGGTCGCCGACCCCCTGCACGTGCGCCCCATCGCTCACGCAATCTGGGATCCCCACTTCGGTCAAGGCGCCATTGACGCCTTCACCCAGGCGGGTGCTTCCTCCCCGGTGAACATCGCCTACTCAGGCCTGTATCACTGGTTCTACACAATCGGCATGACGACGAATGCCGAGCTGTATCAGGGTTCCATCTTCATGATGATCCTGTCGGCTTGGGCCCTCTTCGCCGGCTGGCTGCATCTGCAGCCCAAGTTCCGTCCTTCCCTGGCCTGGTTCAAAAACGCTGAATCGCGTCTGAACCACCATCTGGCTGTTCTGTTCGGCTTCAGTTCCATCGCCTGGACCGGTCACCTGGTTCACGTTGCGATCCCCGAAGCCCGCGGTCAGCACGTTGGATGGGACAACTTCCTCAACGTTCTGCCTCATCCCGCCGGTCTTGGACCCTTCTTCACCGGCAACTGGGGTGTGTATGCCGAAAATCCCGATTCTCTGAATCAGGTCTTTGGTAGTTCCGAAGGTGCCGGCACCGCCATCCTCACCTTCCTTGGTGGCTTCCACCCTCAGACAGAAGCTCTCTGGCTGACGGACATCGCCCACCACCACCTGGCCATCGGTTGCATCTTCGTGATCGCCGGCCACATGTACCGGACCAACTTCGGTATCGGTCACTCCATCAAGGAGATCCTTGAAACCCACAACCCTCCCCAGGGCACTCCTGGTGATCTGGGTGCGGGCCACAAAGGTCTCTACGACACCATCAACAACAGCCTGCACTTCCAGCTTGGTTTGGCTCTCGCCTCCCTTGGCGTGATCACCAGCCTCGTTGCGCAGCACATGTACTCGATGCCGTCGTATGCCTTCATCGCGAAGGACTACACAACCCAGGCAGCCCTGTACACCCATCACCAGTACATCGCCATTGCGCTGATGTGTGGTGCCTTTGCTCACGGTGCGATCTTCTTCATCCGTGACTACGACCCCGAAGCCAATAAGGACAACGTCCTGGCTCGGATGCTCGAGCACAAAGAAGCGATCATCAGTCACCTGAGCTGGGTCTCCCTGTTCCTCGGATTCCACACCCTGGGTCTCTACGTCCACAACGATGTGGTCGTTGCCTTCGGTACCCCCGAGAAGCAGATTCTGGTTGAGCCCGTTTTCGCCCAGTTCGTACAGGCCGCCTCTGGCAAGGCCATGTATGGAATGGATGTGCTGCTCTCCAATGCCTCCAGCTCCGCCAGCCTTGCGTCCCAGAACATTCCTGGCGACCACTACTGGCTTGATGCCATCAACGGCAACACCGATGTGTTCCTGCCGATCGGCCCTGGTGACTTCCTTGTTCACCATGCCATCGCTTTGGGTCTGCACACCACCACCCTCATCCTCGTGAAGGGTGCCCTGGATGCTCGCGGCTCCAAGCTGATGCCCGATAAGAAGGATTTCGGCTACTCCTTCCCCTGCGACGGCCCCGGCCGTGGCGGTACCTGCGACATCTCTGCCTGGGACGCCTTCTATCTGGCAGTCTTCTGGGCTCTGAACACCGTGGGCTGGCTGACCTTCTACTGGCACTGGAAGCACCTGGCGATCTGGTCAGGCAACGTGGCTCAGTTCAACGAATCCAGCACCTACCTGATGGGCTGGTTCCGCGACTACCTGTGGCTCAACTCCTCCCAGCTGATTAACGGTTACAACCCGTTTGGAAGCAACAACCTGGCCGTCTGGGCCTGGATGTTCCTCTTCGGTCACCTGGTATGGGCTACCGGTTTCATGTTCCTGATCTCCTGGCGGGGTTACTGGCAGGAACTGATCGAGACCATTGTCTGGGCACATCAGCGCAGCCCCATCGCCAACATGATGGGTTACCGCGACAAGCCTGTGGCACTCTCCATCGTTCAGGCCCGTGTTGTTGGTCTCGCCCACTTCACGGTCGGCTATGTACTGACGTACGCAGCCTTCCTGATAGCTTCGACTTCAGGAAAGTTCGGTTGATTCTTTCCTGATTCAACCTGCTACGAGTCGTTCCTCGTTTCATTGATCCCCATCCGGTGTTACGGGTGGGGATTTTTATTTTCCCGATTTCATTCCATTGGAATCTGGCCATTGACTGCAATCAGCTCAGTTGGCTTTGGCTAAATTGTCCGAGTGCAACTTCGGTACAAATCTGATCCGTCCAAACGCGCCATCATCTGCTGTGTTGCCCTGCTGTGACCGCTTGTTTCATAGTGCTGGGGACTGTGCGCGTTTGTGGAAGCAACTGGGATGTGATTACAACGTCGTTCAGATTTCGCCAGGTCCCCTGCATGGTCGTTTAAGAGTTGACCATCAGGATGGAATTCTGCTTGTTTCGATGCAAGCGGATCAGGCATTGTTGGTGGAGGGAACGCGTCACCCTCGCTGGTTGCCTTTCACGATTGAACATAGTGATAACTACAGGGAGCATCGCCATTTTGGTGAGTCCCTGTCTCCGCATACGTTGGCTGGATTCAACACCAAAATGACGGAGACGTTGATGAGAACGTCTCCAGGTGGCAATTGTATTGGGGCTGTTCTTGTCGACCGTCGTCGTGCTGACATCTGGGCAGATCTGATGGGTGCCCATGAGGTCTCGGATCGTATGGAACATAACAACAAAGCCATTCTTTCCCCAATGGTTCATCGCAAGTTGCGTCAGTTGATGGTGCTTCCTGCTTGGCAAGGTGCTGACGTCCCTAAGCCTTTCCAGGCTGATCTTTTGGAGGCGCAGCTGATTGAGTCTCTCTCGCCTGAGAGTTCATCACTTGTGCAGCCTGTGCAGAAGACTCATCACAGCGATCTTGTGAAGGAGTTGGTTCGCTTTTCTTTTCAATCGAGCACTGCACCCGTCTCTTTGGGTTTGGTGTGTCAGGCACTATTCACGACCAAGACAACCCTCACTGTGAGTTGTCGTGAAATGTTTGGCTACGGACCGATGGCTTTGATGCGTCGCATTCGGTTGCAGCAAGTGCACGAAGTCTTAACTAGTCCCGGCCTTCGGCAACAAACAGGGTGCCACACCGTCCAGCAGGCAGCTGAGCATTTTGGCTTTGTAAGTCGAAATCACTTTGCAAGTGCCTATCGCGATCTCTTTGCGGAGACGCCGCGGACAACTTTGCTGGCGTCCCGGTGATGGAGAGCGCGGGCCATCTCTGGCCCGCGCCTGCCTTGACGTGGGGTTGGCGTCTTCTTAAAGATCAGCCACGGGCGAGAAGATCTGGGTGATCACGTCGCTTTCGCTCATCTCGGCTTTGCGATGATGCGCATGGCCATGGTGGTCATGGTCATGGTCAATGCTCTTTGTTTTTGTGTTGCCTCCGGAGTAATCCAGTTGTTTCTTGTTGAGGTTTTTGACTCCCACCACCTTGGCCAGCGTTTTTTTGCCGGCTTTGATCAATGAGTTGCCGCCTTCAGTGCTGATTTTGATCTGTTTTTTGTTGTATCCGTCCACGCGGATAACGTCCTTTCCTTTTTTGCGATAGTCCTTGATTAGGACCGTGGCATCTCCGTCAAGGTAGAAATAATCGTTGCCCTTTCCGCCAATCATGGTGCAGTCGTCACCGTCGGCATAGAGGTGATCCTTGCCATTGCCACCAATCAGGGTGTCTTTGCCATACCAGGTGAAGATTCTGTCGTTGCCCTTCCCTCCCTCGTATTTGTGCTTTTCCCAATGGCCCGACATCAGGTCATCCTTGTTGGACCCACCAACGAAAGTCTTGTTGGATTTTGGGACAACAACGTTGAAATCTGCGTAGTCAAGAACTTTGTCGGTCCAGGGGTCGATGTAATTCCCCTTGACATCGATATTCTCGTAGCCCCTCTCCCAGAGGTCCTGGATCGAGTCATACAGATCGCCTAGTTGATCCTTGATGTCAAGGTCAGGGATCCATCCTTCGATTTCGTCCTTAATGTTGTCTAGGCCATCAGTGACTTTGTCTGGGACGTGGTTTTTGCCCTTACCTTTGCCCATGGAAGTTGTCGATGAGTCAACTTCCTTCGTAGCAACAGCGTGGATGTCTTGCCTAATTCAACTCAAAAACGGTGATTTCTGGACCAACCGCTATCGGCAGTCCTACTGCCTAAGGTCTCCAGGTTGCAGTAGCTGAATGCTGGATCAGTGGACTCTGTTCCAGTACAACCTCGGGATTTGGCAAGGGAGCTTCACCACGTTCAATCAGCAGCTGCAGCTGCAACATGTTCAGCCATCTGAACTGACCCTGGCGCTAGCTCCATCCGGGGTCAGCATTGAGCTCTCTCTGCTGTTTTGGTCTGAACAGCAGCACCAGCCCGTTGCACCGCCCATGGCCGAGCCGGTGAAGCGGATCAGCCAGAGCTTCAGCAACCTTTCCTCCGAACTCTGCTTCTTTTCGACTGGGAGCTTTTGTCGTGGGTCCCTGTTCATTGCATCGTTTCCTCAGGCTTGGTCGCGCCCTTACGCCGAATTCGGATTCCTAAACGGCCCACGGCGTCACCGCTTGGTTCTGCTCTGGGACGGCGCGGGCCATCTGGATCGGATCATCCTCATCCGTGAGTTCCGTGCCGGGAGTTCAGCGGTGGAGTGTCCTCCCTTGCAGGCCAATCAACTATTGGGGGACTGGCGTTGCGACATCAACTCACCAGGAGATGGCCTTCGTCTTGAAGCGGACGATCTTGAGCAGTGGATCTTTTTGCCCGATGGCGGAGCTTTCCTGGCGCCGCTTCAGATTGATCCCAACCAGACATTCCGCATCGAAGCGCTTTGGGTGTCGAGTCCGACCCGCCTTGAGCGAATCACGCGCCGTTATGGAGACAACGGTGCGCTGACGTCGGTGGATCACCAGCTGCTCATCCGCTGACGTTGTTCCGGTCAGGGGGTTTTGCTCAAAGCTCCATCGTCCTCCCGGCCCCTGTTGCTGAAAGCAATGTCGAGCGTCCGCAGATAGGTGTGCAGTCCTGCATCCTGAATCGGCAGCACGTAGGCGTCTACGCCGGACTCATTGTGGTGTGAGTGCCAGTAGCCCGGGGGTGTCACGAAGGCTGCACCGGTCACCCAGTCTTCTCGGTAACCATTGCGGATCATTCCGTTTGCGTCCAGTTCGGTGCCAATCATCGTGTAGCACCCCGGTTGGCAGGCCACCGCAAAATCAAGAGCGATCGACTGGTGTCGATGCGGGCGTTGGATCTGACCTGCGGGGAGAATTCCCAACATGGCCCACAGGGTGTGGGTAACGGTGCGTGTCTGAGGGAATGCGTCGTTGCCTAAAAGCACACTCACGCGATTGGCGTTGGCTCCTCGAGGATTGCTGGCGATGGCAGCCAGCTCAGCGCGAGCATCTTGATGGCTGTAGAAGCAGGGTTCAAACACCGGCTTCACTGTGCTGACGCCCAAATAACGAAGCAGGGGGGCATCGTGCACCCAGTAGAGGCCGGCGCGAGTCTCGCTGCTGTGGATCGCATCCCCGCCAGCGGGCAGAACGAAGGTGTCTCCTTCGCTCCAGTGAAAAACTTGACCACAGGATTCGGTTTGCCCATGGCCTCGGGCAACAAAGAACAGCTGACTGGTCGCATCCGCATTGGTGCGCAGTGCTCCTCGATCCAGGCGAATGAAATTGCCGCAGAGCGATGGACCGGTGGCCGGGCCCTCGCAGTGCAACTCAGCACTCAAATCAAGAGATTGCAGGGCCGTCCCAGGCTCATCGAAGAAACTCGCCGAAAAGCTTCGGTAGGGAATCGTGCTGATCAGGCCCTTCTGCAAGGGATTGGCGGCTGAGCCGTAGTCAAAGAACTGCGCCTGAGAACTCGTTGCCGTGGTCGCCCGCGGGGTGATGGTCATCGTTCCTTCCAGGAGCAGAACCAATGGTTCGAGGCCGCACCCTACGTGGTGGGCCATGCTGCAGCCGTTCAGGGTGCACTGTTAGGTCTGGGCTGGTGTTCGACGCGCTTCAACATCAGGTAGACGGCAGGGACTGCAAACAGTGAAAGGAAAGAGGCCACGAGCAGTCCGCTGAAGACCACGGTCCCAATGCTGATCCTGCTGGCGGCTCCCGTTCCTTGCGCCAACAGAAGAGGCAGGAAGCCCGCCAAGGATGTGATGGCTGTCAGCAGGATTGGACGCATCCTGTTCACGGCCGCGTCGAGCACCGCTTGGCGCAGTTCCAGGCCCGCTGCAATCCGTTGGTTGGCGAATTCCACGATCAAAATTCCGTTCTTGGCCGCCAGGCTCACCAGCACCAGGAGTCCCATCTGGCCGTAAACATCGAGCGGTAGACCCCGCAGTTTCAAGCCGATCAGTGCTCCCAGCAGAGCCATCGGCACCGTCAGCAGAATGATGAATGGATCGATAAAACTCTCGTAGAGCGCGGCTAGAAGCAGATACACCACAGTCACACCGAGGGCGAACAGCACCCAGGTCACCTGTCCAGCCCGTTGTTCTTCCAATGCCAGGCCGGTGAAGGCCAACCCGATGTTGTTGCCTCCAATCCGATCTCCTGCCTGGATTAGAGCGTCGATGGCTTCACCGCTGCTGACCGTTGGAGCGGGGATGGCGGTGATGCGGATCGCCCGGTTGAGTCCGAAATGGCGAATGTTGTTGACGCCCTCCTCTCGGCTCAATCTCGCCACTGTTGCCACAGACACAAGCTCACCGCTGCGGTTGCGCACCATCAGGCTGGTGAGATCTTCGGGTCGACGTCGCTCACGTCCATCCAGCTGCAGAACAATCGAGCGGATCCGACCGCCGTCGAAGGTGTCGTCGATGTAGCGGCCACCGAAGGCTGTGCCGATTTCCCGCAGTGTTGCGCCGAAGTCGAGGTCGAGAGCGGCCAGTTGGTCGCGGTCCAGGGTCAGGCGCCAACGGGGGAAACTGGCATCAAAGCGGGTGCTGACGCGTTCAAATCGGTTCGTCTCCTCCGCTGTTTGGATGAACGCTTCGGCGACACTGCCAAATTGGTCCAGGCTCAATTGGCCGCCGCTGCGGTCCAGCAGCTCAAGCGAGAGCCCTGATTCACTGCTGAAGCCCCTGACTGCAGGAGGGGTGGTCAGTACGACCCTGGCATCTCCGACCCGTTGCTGAATGTCGCGGCGGAGGCGGCGTTGGATGGCGCTGCTGCTCTGCTCAACGCCGGGACGATCCTTGAGTGCCTTTAACCGGAGGTAGAAGGACCCTCGGTCTTCTCCACTTTGTCCGAAGGAACTACCCGCATAAAAGTTGCCGGTGCGCACCAGGGGTTCTTCGCTGACGATGCGACGGATGTCGTCCATCACGGCAACGCTGCGCTCGAGACTGGCTCCGTCGGGGAGGGTGAAGTAGCCGCGGATCTGACCCTGGTCGTCATCCGGAATGAAGGCTGTCGGCATCACGGCCAATCCAGAGGCCGTGATGACAAGGCCGCTCAGCAGCACAAGGGAAATGAGCCGCTTGCGGTGTAGCCATGCGTCGAGCTGCTTTGCGTAGTGACCTTGGAGTGTGTGCATTCCCCGCCGCAGCCACCGGCTCAGCTTTCCGATGACCCCAGGAAGCCGGCCGCCGCCAGCAGGACCCAACACACGGGCGCAGGCCATCGGAGTGAAGCTGAGCGCATTCAATGTGGAGAACAGAATTGCTCCGCTGATGGCCAGGGCGATCGGTTGATAGAGGCGTCCAATCGATCCAGGAATCAGCAGGACAGGCAGGAATACGGCTGCCAACACCAGTGACGTGGCGACAACTGCATTTGCCAGCTCGGCCATTGCATCTTCTGCAGCCTGGTCGGGGGGGGCGCCACGTTCGATGCGTCCGGCGATGTCTTCGCTCACAACGATGGCGTCATCCACAACGATTCCTGTGGCCAGCACCAGCCCGAACAGGATCAGGCTGTTGAGGTTGGAACCGCTCAGTTTCACCAGGCTGAGGCTTCCCACCAGCGCCACCGGCACGGCGAGGCCTGGGATCAGGGCGAGGCGCCATCGGCCTAAAAACAGCACCAGCACGACCAGCACCAGCAGCACGGCATCGCGCAAAGTGATCAAGGTGCGATCGAGGTTGGCCTCAACCGTGTCGGCCACATCAACGATCAGCGATAGCTCGATGCCCGGCGGGAAGCTCGGTCCCAACTGCTGCAACTTGCGCTTGATCGCCCTGCTCACCTCCAGGGCATTGGCCCCGTCACGCTGGTAGATCCCCACGGCGACGGAGCGCTCCCCGTCCAAATTCATGGCCTCTCGTCCGTAGTTGCGCTGTCCGAGGGCAACCCGTCCCACATCCTTCAGTCGCAGCAGCCCGCCGTTGTCCAGCCGGCGCAACACGAGATTCTCGAAATCCGACCTGCTGCGGAGGCGCCCCTCCGCTTCCACCGGAAGGCTCAGCAGCTGGCCCGATGGAACAGGGGCCGCGCCAATGCTGCCAACGGCAGCCAAAACATTCTGTTCAGCCAGGGCTCGGCTGACATCGCCAAGGGTCAGGTTGGTTTGTTCGAGGCGTTGCGGATCCAGCCACAGGCGAAAGGAGAGTTCACTGCTGCCGAAGATCTGCACATCGCCGATGCCTGGTGTGGTGAGCAGTGCGTCGCGCAGGGTCTGGTCCAGCCAACCTGTGAGAAAAGTCGGGACGTATTGATCGGGTGGGTGGCTGAACCCCAAGATCATCAACAGATCTTCCGAGGAGCGACGCACTTGGAGTCCCTGGCGCGTCACCGCTTGAGGCAACCGGCGGCTGGCGAGGTTGACCTCGTTCTGCACCTTGATGGCATTCAGCTCGGGATCTCCCGCGTTGAATCGCAACGAGATGCTGGCGCCGCCTTGCCTGCTGGTTGAGCTGATGCTTTCGACCCCTTCAAGGCCATTCAGCTGTTGTTCCAACACCCGTGTCACGCTCTGCTCCACCACCTCCGGCGAAGCCGCAGGGAAGCTGGCGTTAACGCTGACGCGGGTGGGCGCGAGTGGCGGAAGATCCTCCAGCCCCAGGCCAAACAGCGCTGTGCAGCCCGCCAGAACGATCAGCAGGCTGCAGACGACCGTAAGGACCGGCCGTCGGAGAAACGGCTGGGAGATCGACCGCACCTGGACGTCTCAAAAGTGTGTGGATCTTGGCAGGAAAAATCCCCCGATTGCCTGCTGGGCAAGCAACCGGGGGATGAATGGTTTGGGTGAAGAGCTCGGGTGAATGAATTCAGCCGACGCTCCAGACACCAGCAGCGATCTTGAACAGATCCTGAAGGTGAACGGTGTTGCAGAGGAACCAGGCAAAAACGGCGCCGCCGCAGCCACCAAGCCAGAACCCACTAGTGAAGTCGGACCAACCTGTGCGGGTGAAGAGGTCGGCGGGAGGATTCTCAACCGTGACGTCTGCCGGGGGGATGTTGGGTTGCTTGCCGGGCTGGTTGTACAACAGGAACAGCAGGCTGAGGATGTGAACAGCACCAATGGCGGCCAGCAGACCGGCGGTTTGCTGATACTCGGTGGCACGCAAAGGGCCACAGATGGTGAAGGGGCCGAAGAGCAGATAACCGAACGCTGCGCCCGTTTCCAGGCCACGGAAGTTCGGGGAAATCCCAGGGCGGTAGAGGGGCAGGTTGTTGATCAGTCCCTTGATGAAATAACCGCTGTTGACGGGGGTCGCAAGATTGCCGACGCAGGGATCAGCAGCAGGAGTGACAGTCATGAGTTACGAGTGCTGAGGGGTTGAAACGATCCGCAGTTCGCGGTCACTCGGCAGCGGTGATCACTCGACCAACAAGGACGATGAACACTGCGGGAAAAACGATTCCGGTGATGGGCACAAAAATCGCAGGCAGCCAGGCAGCAGCGAAATCTCCAGTCATGTCGAGGCCAAAAGCTTCTCAGCTACTGTAAGGAGGTCCGATCTGACGGCCTGCTTTAGGTCGCGCCGGCGACATAAAAGTTCAATCCGCATGCAGAACGTTCTCCTCCCTGGTGCCGTCGTCCTGCTCACGGTGGTGCTCTGGTTGCGCAGGAAACCGCTGAAGCCGATGCTCTCCAGCACCGATGCCAGTGGTGTTGCGCAGCTCAACCGTGCCCAGCTGGAACTGGTGATTGAGCCTGCCTCTTTGGGGTCTTCCCCTAATGATTCCCTGGAGGCCTGGACGGCACCAACCAGCGAGCTGGAGCGTCTTGCTTTGCAGCGTCGCCTGAAAAATGACATGGAGGCTGGCCCCGAGGAACGCTTGCAGGCCGTTCGTTTGGCTGCCCGATGGGGCCATCGTTCGGCGCTGCCCTTGCTGCGCCAAGCCCTGCGGGACAGTGATTCACGCGTGGTGGAAGAGGCCGCAGCCGCGATCGCTCCTTTTCGCTCTGCACCAGCTGCTGTCCCATCCCGTCAGCTCGCTCGGCCACCTCGCAATGTTTCGCGGATGCGATAAATCGGCCTGCCCTGGCTTTCGTGATAGGTGCGGATCAGCAGTTCGCCCAGGAGCCCGAAACAGAAGAGCTGAATTCCAGCGAGCCCAAGAACGACGGCCAGCGTGAGCAGAGGGCGGTTGGCGATGTCTCCACCCATCACTTTGATCGCCAGTAAGTAGGTGCTGGCAATCAAGCTGGCGGCAATCGCGATCAACCCCCCGAAGCCGAACACGTACATCGGTCGGGTCAGAAATCGCTTCATGAACCAGACCGTGAGCAGATCCATCAACACGCGGAAGGTCCGGTCGATCCCGTATTTGCTGCTGCCGAACTGACGGGCGCGGTGGTTCACCTTCACTTCGGTGATCCGTGCGCCCTCGATGAAGGCCAGGGCGGGAAGAAAGCGATGCAGCTCTCCATAGAGCCGCATGTCTGCCAGCACCTCCCGTCGATAGGCCTTCAGTGAGCAGCCGTAGTCATGGAGCCTCACGCCGGTCACCCGTCCGATCAAACGGTTGGCCAGTCGGGAGGGCAGTTTGCGTTGAAGCGCGGCGTCCTGTCGCTGATGGCGCCAGCCACTCACGAGGTCATATCCCTCTCGCAATTTGGCCAACAGCATGGGGATGTCGGCTGGATCGTTCTGAAGATCTCCATCCAGGCTGACGATGACCTCTCCGCGAGCCACGTCAAACCCTGCTGCCATGGCTGCGGTTTGGCCGTAGTTCTTGCGCAGCAGCACGGCCACCACTTCAGGCACGTCGCTGCTGACTTCTGCCAGCACCCCTGCGGTGCGGTCGCTCGATCCATCGTCGACAAGGACCAGTTCAAATGTCTCACCGGCTGGACGCAGTGCCGAGATGAGCTGGTTAACCAGATGCGGGAGGCTTTCCTCTTCGTTGTACAGCGGCACCACCACCGAGAGATCCAGGGGTGCACTCATGCCGGTCGCGCTGCGAGTCGCTCAACTTAAGCAGGGTCCATGCCGATCCGGCTGACTGCATCAGGAGAGATGGGATCCGTCATGGCAACGAACCACACGGCCTGCTCTGCGAAATTCAGCCCGGTAATGCTTTGCGACTGGATGTTGGTCGCGGGTGTGAAGGCTGTCGATGCCGATTCCATTGCGCCCATGGGCTTGGCCTGAGCTGTGGCGATAGCGGCCATCGCCGAGATGCAGGCCGACGTGGGTGCAGCGCTGGCGTGTGCCGAAAAACAGCAGATCCCCTGGTCGCAGCAGGTCGTGTTGGTCAGGGCATGCAGCAATTGGTTGGCAGAACCGCTCCTGCTGATAGGCGTCTCGAGGAATCCAAATGCCCTGGCTGGCGAAGGCCATTTGCATCAGACCAGAACAATCCATGTCTGGCTCGGTGGTTCCGCCCCATAGATAAACATTGGGATGTTGCTCGGCGGTTTCGCTCCAGGCGAGCACGCCAGGAAGCTTCCGTTCAATCTCCGACGCGCTCAGCTGCGATGGTCGCCAGGGTGAGCATTGCTCAGCTCGCCCCAGGACAGCCTGGAGGTCCAACCAGCAGCGGTAACCATCCTCCAGCAGCTGCACGGCGATCCTGTTGCGCTGCTTCTCCAGGATGCGAAAGCGGCGCCCACGGCAGGCCTGCGTTGTCAGACTTTCGCTATCAGGTCTCGCGTAACCATTGACGTTTCCGCACAGCTGCCAGCAGGAGCCTGTCTGAATCAGGTCTGGGGCCAGCAGGGTGCCTAACGTCGCCATGGCCCAATCGAATCGCTATGGCGTTCTACCGTCCCGATCCCGCAATGGCGGCTCGGCTTGAGACGGCACTCGATGCGCTCGATGCAGACGGCCGTCCGGGGCTGCGCAACAGTCTGGCGATCACTTGGGTGCGGTACGACGATGCTGTACCGGAGGCTGGGCAGGGCAGCGGCGCCTCCTGGAATCAGGACCGGATCCTCTATCCGGCCAGCGTGGTCAAGCTGTTTTATGCCGTCGCCGTCGAGCAGTGGCTGCAGCGTGATCTGATCCAGGACGGTGACGAACTTCGACGCGCCGTGCGCGACATGATTGCCGACTCCAGCAACGATGCCACTGGGCTCGTGGTTGATCTGCTGACGGGCACCACAAGTGGCCCAGTCCTTCACGGCGAGCGCTGGGAGCTTTGGACCCAGCAGCGTCGTTTGATTAATGCCTGGTTGCAGAGCTTGGCCTGGCCGGAACTTGAGGCGGTGAATTGCTGTCAGAAGACCTGGGGAGATGGTCCCTACGGCCGCGACAAAATGTTTTATGCGGCAGACAACAGCAACCGCAATGGGTTGTCCACCGCCGCTACAGCCCGCATGTTGGAGGCGGTCATGACAGGTTCGGTGGTGTCGCCGCCGGCATGTCGTCGGCTGCAAGCTCTGTTGCATCGCTCACTGGATCAGCAGCAGCGCCGTGCCGATCCTGAGAACCAGGTGGATGGCTTCCTTGGCGATGGTCTGCCCGAGGGAACGCAACTGTGGAGCAAGGCTGGCTGGATGAGCCAGGCCCGACACGATGCAGCTTGGTTTCAGGGATCCGATCAACCACCCATGCTTTTGGTGGTTTATTCAAATGGGCCCGATCGAGCCCGCGATGAAACCCTGCTGCCTGAATTAGCGAAGGCGCTCAGCAGTTACACCAACGATGAAGATGAGGTGCTGTGATTGGATGATTTGGCATTTCAGAAGTTGTTCTGTCGACAACTTCATGTGCTTGGGGCTAAGAAGGCCTTTGTGAGTTGTTGAAAATAGTTGAACCAAATCATGCAAAAAAACGGCATTTATGATGAGATTCTCTTGGCGTAGTCGCAATGCTTCTTGGAATGTCTCGATGGTGTAAGCCACCGTTTCAAGAAGCTCTTTGATGGGTTAAAGATTGTTTTATTGTGGCTAATCCGTATGGTGATGGCAGGTTGTGGAGGCGCCTTGAGGCTTGCGTGAAGGGGATTAAAACAATCGCGATGGAATCGGCTTTGTATGAAGTGTCTCCATTTTGATAAAGATAGTTCGCTTGTCTATGGGCGGATGCGATTGGAGTTATTATATTTAGTATCCAAATAAATTGTAGTCTCTTTCGTAAAAAGCTTGAAATTCTTGAAATAGTGAAGATGATTTAATTGCTTTCTGTTCGGCTTTGATCGATTGGTCTGGGCCTTGATCGGTGCGCGTGGCATTCGAGTCTTTTGATCTCAGTGGGGCTGAAAAGTTCCACTTCGTCTGCAGGTTCTGCCAGTCTGAACTGAAATTTTCAAGTTTGATGATTGAATAAGAGTAGATGTCTGGATGCGACCCGAAATCGGCGAATAGATGCTGAGGCCAGAAATGAGCGGATTGAAAATGATTTGCGAAGCAGTTCGGCGTGTCTGTTACGTGTTGAAGAAATCGTTCTAGATATTCTGTCAATGACGAATTGCCAACATCTAAAAATCTCTTGTCATTGCGCTGGAGTTTTCGTTTGTATTCCGATGTGAACCTGCTCCATGGATCTCTCACGCTGCTGATAAAATGCAAGGATCGAATTTTTTTGATTCCCAGCCTTGCGATGACTTGGGATATGCATAAGTGGTCGAGTTCCAAAATTTTGGGTTCATGTGAGACTTTGTTGGCACTTTTCGGCTTATATATTCCATAGAGATTCTCCATGTCGCATTGATTGTACGATAAATTTTCTAATTTTGTGAGATCAGAATGGTAGAGCGCGCTATTGATCGATGTGCCACCGCATCTTGGGTTATGAACATGAAAAAAATTGAGTTTAGAAATTAAGGGCATCTGATCTCTGAATTCTTAAAGCACTCAATGCTCTTAAGTCTACATCAGGAGGTTTGGCGGAGTATCTAAGGCTCGCAGCAATATTCATTCTTGTATTTGTGTGTTCACTTGCTAGGCAATTATGAATGATTTTATGGCAGCTATGTTTGAGCTTAAGAGCTCTTGCCTGTATTCTTGGACTCTCCTTTTGATATTGAAGTTTTCCAGTAATGTTGTGTTTAGGAACTTAAGTATGGCTTCATTGATTGTTTCCCCTGAATAGGAAAGACCTCGTTTTTCTAGGCCATAGATTGCTGCTAATGATGAGCTGGTGATGACAGGTTTTCCAAAAGTAATGGCACTGGGCAGTGCGGATGTGATTTTTTTCTCGGCATAGCCTGGGCCTGGTAAGACCAAGACAGCATCTGATTCGACAATGGCTCGATAATACATGCCGTATTTGACTCGATTGGAATCAGAGCTGATTTTTGCAAATTCAAAATTGCTTTCGAGATTTTTTTCCTGAACCAAGTCGATCAGAGCTGTTCTGTCTTTCCCCCCGCCGGCAATTGTAAATAAAATGCTTTTCCGGGCAGCGCTAGGTAGTCGATCTAAATAGTCAGTTAAAGCTTCATAATTTCTGGACTGAAAGTTTACTCCTCCAAGAATGGCGAATTTGTAAGGGCGGCTCTGAGATGATGGCCCAAGATTTTCTTGGCTTAGAGGTAGTTGTTTTGGCTTGAAAATTGAATGGACAATCTTACTTTCTAGCTGTAATTCTTTTTGCAAGGAGTCGCCCACATGTTCGGCGAGAACGATGGGGGAGGATTGGTGATCCGCTTTCCAGAACCTGGAGACAAGCTTGTTTTTTAATTTATCAATATTGTGAATAATTCCTGTTACTTTGATCCCGTTGCTCTGTATTTTTTTGGCTAAGTTGATGCTCCATTCGTTTTGAAGTGTCAAGAAGATTGCATGCTCAATTCCGTCCGATTTCAGCTCTTTTAGGAATCTCTCCTGAGCGGCACCTTTAAGGAGTCTACGGTAAATAATATCGTAATTTTTATTTTTGACACTCTGGCCTTTCGGATTCTGTTTGCCGTTGTAGGCATGGAAGACATCGCCTTTGGAGGAAAGGGATCCTGGATGTAGCCAGACCTTGGCGTCATAGCCAAGGCTTAGGATGGCGTCCACGAATGGAGGAGCAAGTTCTTCGTGGACTGCTCCCATTTGTATCAGGGCGATTCGTTTTTTTGTTGCCATAAAAAATAAGATTAATCCGCTCGTTTTTGTAATTCTAACACCTTGAAGTTGTGATCAAATCAAGATGATCTCGCTGGATTGCTTCTCTGGTAAGGGTTTGATGCTGTGGTGGATTGCGTGTCGGGAGGAAATAGTGAGGTCTTGTAAGGGGTGTGTGGCTAAGAAAAGGAGTGATATTCACGTTTTGTTGATCATTCAATGGATTGAAGCTTTCGCTTGTGGGTATGGTTGCGATGCTTCGAAGGATTCATCTATCACAAGGCGTCTGGGATTTTAGATCTTTCGAATCCATGATAATTCTCTCGATGTCGTTATTGTTTTCCCGCTGCCTGCGACACCTGTTGATGTTGATTGGTTGATTTCAAAACACATTCCAAAATGCTTGGCATTTTTGATCCCAGCTTCCTTTCCTGCGCCCGCCATGTGCTGTTTGGGCTATCAGCTGATCAAGCATTGATGTGAACCTGGCTGATCACCAAGGTTCAGGGGTGAAAACCCTGACAGGACATGTTTTGAACGGAGAGGGAGGGATTCGAACCCTCGACAGAAGTTGCCTCCTGTAACTCCTTAGCAGGGAGCCGCTTTCAACCACTCAGCCACCTCTCCAGCGGCGCTCCTAGAGTACCAAGTGGTGGGCAGATGGTCAGATTTCCACCCGAGGCAAGCGTCGTTTGAAACCACAGAGGATCTCCCAGGGGATTGAACCGCAGCAGTTGCTCCAGTCCTGAGGGCTTATTTCGAGATCCCCGTCACGTCCCAGCAGAGTGACGATGTTTCCTTCTTCAAGTTCGGGGGCGTTGGTGGCATCCAGCACGAGCTGATCCATGGTGATCGCTCCCACTTGTGGGAGCGGTCGATTTCGATGGAGGGCATGGATCTGTCCGCTGAGGGACCGCAAAACACCATCGGCATAGCCCAGTCCCACCACTGCTAGGCGGGATGGTCGTTTTGTGATGAAGCGATGGCCATAGCTGACGCCTGTCCCGGCAGGGACAGTGCGGATGAGGCTGACACGGGCGCGTACGGCCAGGGCGGGTTGCAGTGGAATGACGTTGCTCAGATGGCTTGCGGGAGCATGGCCGTACAAGGCAAGGCCAACGCGCACGAGGTCGTGGTGCAGCTCACGATTGAGCAAGGTTCCCGCGGAATTGGCCAGATGGCGGGTGATGCTGTCGCCCGCTTGTGGCACGGCCGACAGCATGCTGACGAAGCGATCCTGCTGGAGGCTTGTCAGGGCATCGTCCGGTTCGTCTGCACAGGCCAGATGGCTGTAGATGCCCGCCAGATTGAGGTGTTTCAGCCTCTGCATGCCCGTCGCGGTCTGATGGCTGTCGCTGAGGGAGCAGCCCAGCCGTGCCATGCCGGTGTCGATCTTCAGCTGCACGTCGAAACGTCGACCACTGTCGGCTGCGACCGCATTACAGAGCTGAGCATCTTTCAGACTGCTCAGGGTGGGCATTAACCGCCAGTGCAGGCAGGTGCGTAGGTCGTCCGGTTCGTTCAGGTTGCTCAACAGCAGTACCGGCGCCTCCAGACCGGCCCGTCGGAGTTCAAGACCTTCCTGCAGCGTCGCCACACCAAGGCTGGACGCTCCCCCTTGAAGCGCTGCACGCGCAACGGTTTCAGCGCCATGGCCATAGCCATCGGCCTTCACCACCGCCATCAGTAGGGTGCGAGGGCCGAGGTGCTGGCAAAGAGCCCTGGCGTTGGCCCGAATCGCTGCTGGTGAGACTTCCACCCAGGCACGCTGACGTGGATTCAGCTCCGGAATCACAGGCAGTGCTCGGCGCTACCGAGACGGCTTCACATCGCCGATAGCATGAAGCTTATTGAGTGAGCTGGCATGGGCCAGGTTCTCGTTCTCAATGCGTCCTACGAGCCGCTCAATATCACCACCTGGAGACGGGCGGTGGTGATGATGCTGAAGGGCAAGGCCGAGAGCCTGGAACACGACCCCTGTCGGCAACTGCGTCAGGGCACCAACCTGCCGACGGTGATTCGCCTGCGGCAGTACGTCCGCGTTCCCTTCCGTCAGCTGCCCCTGACGCGTCGCAACCTCTTCCAGCGGGACAACCACACCTGCCAGTACTGCGGCAGTCGTGAAAATCAGTTGTCAATCGACCATGTGATGCCCCGCAGTCGGGGAGGTGGTGACACTTGGGAGAACGTGACCACGGCCTGCCTCAGCTGCAATGTGCGCAAGGGCAATCGAACTCCGAGGGAAGCCTCCATGCCTCTGCGTCATGTCCCGCGTCGGCCAGCCAGCAGCCTCAGTTTTGAGGCCCGGCGCCAGATCCATTCCGGCCATCATCAGGAATGGGCGAAATACGTCATCGGTGCTTGAGGCTCAATCGTCGGTCTGGTTGGTCAGCGCTTCGAGCTTCTGGCGTTGCTCTTCGGCGATGCAGGCACCGATTAGGTCGTCCAATTGGCCCTCCAGCACAGGTTCAAGGGTGAAGTTGCGCCCCAGCCGGTGATCGGTGGTTCGGTTGTCTTTGTAGTTGTAGGTGCGAATTTTTTCGGAGCGGTCTCCACTGCCGACCTGGGCGCGTCGGTTGCTGCTTTCCCGTTCCGCGGCAGCAGCTTGTTCCCGCTCCAACAATTTGGCGCGCAAGATCTCTAAGGCCCGTTCCCGGTTTTGCAGCTGTGAGCGTTCCTGGGTGCAGAACACGCGGATGCCCGTCGGTTTGTGGAGGAGGTCTACGGCGGTTTCCACCTTGTTGACGTTTTGGCCCCCAGCACCCCCCGAGCGGGCGGTGCTGATCTCGAGATCCTTCGGATCGAGCTGAACTTCCACTGCATCGGCTTCAGGCATCACCGCCACAGTGGCGGTGGAGGTGTGGACTCTCCCTTGGGATTCCGTGGCCGGGACGCGTTGCACCCGATGGACCCCCGCTTCAAATTTCAGTTGGCTGTAGACGCTGTCGCCGCGCACCGAAAGAATTAGCTCGCGAAACCCTCCCAGGTCGGCCTCTGTGCAGCTGATCGGTTGCACCGCCCAGCCCACTTTCTGGCTGTAACGCTCGTACATCCTTGCCAGATCACCGGCCCACAGACAGGCCTCGTCACCTCCTGCACCGGCGCGAATCTCAAGCATCACACTGCGCTCATCGCGGGGATCCCGCGGTAGTAGAGCCAGGGTGAGGCGCTCGGTCAGCGTTGCGTGCTGTTCCTGGAGACTGAGCAACTCATCCTGCGCGAGCTCCTCCATTGCGGTATCACCGCGGCTGTCCTTGAGCAGCTGACGTGCGGAATCACGCTCGGTTTCGAGCTTTTTCAATTCCTCGAAATCGAGCACAAGTGGCTCAAGCCTGGATCGCTCCCGCGCGATCGATTCAAGCCGCTTTGGATCTGCGGCCACATCAGGATCAGCCAGCTGCCGCTCGAGGTTGCGGAAGCTGGCTGTGGCTGTTTCCAGCCGAGTAAACAACGTCGAGGCGTCCATGCCCCGGTCTCACCCTTAGGCCTTGGACTCGGCCTTGGCTTGGTCGGCACCTTTTTTCTTGGTGCCCATGCCGTACTTCTTCATGAAGCGGTCCACGCGCCCCTCGGTGTCGAGGATCTTCTGGGTGCCGGTGAAGAAGGGGTGGTTGCCGCTCCAGACGTCGACGTGAATCTCCGGCTGGGTGGCACCAGTGGTCATCACCACTTCGCCGTTGCAGATCACCTTGGCGTCGGGATACCAGGTGGGATGAATGTCGGGCTTTGGCATGAGTAAAAAATCAGCGCTTGGAGAACTGAGGAGCCTTACGGGCTTTCTTGAGACCGTACTTGCGACGTTCCTTGGCACGGGGGTCGCGGCTCAGGTGGCCTTCTGTCTTGAGCGGCTTGCGGTTGTCGGCGGACAGCTCACAAAGGGCACGGGCAGCACCCTGCTTGATGGCGCCTGACTGACCGGTCAGTCCACCGCCGTGAACATTCACCAGAATGTCGTATTCGCTAGTGAGGCCAAGGGTCTCCAGGGGAGCTTTGACCGCTGCGATGTACGAGGGGTTGTAGTTCAGATAGTTGTCACCGGGACGACCATTGATCGTGATCGTTCCATTGCCGGGAACAAGGCGTACACGGGCGACTGAGGTCTTACGACGACCGGTGCCCCAGTAAACGACGGAGTTGCTGCTCATTTGGCGGATGCGGAGGGGTTGAGCTGAAGAGCCTGGGGCTTCTGAGCGGCATGGGGATGCTCGGTGCCCTTGTAGACCTTGAGCTTGCGGAACATCTGGCGGCCCAGGGCGTTGTGGGGAAGCATGCCTTTGATGGCCTTCTCCACGATCCGCTCCGGAATGCGTTCCTGGAGAGCCTCGAAGGTTTCCACCTTCATGCCTCCGGGACGACCGGAGTGACGGCGGTACAGCTTCTGCTGGGGCTTACGGCCGCTGACCTTGATTTTCTCGGCGTTCACAACGACGACAAAATCACCGGTGTCCAGATGGGGGGTGAAGCTGGGGTTGTTCTTGCCGCGAAGCACGGCGGCCACTTCAGTGGCCAGACGGCCAAGGGTTTGATTCTCAGCGTCCACCACGTACCACTGGCGGTCGATCGAATCAATCGGGGGAAGAGAGGTCTTGTTCATCGCGCCGGCATGCCGGTTCGGGTATGTCCCGCCTGATGCAGCGGAACTGGGCAAAGGGGGTCGGTCCAGAGCTGGACCTGACGGGGCTCAAGGATCGAGCTTACTCTTCGGCCCTCCAGCTCCTTCGAGTTGGGCAGCATTCCAAGTAGAGGCCCGTTTATCCCGGCGTTGAGGGTGGATCCGGAGGCGGATCACTCTCAGCCAGAAAAAACCACGGCTGACAATCGTACCAGCCGGCTTTGGTGAAGATGGGCTCCGCATAGCCAGCCCGAAGCAGGCAGAGGCCTGTTGCTGGCGCCGACTCCTTCACCTCATGGCGTCGTCGTTCCCGCCAACGATCCTCAAAGGCGGCAACACTGAGACGGTGTTCGCCGACCGCCACCAGCTGGGCCATCAACAGGCGAACCATGCCGTACAGAAAACCACTGGCCTGAATTTCCACCCGCAGCAGATCGCCCTGGCGTTCCACGAGCACCTCCTGCACGGTGGTTCGCGCATGGGCGCGACGGCTGCCTGCCTTCATGAAGGCGCTGAAATCGTGCAGGCCAAGCATGGTGTTCAAAGCGTCCCGCATGCGGGACGCGTCCAGCCTGTGTTGGTAGCGGTGCCAGCTCCAGGGGCTCAGAAACAAATTCGGACGGCGGCCGTTATGAATCGTGTACCGGTAACGCCGGTAGGTGGCCGAGTAACAGGCATGCCAATCCAGGGGACGGGCGACGGATTCACGCACACGAATCGTGCTCGGGAGGCGTCCGTTCAAGGCAGGGGCCCATTTGCGAGCGGGAATCGGTCCACTGCAGTCGAAGTGCACCACCTGACCAGCCGCATGCACTCCGGCATCGGTGCGCCCGGCGGCAAAGGTTTGCACCGGCCGATGCGGATCGAGCTGGGCGATGGCGTCCTCCAGCACGGCCTGAACACTGCGACCGTTGCGTTGACGCTGCCAACCACAAAACGAAGAACCCTCGTACTGAAGGCTGAGCGCAATCCGCTGGAGGAATGCTTTCTCAGGACCTGCAGACGAGGGTTCGGTGTTCAAACGTCAGGTTTGACGTGAGGTGTGATCAGACCAGTTCAATGATGGCCATCTCGGCGTTGTCGCCACGACGGGGAACGGTGCGGGTGATGCGGGTGTAGCCGCCTTTGCGATCGCTGTAGCGGTTGGGGGCCTTGTCGAACAAGGCATGCACCAGTTGCTTGTCGTAGATGTAGCCCATCGCCCGGCGACGGGAGGCGAGGCTGCCGTCCTTGGCCAGGGTGATCATGCGCTCGGCTTCGTCGCGAAGCGCTTTGGCCCGTGCCTTGGTGGTGGTGACCCGACCTTCGCGAATCAGCTGGGTGGTCAGGGCGCGCAGCATTGCCTTGCGCTGGTCAGCTGGACGTCCCAGCTGAGGAACTCGGCATTGATGACGCATGGTTCTGTCGGTGACGAAGACGAAAAAGGACGTTCAGGCCGTTCTGCGGTTAGGCAGAGGTGCGGCTCTGGGGGATGGAAATGCCGATGCGCTCGAGGGCTTCGATCACTTCATCAGCGGATTTGGAACCGAAGTTCTTGATCTCGAGTAGATCCTCATAGCTGAAGCCCATCAGGTCAGACACGGAGTTCACCTGGGCACGCTTCAGGCAGTTGTAGGCCCGAACCGAAAGGTTCAATTCCTCGAGAGGAATCTGTGCTTCCGCCGAGGGCTCCGGCTCAGCAGGGACTTCCTCAACAAGAGTGACCGTGGCCAGCGGCTGGAACAGCTCGATCAGTTGATTGGCCGATTGAGCCAGGGCGTCGTCAGGGGTAATGGAGCCGTCGGTGATGATCTCCATCCGCAGGCGCTCCCGTGCCGAGCCCCCTTCGGCAACGGCGGTTTCATCGATGGTGAAGTTGACCCGGGTAACGGGCATGAACACCGCATCGATCTGGAGCAGATCAATCGCACTGGTTTCTTCGTTGTAACGATCCACCGGGCGATAGCCGACGCCGCGTTCCACATGAACTTCCAGCTCAAGGCTGTGTCCATCGGCCACAGTCGCGATCGGACGATCGGTGTCGACCACCTGGACCTGGGAGGAAAACTGAAGGTCGCCGGCCTTGACTTCGGCAGGACCAGCCACAACGAGGCGGCCGATCTCGAGCTCGCCAGAGCGGCTGTTGACAGTGAGCTCTTTGCAGTTCAACAGGATGTCGAGCACGTCCTCACGAACACCAGGCACCGTGGCGTATTCGTGATTGACTCCTGCAATACGAATCGCAGTCACGGCACTGCCTTCGAGCCCCCCCATCAGCACGCGACGCAGCGCGTTGCCCAAGGTCGTGGCCTGGCCACGTTCAAGCGGACCAATCAGGAACACACCCGATTGGGCGCGATCCTCGGATACCTGATGCTCAATGCGATCAATCTGGTACTGCAGCACTGTCTGAATCGGGGTAAGTGGAGAAACCGGACGGAAATCAGGTCGGTTCAGACGCGGCGGCGCTTGGGCCGCCGGCAACCGTTATGAGGCAGGGGGGTGACGTCACGGATGAGCGTGATTTCGAGACCAGCAACCTGGAGAGCGCGGATGGCGGTCTCGCGTCCTGATCCAGGACCTCTCACCAGAACTTCGATTTGGCGCATCCCTTGATCAAGGGCACGACGGGCCGCTGCTTCGGCAGCCGTTTGAGCAGCGAAAGGGGTTCCTTTGCGGGCACCTTTGAAGCCACTCGCACCTGCGGACGACCAGGAAATCACTTCACCGGCAGTGTCGGTGATCGAAACGATGGTGTTGTTAAAGGTGCTCTGGATATGAGCAACACCGTTGGGGACGTTGCGCTTGGCCTTCTTGGGCCCGGATTTTTTGACGGTTTTTGCCATGGCCGAATGCAGTCAGGGTTAAGGACGTTGAGGGCTTACTTCTTCTTGCCGGCCACAGTTTTCCGCGCGCCGCGGCGGGTCCGAGCGTTGGTGCGGGTGCGCTGTCCACGAACGGGAAGGCTCATGCGATGGCGACGGCCACGAAGACAACCAATGTCCTGCAGGCGCTTCAAGGCCATTCCTTCCTGCCGGCGCAGGTCACCTTCAATGGTGTATTCCTCCATGGCATTCCGGAGCTTCTGAAGATCTCCGTCCTCGAGATCTTTGACCCGGATGTCAGGGCTCACACCGGCTTTGGCCAGAATGGCCTGCGAGCGGGTGAGACCAACTCCGTAGATATAGGTGAGGGACACTTCAACCCGCTTGTCGCGGGGAATGTCAACGCCGGCGATCCGTGCCACGGTTGTTCAATTGAAAAGGACAGATGCCTCCGAGGTCCTGGAGGCGAGGATGTGAAGAACAGCTGGGGATCAGCCCTGGCGCTGTTTGTGCTTGGGGTTGGCGCAAATGACCATGACCTTGCCGTGGCGACGGATCACCCGGCACTTGTCACACATTTTCTTGACTGAGCTGCGCACCTTCATGAGGCGTGGCTCTCCAAATTTCCAAACGGCAACGTTACCATGCCGGTCAATCGAGCACTGACTCGATCCGCTTGGTGATCTCTTCCACGGAGCCTTGGGCAGGAAAGGAAACCAGCAGTTCCTTGTCGCTGTAGAAGCGAATCAGAGGGGCTGTCTTCTCCCGGTACACCTCCAGTCGATTGCGGATCACAGCTTCGTTGTCATCGGCGCGACCACGCGACAACAGCCGTTCAATCAAAACAGCGTCATCCAGTTCCAGCAGAACCACGGCCTGGATGGGTTGCTGGAGTTCGGTCAGAAGTGGTTCAAGGGCTTCAGCCTGGGGCACTGTGCGGGGAAATCCATCGAGAAGCCAGCCGTCTGATGTCAATGCCTTCATCTGGCTTTCCACGATGGCCAAAACGAGGGCGTCACTGACCAGCTCACCACGGTTCATCACCGCTTCAGCTTCTTTTCCGAGTTCGCTGCCGGCTGCGACTTCAGAGCGCAGTAGATCTCCTGTGGACAGGTGCTTCATGCTGTTGGCAGCGCAGAGCCGAGCGGCCTGGGTGCCTTTGCCAGCGCCTGGAGGACCAAGGAAAAGCAAACGATTTTTCATGGTTGCGTAGTCGTGGGGTGGAGTGAACGGAAGGTGCGCTACTCAGCAGCGGTCACTGGCGAACGAGTCCCTCGTAGCGCTGCGAAATCACATAGGTCTGCACCTGTTTGGCCGTGTCGATGGCCACACCAACAAGGATCAACAGCGAGGTGGCTCCAAGACCTTGGAAGGTCTGCACATTGGTGGCGCGTTCGACGCCAGCTGGAATGATCGCGACGGCGCCGAGAAACAGACCACCCAGCAGGGTGAGACGGTTTTGGACGCCCGAGAGATACGTTGCGGTGGCGCTGCCGGGCCGGACGCCGGGGATGGCAACACCACCCCTTTTCAGGTTGGTGGCAATGTCCGCGGGATTCACCGTGAGTGATGCATAGAAGTAGGAGAAACCCAGGATCAATCCAAAAAATGTGAGCGCATAGGGCCAGGGATTCGATGCTCCCGGATTCAGGGCGCTGGCAGCGCGGATCAACCACTCGCTCTTGGTCAGGTTGGCGATGGTGACGGGGAGGAAAATCAGGGCCGAGGCAAAAATGATTGGCATCACGCCGCCAGCATTCAGCTTGAGCGGCAGGTAGCTCTGACGGGTGGGGAGAACACCAGCGCCACCCACCTGGCGCTTGGCACTCACGATGGGGATCCGGCGCGCCCCTTCCTGCACGAAGATGATTCCAACGATCGTGGCCAGGAACACAAGCACCAAAACAACGATGCCAAGCACGGTGTCGCGGTCACCGGTCTGAGCGGCTTCGATCGTCGCGCCAAGGGTGCGCGGCAGTGTCGCGACGATGTTCAGGAAAATCACCAAGGAGGCCCCTTGGCCGATGCCTCGCTCGGTGATGACTTCACTCAGCCACATCACCACCATTGAGCCGGTGACCAGGGCGAGCGCTGTCTGCGCCACAAAGACCACTTCGCTCAGGCCCTCGACGGCGTACTGGCGCAGGATCATCGCGAAGACCACGCTCTGGACCAGACCCCAGCCCAGCGCCACATAGCGGGTGATCTGGGCGATCTTTCTTCGGCCCGCCTCGCCTTCATTCTTCTGCAGATCCTCCAACTGAGGCAAAGCTGCGGTTAGCAGTTGGAGGATGATCGAAGCATTGATGAATGGCAGGATCCCAAGGGCAAAGATGCCCAAGGTGGAAATGCCACCACCAGTGAAGATGTCCAGGAAGCCGATCAGTTGTCCGCCCTGATCGATGAACTGTTTGAACGCTTCTCGATCGATGCCCGGCATCGGGATGTAGATCCCAAGACGCACCAACAGCAGCAGCCCGAGCGTGGTGAGCACGCGACTACGTAGCCCAGGGTTGGTGATCAGCTGGCTGATCACTTCGGAGGCGTTGGGGTTGCGACCCCGACTGACGAGCATGTCTGGAGGAAAGTGAAGTTGGGCGAAAAGCCAAGAAGCCGCCCGTGGATCGAAATCCAGCGGACGGCTCAGACCCTAGGGCTGACTTGGGGACGAGCCCCCGTTTAGTCGAGGGTTTCGCAGGTGCCGCCTGCAGCTTCGATCTTGGTGCGGGCGGAGGCGGTGAACGCCGTGGCTTGCACGGTCAGCTTTTTGGCTGTCAGTTCGCCATTACCGAGCATCTTCAGCGGATGCTTGGGGCTGGTCACAATGCCGTCCTTGACCAGGGAATCCAGGTTGACGGTGCTGCCCTCCTGCACGTTGTTCAATGCCGAGACATTGAGCACAGTGAAGTGCTTGGGATTCACCAGGGGGAAGTGCTTCAGCTTCGGCACCCGGCGGTACAGAGGCATCTGGCCACCTTCGAAGCCTGGGCGAGTGGGGCGGCCAGAGCGGGACTTTTGACCGCGCATACCGAAGCCGCAGCTGGCACCCTGACCTGCAGCGATGCCGCGACCTTTGCGCAGTTTGCGGCGCCGAGCGCCCTTGTTGGATTTGAGGGAATCGAGTCGGAGAGTCATCGCGAATCAGGAGTAGATCTGCTCGAGGGAGATTCCCCGTTCCTTGGCCGTCTCCTTGTGGGTGCGGAGAAGCGACAGGGCCACCATGGCAGCCCGGGCATTGTTCAGGGGTGTCTTGCTGCCCAGGCGCTTGGCCAAGACATTTTTGATGCCGGCGAGTTCGAGCACCGTGCGGATGGATCCGCCGGCGATCACACCAGTACCAGGGGCAGCAGGGCGAATGAGCACGCTTGCTGCACCATCACGACCATTGGAGAGCGTCGGGATGGAGTTGTGACGGGTCAATGGCACTTTGACGAGGTGCTTTTTGCCGTCGGCAACACCCTTGCGGACGGCGCCGATCACATCACCAGCTTTGCCGACACCAACGCCGACTTGGCCTTTCTCGTTGCCGACGACGACGATGGCGCGGAAGCTCATCTTCTTGCCGCCTTTTACGGTTTTGGAGACGCGGCGGATTTGCACCACACGCTCCTGCCATTCGGAGTCGCGCTCTTGGCCGCGGCGACCGCCGCGACGGTCTCCACGACGACCATCACGGTCGCCACGACCACGGCGTTGCTCCTGTTGCTGCTGCCCTTCGGCTGCTGCTGGAACGTCGGCCGCACCCGGTACGGCGTTGGGATTGGATTGGGGGGAGGAATCTGTCATGGGTTAAGCAGGAATCAGAACTGAAGGCCCGCTTCCCGGGCGGCGTCGGCAAGGGCTTTAATCCGGCCGTGGTACAGATTGCCGCCACGGTCGAACACCACCTGCTGGATGCCTTTGGCAATGGCTCGCTTGGCCACCAGTTCGCCAACGGCGACTGAGGCGTCGCAGCTTCCAGCAGGAGCCTTGAGACCGGTACGCAGCTCTTTGTCAACGGTGGACGCAGAGCAGAGAGTGCTCTGGGCCGCGTCGTCGATGACTTGGGCGTAGATGTGATTGTTCGAACGGAACACGGCCAGCCGTGGACGGTCTGGGGTGCCAGTGATGTGGCGGCGCAGTCGCCGGTGGCGTTTCTGCGTCTGTTGTTTGCGGGAAAGTTTGGACATGGTGGATGAAAGGAAGGAACGTCAGGACAAGGCTTATTTCTTGCCGGACTTGCCCGCCTTGCGCAGGATGTGCTCGCCCTCGTACTTGATGCCCTTGCCCTTGTAGGGCTCGGGGGGACGGACGGCGCGGACCTTTGCGGCTTCGTTGCCCACCAGCTCCTTGTCGATGCCGGAGACGATCACCCTCGTGTTGTTTTCCACCTTGAAGGTGATGCCTTCAGGGGCCTCCAGCTCCACGGGGTGGCTGTAGCCAGCACTTACAACGAGAGTTTTGCCTTTGACCTGGGCACGGGAGCCCACGCCGACGATCTCCAAAGCTTTGCTGTAGCCGTTGCTGACCCCTTCGATCATGTTGGCGACAAGGGTTCGGCTCAGGCCGTGGCGCTCTCGGGAGATGCGCTTGGTGCTCGTGGGGGAGACCACGATGGAGTTGTTGTCCTGACTGACGCTGACGCCTTCAGGAAGGGTGCGTTCTAGTTCGCCTTTGGGGCCTTTCACCTTGACGGTCAGTCCGTCGAGGGAAACTGTGACCTTCTCAGGGACGGGAACGGGGTTTTTGCCGATTCGTGACATGGTTCAGCTCCGGATCAGTAGACGTAACAGAGCACTTCGCCACCGACGCCCTCACGGCGGGCGTCGCGGTCGCTCATCACACCCTTGGAGGTGGAGATGATCGCCACGCCCAGTCCTCCGAGGACTTTGGGCAGGCCGCGAGTGTTTTTGTAGATGCGGAGACCGGGCTTGCTGACCCGCTGCATGGAGCGGATGGTGGGCAGCCTGTGCTTGCCGCTGTACTTGAGGGCGAGCACCAGTTCGGTGCGAACGCCTTCACCCTGCTCGCTGATCTCGGAGATGAAGCCCTCCCGCTGCAGCACTTTGGCGATGCTGCGGGTCATCCGCGAAGCGGGGATCTTGGTGGTTTCGTGACGTTTCTCACTCGCATTGCGAATGCGGGTGAGCATGTCGGAAATGGGGTCGTGGTTGGCCATAAGTGTCGACGGGGAGGGCTCAGTTGCTCTGGAACGGCATTCCCATCTCGCGGAGGAGGGCCCGGCCCTCTTCGTCCGAACGGGCGGTGGTCACGATGGTGATGTCCATGCCCCGGATTGCATCGATCTTGTCGAAGGAGATCTCAGGGAAAATGATCTGTTCGCGCACCCCAAGGGTGTAGTTGCCGCGCCCATCGAAACTCTTGGGGCTGACCCCGCGGAAGTCGCGGATGCGAGGCAGCGCCAGGTTGATCAGGCGCTCGAGGAAGGCGTACATCCGATCACCACGGAGGGTGACGGCACAGCCGATCGGCATGCCCTGCCGAATCTTGAAGCCGGCGATGGCCTTCTTTGCACGGGTCACAAGGACCTTCTGGCCAGTGATCTGCGCCAGCTCATTCACCGAAGCCTCGAGAGACTTGGCGTTGGCGGCGGCTTCGCCGAGACCCCGGTTCACGGTGACTTTCACCACCTTGGGGACTTCATGGATGTTCTTGAGGGAGAGATCCTTTTTCAGCTTGGGCTGAATGGTCTCCCTGTAGCGCTTCTTGAGTGACATAAGGGGTTGGGGTGCTTCTGGACGTGGTCAGAAGTCGGGATCAGTCGAGGACTTCACCGGTTTTCTTCAGCCGGCGTTTTTTGGTGCCGTCTTTCTCGACGACGATTTCAACGCGGCTTGCCACCTTTTTGTTGGTGGAGTACAGCATCACGTTGGAGGCATGCAGGGATGCTTCCTCCGTGACAATGCGGCCGGTCTCGCCCTCCTGGGTGGGCTTTTCGTGGCGGGTGCGCATGTTCACGCCCTCCACGACGACACGGTTCTCGTTGGGCAAGGTGCGCAGAACAGCACCTGTCTTGCCTTTGTCCTTGCCGGCAATCACCTGAACGGTGTCGCCTTTGCGGATGCGCATCTTCATGCGCTCGGTGGCCTTGGCCTTAGTGGTTGCAGTCGCCATGGTCAGATCACCTCCGGAGCGAGGGACACGATTTTGGTGAAGCTGCGCTCGCGCAGCTCACGGGCAACCGGTCCGAAGACGCGGGTGCCTTTCGGGTTCTTGTCGTCGTTGATAATCACGGCGGCGTTGTCGTCAAACCGGATCGAGTTGCCGGTTTCACGGCGCATGGTGGCTTTGGTGCGCACCACGACAGCTTTGACGACGTCGGATTTTTTGACGCCCATGTTGGGGGCGGCATCCTTGACCGCAGCAACAATCACGTCGCCCACGTGGGCATAGCGACGGTTGGTACCGAGGACGCGAATGCACTGGATGCGCTTCGCGCCACTGTTGTCGGCAACGGTGAGATAAGACTCCTGCTGGATCACTGCTTCGCCTCCTGAGCTTCAGCCTTGGTGGCTTCCTCTGCTGCAGCCTTGGGGCTGTGGCTGAGAACCTCCGCGATGGACCACCGCTTCTGGCGGCTCATCGGACGGGTTTCAGTGATGCGAACGCGGTCTCCGACGCGACAGGTGTTGTCTTCGTCGTGAGCCTTGTAACGAGTGGTACGGCTGACCGTCTTTTGATAGATGGGGTGAGGGAAGCGGCTTTCCACCGCGACCACCACCGTTTTCTCCATCTTGTCGCTGACGACGGTGCCGACCCTTTCCTTGACTGCCATGGTTACGGAGGGGGGGATCAGGAGGCGGTGGAGCGCTGGCGCTCCGACTGCACCGTCAGCAGCTGGGCCAGCTTGATGCGGACCTCTTTGAAACGGTGCGTGTTGGCGAGCTGGCGCGTGGCCTGCTGGAAACGGAGTTGGAACAGTTCGCGGCGAAGGCCATCGATCTGCTCGGTGATGTCCGAATCGGACAGGCTGCGCACATCGGCGGCGTTGGGACGGGCCATGGTCAGGACTCCACGGTGACGGCTTCAGAAGCTGCCGGGGCCTTGGCACCAGCTGGCTTCTCCTGCTCATCCAGCTGGATGAACTTGGTCTTCACGGGAAGCTTGTATTGCGCGAGGCGCATGGCTTCCTTGGCGATTTCGGGGGTGATTTCATCACCGCCCATCTCAAACAGGATCCGGCCAGGCTTGATCACCGCCACCCAGAATTCTGGGTTGCCCTTACCGGAACCCATCCGGGTTTCGGCAGCGCGCATGGTGACTGGCTTGTCGGGGAAGATCCGGATCCAGATTTTTCCGCCACGCTTGACGTAGCGGGTCATGGCACGACGGCTGGCCTCGATCTGGCGCGAGGTGATCCAGCCACATTCCTGTGCCTGCAGAGCGAACTGTCCGAAGGCAATGGTGTTGCCCCGGGTGGCGACGCCGCGCATGCGGCCTCGCTGTTGCTTACGGAATTTGACGCGTTTTGGACTCAGCATGGTTCAGGCCTCCTGTTCAACCCTCGTTGGAGCGGTCTTCGAACTGTTGGGGCCGACGGCTGGCCCGGCGCCGGGGGGCAGCACCCACCGGCATTGGCTGAGCCTGTTCGCTCAGCACCTCGCCCTTGAACACCCACACCTTGATGCCAAGCACGCCGTAGGTCGTGCTAGCCACTTTGGTGGCGTAGTCGATGTCGGCACGCAGGGTGTGCAGGGGCACTCGACCCTCACGGGTCCACTCCGTCCGAGCAATCTCAGCACCGTTCAGGCGACCGGAGACCTGGATCTTGAGACCCAGGACACCGGCACGCTGGGCGCGCTGCACAGCCATGCGGATGGTGCGGCGGAATGCCACACGCTTTTCCAGCTGCTGGGCGATGTACTCGGCCAGAAGAAAGGCATCGCCGTCGACGCGTTCGACCTCGACAACATTGATCCGCACCTGACGACTGGAGTCGCCGACAGTCTTCTGAATGCCGGAGCGAAGTTCTTCGATACCGCTGCCTTGACGGCCGACCAGCACACCGGGGCGTGCGGTCTTGAGTTCAACTTCCAATTGATCGGCCTTGCGGGCAATCAGCACATCGCTGATGCCTGCCGAGCCGTATTTCTTGTGGATGAACTTGCGAATCCGGTCATCCTCTTGAAGGAGGGCCGGATAACTCTTGCTGGAGGCGTACCAGCGTGACCGGTGTTCCTGGGTGATCCCCAGGCGCAGACCGGTTGGGTTGATTTTGTGTCCCATTGGGTCGGAGTCCTCGGGGGTCAGGAATCGGTCTGAGCCGCCACAGCAATGCTGATGTGGCAGGTCTGTTTCTTGATCTGGAAGGCCCGGCCTTGGGCGCGGGGGCGATAGCGCTTCATGGAGGGGCCCATGTCAGCGCTCGCGCTCGCGATCACCAGAGATGAGGGATCGAGACCGAGATTGTGCTCAGCGTTGGCCACCGCAGACCGGAGCACCTTGGTGATGGGTCCGGTGGAGCGGTAAGGCATGAACTCGAGCATGATCAGTGCGTCGCGGTAGGTGCGGCCACGGATCTGGTCAAGCACACGGCGCACCTTCGAAGCGGAGCCTCGGATGAAGCGTCCGTGAGCCTGGGCAGTGGGTGCCGTTGGGGTTGACGATGTCATGGATTAGCGGCCTCCTTTCTTGTCTCTGATGTGGCCCTTGAAGGTGCGGGTGGGAGCGAACTCCCCCAGCTTGTGACCGACCATTTGCTCGGTGATAAACACCGGCACATGGGTGCGGCCGTTGTGTACCGCGATCGTGTGGCCGATCATCATCGGCAGGATCGTGGAGGCCCGTGACCAGGTCTTGATCACAGACTTGTCGTCGTTGTCGTTCTGCTTTTCAACCTTGCGAAGCAGGCTGTCGGCAATGAACGGACCTTTTTTGAGTGAACGTCCCATAACGGTTTAAGCAAGCGGCAGAGAGATGGTTTGCATCAGGAATCGCGTCCGCCACGGCTCCGCTTGGAGGTCTTGCGACGCTTCCGGAGCACGTATTGGTTGCTGGGTTTGTTCCGCTTGCGGGTCTTGAGACCGAGGGCGGGTTTGCCCCAAGGGGTCACCGGGCCGGAGCGGCCGATCGGTGCACGACCCTCACCACCACCGTGGGGGTGATCGCAGGGGTTCATCACACTGCCTCGAACTTGAGGACGACGACCCAGCCAGCGGCGACGACCGGCCTTACCCAGGCTGGTGTTGCGCATCTCGGAGTTGCCGACTTCGCCGAGGGTGGCGTAGCACTCGCGTCGAACCAGGCGGACCTCGGTGGAGGGCAGCTTCAGGGCGACGTATTCACCTTCTTTGGCCATCACCTGGGCACTGGCACCGGCGGTACGGACCATCTGGCCGCCACGACCGGCGTAGAGCTCAACACAGTGAACAGCCGAACCGAGAGGCACCGAGGACAACGGCATGGCGTTGCCGTTTTCGATCGGGGCATCAGGGCCGGAGACCACGGTCTGGCCCACCTGAACTCCTGCGGGAGCCAGGATGTAGCGCTTCTCGCCATCGGCGTAGAAGAGCAGTGCCAGACGCGCGTTGCGGTGCGGGTCGTAGTGAATTGCGGCCACCTTGGCGGTGACACCGTGCTTGTTGCGACGGAAATCCACCACGCGGTAGAGGCGCTTGTGGCCGCCACCACGGTGGCGGCAGGTGATCACACCGCGGTTGTTGCGGCCCTTGCGGCGGTGTTTAGCCACCACCAGGGTCCGCTCCGGCTTGCGGCTGGTGATCTCACTGAAATCAGTGACCACCCGGGTGCGGGTACCGGGGGTGTAGGGGCGGAAATTACGGATTGCCATGACGATTCAGACCCCTCAGGACTCAGGGAAGAGTTGGATCGAGTTGCCCTCCGCCAGGCGCACCACGGCTTTCTTCACTTGGGCACGTTTGCCGGCGAAGCGCCCCATGCGACGGGAACGTCGCGGGGGGTTCATGGTGCTGATGCCGGTGACCTTTACATCGAAGAGCTGCTCAATAGCGGCCTTGATGTCGGGCTTCGCGGCGCGGTGGTCTACCTCGAAGGTGTACTGGTTGATCTCGAGGGCACGGGTGGCCTTCTCGGTGATCAGGGGACGACGGATCACATCCGCCAGGCGTCCTTGGAAACGTTCAGTCATCGCCGTAGACCTCCTGGATGGTTGCGAGAGCTTCCTCGCCCAGCACCAGAGCATTGGCGTGGAGCAGGTCGAAGACGTTCAGCTGATCTGCGGAGATCAACTTGACTTTCTCCAGGTTGCGCACGGAACGGCGAACAACATCGGAGGGGTTCGTCAGAACGATGAGCACCTTGGAGCCGGTAGCAACACCGAGGCGTCCCAGAGCATCCGTGATCTCACGGGTCTTGGGGGCCTCAAGTGCAGCACCGAAATCCTTCACGACGGTGACATCGTCAATACGGGCCATCAGCGCAGTGCGCAGGGCCAGACGACGCTCCTTGCGGTTCATCGCAAGGTTGTAGGTGCGGGGCTTGGGTCCAAAGATGATGCCGCCGCCGGGTTTCAGGGGAGTCCGGATGGATCCCTGACGGGCCCGACCAGTTCCTTTCTGCTTGTAGGGCTTGCGACCACCACCGCGCACTTCTGAACGGGTGAGGGTGCTGGCAGTTCCTTGGCGTGCATGGGCCTGCTGACGCAGAACAGCCCGATGCATGAGATCAACGGCGGTGGTCTCTTTGGCCACCTTCAGGTCCAGGGTTGCCTTGCCGGCTTCCTTGCCCTGCCAATCACGAACGACACAACTGGCCATCACTTACCTCCTTTGGCGGGCTTGGCGCCCACGCGCAAGGCCGGGCGGATGTTGAGCAGCGCACCAGGCTTGCCGGGCACGGATCCCTTCACCACCAGCAGGTTGTGCTCGCTGTCCACCTTGAGGATGGTCAGACCGCGGGTGGTGATTTTCTTGCCGCCGTAGCGACCGGCCATCCGCTTGCCGGGATAGATGCGGCCCGGGGTCGTACCGGCACCGGTCGAACCGGGCTCGCGGTGGTTCTTCGAACCGTGGGTCATCGGACCCCGGCTGAAACCGTGGCGCTTCTGGTAACCAGCGAAGCCGCGGCCGACGGTGTCACCGCTGACGTCCACCTTCTGGCCGGCTTCGAAATCGCCGACGGTGATGGCTCCACCAAGTTCGAGCCCTTCAACGCTTTCGACGCGGTATTCGCGCAGATGACGCAGAAGGCCCTCACCGGATTTGTTCAGGTGACCCTGGGCGGGCTTGTTGATCAGCTTCTCGCGGGTTTCGCCAAAGCCGATCTGCACTGCGGAATAACCGTCAGTGTCGTCGTTTTTGAGTTGGGTGATGCGGCAGGGGCCTGCTTCGATCAAGGTGACCGGAACAGCTCTGCCCTGCTCGTCGAAGAACTGGGACATACCCAGCTTCTTCCCGAGGATGCCGATGGACATGGATGGGGAGGAAGCGCCAGCGTGGACAACCACCAGGCGGAGAACCGCATGGGGTCAGGTGCTGATCGATTGGACGCAGACGTGGTTCGAAAAGGGACTCCCGAAGGAGTGGATTCGAATGGGCTAGCGAACGATGCAGCGAGGCTGGGACTTGCATCTGCACGATGTGCTGTTGCAGTTTCCCGACGGAGATCTCCGAAGAAAGCTTCCGTACTGGCCTGGGGATTCGACGCAATCGCCGAATCTGTTCTGCCGACTGGAGGCCCGGCTAGCGGACGGGCACAGAAACACAGAACAAACAACGAACTTACAACACCGACCTCTCCACTCCCCCGATCCCTCTGCCTGCTGCCAGAATCCCCTCCAATCCCTGTAGCTGCCATGCCTCTGCTTCTCACCGGTCAGGCATTTCGCCGTGATCTCGAAGCCAATGGCTGCCTGGCGGTACAGGCTCCGCTCGAAGGCGGTGCAGAAACCCGCCTATTAAGACGTCTGCGCGGTGCCGGCTACAGCACCCGTATGACATCAGCGCGGGGGCTCGGTGATCCGGAGGTGTTCCTCACCCAGAAGCACGGCATCCGTCCTCCCCATCTCGGCCATCAAAGCGTTGGTCGTGGCGCTGCTGTGGGAGAAGTGCAGGAGGTGGCTCCCCAGCTGGGTGATCTGTTTGAGGGGGATGCTCCTGTGGCTCTCTGGCTCCTGGAAGGCCAGGTGCTGTCGCGTTCAGAACTACTTTCGCTCTGCGATCTGTGCAAGCGCGAACCCCGTTTACGCATCATCGTGGAGATGGGTGGTGCTCGCAGCCTGAAGTGGGAACCGATGACCACATATCTGAAGGCCTGACCCCTGACGAAGCCCTCGATCAGGGCCGCTGGGTCAAGCTGATCTGTGGAGCAAGCAACCAGGACTTGCCCGCAATCGCTGATCTGGCAGCTGTTTTTGCGGCTGTTGGTGTTCATTGCGTGGATGTGGCTGCCGATCCAGCGGTCGCGCGCGCAGCCCGTCGGGGCCTGGACTGGGCTGAGGCTCACACGGGCCACCGTCCTTGGCTGATGGTCAGCCTCAGTGACGGAATGGATGCTCACTTCCGCAAGGCCTGGTTCGATCCACACCGCTGTCCCACGGACTGTCCGCGTCCCTGCGAAAGGATTTGTCCGGCTGCAGCGATTCCGCCTGGTACGGGGGTCGACCAGCAGCGTTGCTACGGCTGTGGTCGTTGTGTACCGGCCTGCCCCCATGGCTTGATCGAGGAGCGCGACCACCGACTGGCACCTGAGCAGGTGATCTCCCTGCTGAGATCCATTCAGCCCGATGCTGTGGAGATTCACACAGCATCGGGGCATGACGAGGGCTTCTCGACGCTGATCCAAAGCCTTCAGCAGCACAAGGTTCCCTTGCGGCGCTTGGCCGTGAGCTCCGGTCTGGAGGGCCATGGCTTGAAGGCCGATCAGTTGGCTGGTTTGCTTTGGCGTCGCTATTCCTGCCTGCGGCAAGCCGGTTATCGACCCCTCTGGCAGTTGGATGGGCGTCCGATGAGCGGCGATGTGGGTGCTGGCACCGCGCGGGCTGCGGTTCGGCTTTGGCGTGCCATGCGTGGTTTGGCACCGCCGGGTCCGCTGCAGCTTGCCGGTGGAACCAACGCCGCAACGCTGGATTTCTTGCATCCGACGGAGCGGCCGGCTGGCATCGCCTTTGGTGGTGTGGCCCGTCGCTTGTTGATGCCTGTGCTGGATGAGGCGCAAACCCGTGGATCTGCCCTGTGGCAATGGCCCGAGGGTTGGGATCGCGCCCTCTCTCTCGCGCGTCCTTTGGTCTCGCCATGGCTGCAGCGCTCTTGCTAGAAGGCTGAAACGCGCAGATCCCATGGGCACGCAACGGGTCACCGACGATCTGGATCGCCTTCTCGAGCTTCTGCCGGATGGCGTGCAGAAGCAGTTGCAGCCTGAGGAGGCCCGCCAGCAGTTGCTCGAGGTGGTGCTCGATCTCGGTCGGGTTCCGGAAGCGCGCTATCCAGGCCGTGCCCTGGCGCTGGGTTCCACGCCCTTGTCTCGGGAGGATCTGGCGGCCGTGGTGGCCAGAATTGGTCAGTTCGGTGGCGATAACCGGGCGGGAATCGAACGAACGCTTCACCGGATCAGCGCGATCCGCAACCGTCAGGGCGAGGTGGTCGGTCTGACCTGCCGGGTGGGTCGAGCCGTGTTCGGCACCGTTGCCATGGTGCGGGACCTCCTGGATGGAGGGCAGTCCCTGCTGTTGATGGGGCGCCCGGGTGTGGGCAAGACAACGGCGTTGCGCGAGATCGCTCGGGTTCTTGCGGATGAGCTGGAGCGGCGCGTTGTTGTGATCGACACGAGCAATGAGATCGCCGGTGATGGCGACATCCCGCACCCCGCAATCGGTCGGGCTCGCCGCATGCAGGTCGCCAGGCCTGAGCTGCAGCACCAAACCATGATCGAGGCGGTGGAAAACCACATGCCCGAAGTCATCGTGATCGATGAGATCGGCACGGAGCTGGAGGCGCAGGCCGCGCGCACCATTGCTGAACGTGGCGTGGTGCTTGTCGCCACAGCCCACGGCAATGCTCTGGCAAACCTGATCAAGAACCCCACCCTCAGCGATCTGGTGGGAGGGATTCAGGCGGTCACCCTTGGGGATGAGGAGGCCCGGCGGCGGCGCAGTCAGAAGACGGTGCTGGAGCGCGCGGCGGATCCAACCTTTCCGGTTGCAATTGAAATGCACAGTCGACACCGCTGGGCCGTGCACACAGATGTTGCTGCCACGGTGGACCAGTTGCTCAGGGGCCTGCAGCCCCGAGTTCAGGAGCGCGAGCTGACGCCTGAGGGGGGCGTTCAGCTTGTCGATCCCCCGCAGTCGTCGGGTTTGCTAACCCCTCCCTCTCCTCGACCGGCAGCTGAACGGCTTGCGTCAGTTCCTGTCCCTCAGGCCAGTGCTGCCGAGGTGCTTTCTCCACCGGAGGCCACCGCCGAGCTTCTGCAGGTTCTCTGTTGTGGCATTACCCCCCGACTTGTTGACGAAACCATTCGTTCTCACGGTTGGACTGCGCGGGTGGTGGATGATTTGAGTGAGGCGGATGTTGTTTTGAGCATTCGGCTGGGACTCAGCCGTCAACCATCGCTGCGACGTCAGGCCCAGGATCTCGGCATTCCCATCCTGGTGATCAAATCCGACACCTTGCCCCAGGTGACCCGTGCCATGGCTCGCCTCTTGAGTCGTCGTGCAAGTGAAACGGCTACGGATGCCATTTCCCCTGATCGGTCGTCAAAGGACGATGAATTTGCCGCTCTTGAGGAATGCCGGCTTGCGGTGGAACAAGTGGTGATGCCGCAAGGCAGGCCCGTGGAGTTGTTGCCGCGAACGGAACGCGTGCTGCGCATGCAGGCGGATCTTGTCAGTCGTTACCAACTGCGTAGTGATGTCTTTGGACAAGCCGAGCAGTCGCGTTTGCGGGTTTTTCCTCGCTGATCGCCCTTCGCTTGATTCGCCCGGTGGATTGACGAAGGGTTGGCTGCTATGAGTAACTGTTAGTGCTCCGGTGAGCCGCAGGTTGCGGTCTTTTCCGGTTCAGTGGGCCGTCGCCAAGCGGTAAGGCAGCGGGTTTTGGTCTCGCCATTCCTAGGTTCGAATCCTAGCGGCCCAGTTTTTGTCCATGAACCATCGCCCACTGCTGGTCTTCGATTTCGACGGGGTCATCGTCGATGGAATGGCCGAGTACTGGTGGAGTGCATGGCAGGCCTGCCGTCGTCTTGATGCTGCTCCAGAGGACCTCTCTCCTGATGAGGTGCCTGATGCTTTCCGCCTGCTGCGTCCATGGGTGCATCACGGTTGGGAGATGGTGTTGCTGGCGGCTGAGCTGCCTGTTTTGGACCCTCAGGTTTGGCTGCAGTCCTACGGCGAAGCGCAGGCGTCAGCACTCCATCGGCGCGGATGGCAACCGGAGCAGCTTCAGGCCGCACTCGATGCCTCTAGAGATGGAGCGGTTCGGCAGAACCGTTCTGCTTGGTTGGCGCTGCATCGGCCCTTCCCAGGCTTGGTGGAGCGGCTGCGGCAGTTTGAGGCTGAAGGGGTCGACTGGGCTGTCCTCACGACCAAAACCCAGGTCTTCACCGCTGAGCTGCTGAACAGCCTTGGCCTGCATCCCTGGCGTCTGGATGGTCGCGAGGCTGGCGCGAAGCCACAGGTTCTGCTCCAGCTCCAGAAGCAACGAACCTTGTGTGGTTTCGTTGAAGACCGTCGGGCGACGCTTGAAGCTGTGCGGTCAACACCAGGCTTGGAGCGGCTGCCCTGCTTCCTGGTGAGCTGGGGCTATCTTCGCCCCCAGGATCAGAGCAATCTCCCTCCTGGGATTGCGTTGCTCCATCCGGATCGTTTCCGGGCCCCCCTGGCGCAATGGCCCTGATTCGTTAGGGTACGCTTGTACTACCTGAGACGATTCGGCGCTTCTGTGGCATTGGATCTCTCGTTCCTTAGTTTCAGGTCTCTTCCATGCCTGCAGATATGAAATCCAGTGCTTCCGACCCCCGCTCCTCTGGCGAGAAAGACAAGGCGCTGAATCTGGTCCTTGGTCAGATCGAGCGCAACTTCGGCAAGGGGTCGATCATGCGGCTCGGCGATGCCTCTCGCATGAGGGTGGAGACGATCTCCACCGGTGCTCTGACCCTTGATCTAGCCCTGGGTGGTGGTTACCCGAAGGGTCGGGTGGTGGAGATTTACGGCCCGGAAAGTTCTGGTAAGACCACCCTCACTCTGCACGCGATTGCTGAAGTGCAGAAGCGTGGTGGTGTGGCGGCTTTCGTGGATGCGGAGCATGCTCTGGACCCCGTCTATGCCGCGTCGTTGGGTGTTGATGTGGAGAACCTTCTGGTCTCTCAGCCCGACACCGGCGAGATGGCTCTCGAGATCGTCGACCAACTGGTGCGATCAGGGGCGGTGGATCTTGTCGTGATCGACTCGGTGGCCGCTCTCACTCCCCGCGCCGAGATCGAGGGAGAAATGGGAGACCTGGCGGTTGGCAGTCAGGCGCGTCTGATGAGTCAGGCCATGCGCAAGATCACCGGCAACATCGGCAAGTCGGGTTGCACCGTCATTTTCCTCAACCAGCTGCGTCTCAAAATTGGTGTGACCTACGGGAATCCGGAGACGACCACTGGAGGCAATGCGCTCAAGTTCTATGCCTCGGTTCGCCTCGACATCCGTCGGATTCAGACGCTCAAGAAGGGGACGGAGGAATTCGGGATCAGGGCCAAAGTGAAAGTGGCGAAAAACAAGGTGGCGCCACCCTTCCGCATTGCTGAATTCGATATCCTTTTCGGCCGTGGCATCAGCACCCTGGGCTGTCTGCTCGATCTCGCCGAAGAGACAGGAGTGGTTGTGCGCAAGGGCGCTTGGTACAGCTACGAGGGAGACAACATCGGGCAGGGTCGCGACAACACCATCACCTGGATGGAGGAGAACCCGGAATCGACGGCCACGATTGAGACGCTCGTGCGTCAAAAGCTGACGGAAGGTTCGGAAGTGAAGTCGAATTCCATGCGGCCCCTGGCGGCTGCTGCGAAGGCGACTGTCGATAAGTCGACTCCGGGTAAGGCCCCGGAAGCGGCTGCTTGAGCTCAGCCGGCTTGGGCCAGGGACTGCTCGCCGCAGACCTGGCCCTGCTGCGCTAATTCAGCCATTCGCTGAAGTTCCTGGATGGCTTCTGCTCCCTCCAGTTTCACCAGTTCTCGGCCATTGCGGGATTCCACCCAGTTGATGCCGAAATCGGAGACAAGAAAGCGCACGATGTGGCCATCTCCGATGTCAGCCACAAAAGAAGCGCCATGGCCATCGCCGCCGTCGCCGCAGGAGTAACAGGTGGCTGTGACACCGGCACTTTGAAGGCTGCTGGCGAGGGCCTGAAGGCTCATCACCAAGTCTTCGACGACAGACCTGTAGTGCTCGGCTAAACGCGGAAACATGACTGAGTCTCCAGTGAGATCAATCCTAAAAGTTTTCTTTCGTTTCCGCGTGTTTGGTCCGGCTGGTTGATCAGGGGGTATCCGAGAGAGTCCACCAACCTGCGGCGGGTCCGATGAACCGCACCGTGATCCACAGAACCACCATGGCTCCGATGCCAATCCAGGCGCCGCGTGTGGTCACCGCCATGAACTGCTGTGTCTGATTGCGCGTCAGAGGAAGCCAGGACACCACTCGCGGCGATGTGTCAAGTGCTTTTGTGTTGGCCTTCTTGGGCTGACGAGGGGGCATGCCCTGTGCAGCTCGGCGGCGTGCTTCTCCCATGCACTTCTGAATGTTGAACGGAGGGTAGGCGTTGTTCAGTTCGGCAGCAGTCGCTGCAGTGGAATCCAGGGCTCAAGCCGATGCAGCACCTGATCACCCCAACTGCGCCCCCGGAGACGACCATCAAGGATGGCCAGGCGTCCACCGCTGCGTCGCAGTGGTGCAATGGCTGCTGGGATCAAGCTCAACGCTTCCGGTAGAAGCAGGGTGCGAAACCAGTCCTCGCCCTGTTGTTTCAAGCGTTCCACCCGCGCGGAAGTCAGTGGATTGTCCAGGCTTGCGAGCGGAAGCATCCCGACAATTAGCTGAGCCGGGGAGGGGAGATGCTCCTGGTGCTCAAGCCACCAGTCCCAGCTGCACGTCACCACACCATTGCTTTCGGGCGCGGTCGACTCATGGACCACACGGCGTCCGAATTCGGCTGCCAGGGAGCTGGTGAGCTGGCGACGCAGTTGGTCGTCATTGATCAGGAGGATGGTCAGCCCCGGCTGACCAAGGATGAGTCGTCTGCTCTCCTCCAAGAGATGTTGGGCATAGATCCGTGTGTTTGGGAGAGGCTGGCGACGGGGTGCATAGAGGGGCAGGGGTTCATTGAGCTCCTGTTCCCTCAGCGTTGCTCGAACGTCGGGGACCACTCCGGCCTGCTCAAACTCCAGATTGAGCCGCGCGTTGTCTCCATTGTTGCTGAACATCAGGCAGGGGTGTTCAAGCAGGACATCCCGCAGCAGCTGGAGTGGTTCCAGGGGTGCCAGCTGCCAACGCCACTGGAGCAATCGATGATCGAGGTCAGCCCACTCGGCCCAGTCCGCCAGGTTGATCGTCCGGAGCTTGTTCCAGGGCTCAGGGCTCGTTGGTATCAGCTGGAGGAGGTCACGCAGGGCTTGACTTGCTGAGCCTTCTAGCCGCACCGCGCCGCCTGGTCGCGTGGCGCCAGCGAACAGCTGGCGGGTCATCCGGTCATGCAGCTCAACCAATCCTGCTTCAGCCTGTGGACAGGCCTGGCGGAGCTCGTCCCAGTTCTGATGGTTGATCTCAAACGTCAATGCATTGCGCATCCGACGGCTCAACTGATCCATCTCCGGAATCAGCAGTTGTCGCGTGCCCAGGTGTCCGTCGCGATGGGCCTGAATGAGCTCTGCAACATCCATCAGCCAGAGCTGTGGTCCCTCAGGAGGGGTCGGCCCCTGCCAGCACGGAAGCCGGAGCCCCTGGTTCCGTAAGCGGGGCAGTTCCAACTGGAGCAGCCGCCGACGCTGTTGGGCCGTCAACACAACCGCCCCTGCTTCGGGAGCCAGACAAAGCGGCACAAGAAGTCCCAGCCACCATCGTTCGCTGCTGCTGGGGGGGAGCTGGACGAGCGTCGTGTCGCGACGCCTCAAGCTTCTCGCCACCAGCCGGCTCAGGGTCAGGTGGTGGGGCCAGTCCGATTCCTCCTGGCGGAGCAGGGTTTTGATCTGATGGTGGGCCTGGGCTTCCAACATCGCCAAACCCTAAGCAGAGCCCCCCCACCGATTGGTTCATGGCAATCCATCCATCAACATGGCTTCACGACCCTGCAGGAGTGATGGCGGTGCAACCGGGACGGGTGGGGATCGTTGGTCTTGGATTGATTGGGGGATCCCTCGGTCTGGATCTCCAGGCTCGTGGTTGGACGGTGCAGGGCCTCGTGCACCGTCAGGCCACCGCTGATCGCGCCATGGCCCGTGGACTGGTGGGGGCGGTGTCGACGGATCCGCGCTGTCTCGCGGATTGTGATGTGGTGATCCTGGCGTTGCCGATCCCCTTGCTGCTGAACCCACCTGAGGCGCTAGTGGCCGCTCTACCTCAATCAGCGGTGGTGACCGATGTTGGTTCGGTCAAACAGCCCGTGCTGGAGGCTTGGCGCCAGCGGCATCCTCGCTTTGTTGCCAGTCATCCCATGGCTGGTACAGCTCAGGCGGGCGTTGATGCCGGTGTGGTGGATCTGTTCCGAGGCCGCCCCTGGATCGCAACTCCGGATGCAGCAACAGACCCCATTGCGCTCGACCAGGTTCGTGATCTCGCCATCAGCGTCGGAGGACATTGGCTGACATCCACCGCCTCTCAACACGACCAGGCCGTTGCTCTGATTTCCCACATGCCGGTGCTGGTCAGTGCCGCACTGCTGCGGGCGGTGGGCGATGAAAGGGATCCAGAGATCCGGCAGCTGGCGATGCTGCTGGCTTCCAGCGGCTTTGCTGACACCACTCGCGTGGGTGGAGGGAATCCGCAGCTGGGCGTGGCGATGGCCTCCACCAATCGAGATGCGGTGTTGCGCGGATTGGCCGCGTATCGCTGGAGTCTGGAGCAGCTCGAAGATGCCGTTCTCAAGCAAAACTGGTCTCAGCTGGAGTTGGAACTGATCCGAACGCAGACCATGCGTCCTGATTTTTTGAAAGCGCCCGGTGAGGTCAGCTCCGAAAGCTAAGGGGTTGTCCCCGTTCAGCCCGGAGCTGACGGCAGGCATTGAGGGCCGACAAGCTGACCCCTGCAGTGCCTTCTCCCGGGTGGAGGCTGTCACCGCAGAGCCACAGACCGGGCATGGGCGTTCGTCCAGCCAGGCCGAAGGGGCCGAAACGGCGTGGATGCTGTCCGAGTCCCCCCACCATTCCATTGGGACGACCTGTCCAGCCGGCGAAGCCTCGTGGTGTCGCCAGTTCAGCGTGCAACCAGGCATCCTCCGGAAGCTTGAGCCAGCTGTTCAGTTCTGCTTGGATCAGGCTCATCATCTCGTTCTTTCGCCGCTGGTACTCAGGCTCTGGCAAGCGGCACCAGTCGGCCGTTGGTGTGAACACGCTGGCGATCAAGGTGGCCTGTCCCCGGGGTGCCCGCCCATCGCCGTCGCGGCTGATGGACACGAACAAGGATCCCGGGGACGCACTGCTGCGCTGGAGATGGCCTGGGCAGGGATCCGGCAGTGCATCACGCCGCACCGCTCCGTAGAGCACCAGCGCACCACTTGGTTCATGCAGGTTTTCTAGTCGCCTTCGATATCCCTTGGGCAGCTGATCAGATTCGATCAGCTCCTGCAGGCACTGCGGGGGAAGGCTGCAGACCACATCGCGACTGTTGAGTTGTTTGTGCTCGTCTCCCGCCGTGGTGACATGCACTTGCCAACCGGATGAGCAGGGCTGCAGTTTGGTAACCCGATGCTTCAGAAGCACGTTTCCGCCGTCGCGCTTAATGGCGGCCACCAGCTGGTCGCTCAGCACCTGCATCGAACCCTCCAGATGCCAGAGTCCCAGCGGCGCTTGCGCCATCTGCAGGACTGTGGCGCCATAGAGCGCGGCCGTGCGATCAGCCGGTTCCTGGGAGTACAGCTTCAGCTGGAGGTCAAGAAAGTGCCGCAGCCGTTGATCTTGACCGCACCCACAAAGTTGCAACAGATCGGCGATGGTGAGACCTGTGAACAGCCCCGATACCAGCGTCGCGGGACGCAGTGCCCGCAGCATGGTGCCGAGATCCCAGAGGGAGCGAGGCGTCACTACGGGATCCTGGTTGGCGAACTGCCAGTTGCTGGAATGCAACTGATGACAGAGGCTCCAGAAACGTTTGCTACCAGGGAACTGACGCTCACGCTCAGCGGCCCACGCTTCCGGGTCATGCCAGAGCGAAATGGGAGGGGAGCCATCGCTCAGGTCCACCACACACCCTGGATCCAGAATCTCCGCTGAGGGGAGAGGCATGCCCAGATGCTTCAGCAGTCGCGCATGACTGCCCCCTGGTTCCAGACCGGCGACCTGGGTCGCACCCACATCGAAGACCCATCGACCGCGCCGGAATGTTCCGGCACATCCCCCCGTTTGGCGGTGCGCTTCCAACAGCGTGACCTTGACGCCATCGTGTGCCAGCAGTGCCGCTGCGGTTAAGCCTGCGATGCCACCGCCCACCACGATCACGCTGGAATCGCTCACGACGCACTGGAGAATCGGATCATGCTGGCAAGACGGGCGGCTTGGTGAAGATGAACAGCGAACTGCGCCGCGAACTCACAGCAGTGGATGGCCCCTTGGCGGGGGCTGTCATCTCTGAAGTTTCCCCCGTTGGTGGCGGCTGCATTCATCAGGCCTGGAAACTGCGCCTCAGTGATGGCCAGCTGTTGTTCGCCAAAAGCGGCGGCTTAAGCGCACTGCCCCTCTTTGAGGTGGAGGTTGAGGCTCTTGAGGCCTTGCATGCCCATGCAGACAACACGTTTTTGGTGGTGCCGCAGCCCATGGCTCTGGCAGCACTGCCCCACGGTGCGGTTCTGTTGCTGCCTTGGTTGGATTGTCGTGGCAATGACCAAGCAGCCCTCGGCAGGGGCTTGGCACTGCTGCACCAGTCGTCGATGGCATCCAGCCCCGCTCGTTTTGGCTGGCACCGTGACGGCTTCATCGGCGCTGGTCCCCAGCCCGGTGGTTGGCGTGACGGTTGGGGATCAGCATTTGTAGAGCTGAGACTGCGTCCCCAACTCGAGACCCTGCAAGGGTTGAGTCAAGATTCAACCGGCCTTGACCAGTTGTTACTGCGCCTTGCAGAGCACCTGAATGAGTATCAACCGCGTCCTGCGTTGGTGCATGGCGATCTATGGGGTGGGAATGCCGCCAGCCTTATTGATGGACGGGGAAGCATTTTTGATCCCGCCAGTTGGTGGGCTGATCGGGAAGTCGATCTGGCCATGACCCAACTGTTCGGTGGCTTCGGGGAAGAGTTCCGATCTGCCTATCGGAAAGTTCTTCCTGAGGTTCCAGGCGCTGACGGTCGGGTGGAGATCTACAACCTGTACCACCTGCTCAACCACGCCAATTTGTTTGGGGGCGGTTACATCAACCAATGTCGAGCCAGTCTTAGAGATCTGGCTCGACGGCTTTGAGGATCAGCCCAGGTACTCCTGTCGGAGTGTTTGAACACGCTGAACGAGGGCGTTGCGCTTGTCGCTGGTGGTCAGGTTCTGCCAGCTCCATTGGCCGACCACAACCACGCCGAGCAGTTCAAGTAGCCCCGGAACGATCGGTAGGAGATTGATCGTGTCCAGGATGCCCTTGATCAGAATCTGGGCAATGATGACGGCGGCAAAGATGCCAACGATCTTGCCGATGCGTCCCATCTGACTCCAGTCGACCTGGTCAAGGGTGTCGTTCACCTTGCCCAGAACGTCGCTATAGCGCTCAGCAAAGGAGGTCGTGTCTTCCTGAGCAGGAGCGTCGATGGGTGTCGTCACAGTTGTGTCGGCATCCTTGACTTCAGTGGGGGCGTCACTCATGGAAACGACCATGTCATTCGCTATTTCAGCTGAGGGTATCGGTGAGACGCGATATACGCCATCCGTGCTGCAAATTGATTACCGATGCCACACGGATCTGTGCTCCACGCTCCTGGCACCTCACCCCGAGGAGGGTTGTGCATTGCTGCTTGGCGAACGGGTCTCGCCAGGGCTCTTGAGACTTCAAACGGCCTGGCCCTGTTGCAATGTCTGGGGGCGAGGAGGATCAGAGCCGCAGCCCGTCATCGGCCGCCGCCGCAGATTTCTGGTGGACCCCAGAGAACAGCTTGCAGCGCAGCGTTGGGCTCGTGCACGTCATCAACGTTGTCTTGGCGTGGCCCACTCCCATCCGGCTTCCCCCGCAGTGCCATCGCATCACGATCGGCTTTGGGGAGAGACTGAAGGTCTGATGCTGATTCTTTCGGCTTCTGTTGGGTTGCGGGCCTGGTGGCTGCATGGCGACCGCACCGTGGATGAAATTCCCATCCAGCTTTGGGACACTCACAACCATGCAGGACCAATCGATGCTGAGTGCTGATGAGCGGGGTCGCTATGCCCGCCATCTGATCCTTCCCGAGGTTGGCTCGGCAGGCCAGCTCCGGCTGAAATCTTCGTCTGTGCTGTGTGTTGGCAGCGGGGGGTTGGGATCTCCTCTGCTGCTTTATCTGGCTGCGGCAGGCGTTGGCCACATCGGAATCGTGGATGGTGATGTGGTGGAGCTCTCCAATCTTCAGCGTCAGGTGATCCACAGCACAAGTGGGGTTGGTCGTTCCAAGGCTCGTTCGGCAGCAACTCGAATCCATGAGCTCAACCCCCACTGCCAGGTCGATGTGCACGAACACATGCTTGATGTGGACAACGCCTTGGATCTCATCGGTGATTACGACCTGGTGTGTGACGGCACCGATAACTTCCCCAGCCGGTATCTGATCAACGACGCCTGTGTGTTGCTCGGCAAGCCCCTCGTCTATGGCTCCGTGCAGCGCTTTGACGGCCAGGTCAGCGTGTTCAACCGCACGATGACCAGCCCCAACTACCGCGATCTGCTCCCGACACCTCCTCCTCCGGACGCAGTTCCGTCTTGCTCGGAGGCTGGCGTGATGGGTGTGATGCCGGGGCTGATCGGTCTGCTTCAGGCCACGGAAGCGATCAAGTTGATCACCGGCATTGGCGAGTGCCTTGATGGTCGGCTGCTGGTGGTGGATGCCCTGGCCATGCGATTTCGCGAACTCACCCTCCGCGTTGATCCAGACCGACCGAAGGTTGAGAGCCTGATTGACTACCGCCAGTTCTGCCGTCCGGCGTCATCGAAGATGGAAGCCATCACTGTCACGGAGCTGAAGGCCCTGCTCGACTCCGCTCCAGACGAGATTGCGCTTGTTGATGTGCGCAATCCCGCTGAAGTCGAGGTGGCTTCGATTGAAGGAAGCCATTTGGTTCCGTTGGCCTCGCTGGAGAGTGGAGAGGCGATCGATCGCGTTCGTGGTTTGGCGGAGGGACGGCGCCTTTTGGTGCACTGCAAGCTTGGGGGGCGCTCTGCGCGTGCCGTTGAGCTGTTGGGTCAGCAGGGCATCGCGGCCACGAATGTGACCGGTGGAATTGATGCCTGGTCGCAGCAGGTGGATCCTGCAATTCCCCGCTACTGAACCCCCGGTCCTGGTTTAGTAATCCACCCCTCTCTTCAGGTCGACGCCCTGTTCGGCGTAGTGCTTGTGGCACACCATCTCTGAATGGATGCTGGCCAGATCGAAATAGGCCGGAGGGTTTTTGCAGCGACCGGTGATGATCACTTCGGTTTCCGCCGGTTTGCGCAGCAGGGTCTGCAGGATCGGTTCGACGGGCAGCAGCTCCAGGTCCACCGTGGGGTTCAACTCATCGAGGATCACGGTCTTGTAGAGGCCGCTGGAGATGGCGGCCCGTGCGATCTCCCAGGCCCGTTCGGCCTCCACGTAGTCAATCGGCTCCTGCTGGCCCCGCCAGACGATGGCATCGCGGCCGGAGCGGAGGTGGTCCACCAGGTGGGGATAACTCTCGCGAAGCGCGGCGATCGCCGCGTCTTCGGTGTAGCCGCTGCCGCCTTTCAGCCACTGCAGGATCAGAACACGATGGCTCTTGTCCTGGCTGATCCCTCGACCGATGGCCTGGAGACCCTTCCCGAGTGCACTGGTCGATTTGCCTTTGCCTTCCCCGGTATAAATCTCGATGCCGCTGCTCGCATTGAGAGGCACCACCCGGTTGTCGTTCATGCCCGGACGACGATGGGCCCGCATCTCGGAGTGGAGGTCGGCTTCACGCACCAATGGGGCAGGTGCGGCCCGACCGGTGACGATGATTTCCATCCCCTCCGGACGGTTGCTGAGGGTGCGGACCACATCCTCAAGATCCAGCAGGCCGAGGTCCAGCACTGGATTGAGTTCGTCCAGCACCACCACTGAGTAGAGGGCACTGGCGATCGCGCCTTTGGCGATCACCCACCCGCGCTGTGCTTCCTCTCGGTCAAAGCGGGTGGCTTCCTCCGCCGTGAAGTGGTCTGCCCTTCCGGTGCGAAGGTGGTCGATCAGATGTGGAAAGCCCTGCTGCAAAGCCTCGATGGCTGCATCCTCGTCGTAGGCACGGCCTGGGCCCTTGAGGAAGCGCAGCAGCAGCACACGGGTCTGCCTCTGCTCGCAGATGCCCAGTCCGATGGTGCGAAGCACAACCCCAAGGGCGGCTTGGCTTTTGCCCTTGCCCTCGCCGTCATAGATGTGCAGCTGGCCATGGCTGCGCTCGCGACTGTCGGCGGCGGTGACGATGCCGATGCTTTGAGGCATGGGGGCGGCTCTTACCGTTGGAGCCTACAGAGATCAACTGGTTTTCCCCGCTGATGTTTCGGTTGCAGGAGCCTTTGGCCGATCGTGAGCAGCAGCAGCTGGCTGAATTGCGGCAATGGATGGATGCGCAGTCCGCACTGTGTGTGGCCTATTCCGGTGGGGTCGACAGCACTCTGGTGGCTGCAATCGCCTATGAATCCAAGGGCAGTGCAGCCCTGGCGGTGACTGGCGTATCTCCGGCTCTAGCTCCCCATCTGTTGCGGGAGGCGCGTGACCAGGCCGCCTGGATCGGCATTCCGCATCGGGAGTGTCCAACGGGAGAGTTGAGCGACCCCGATTACAGCAGTAACCCCGTCGATCGATGCTTTGCCTGCAAGCGCGAATTGCATCACCATCTCCAGCCCATTGCCGCGGCGGCGGGCGATGCGTTGGTGATTGATGGGGTCAATCTCGATGACCTGGGTGATCATCGCCCCGGCATCGAGGCGGCCCGACAGGCTGGGGTTCGTTCCCCTCTGGCTGAATTGTCGATCGACAAAGCAGCGATCCGTCTGCTGTCGCGGGCCCTTGGTTTCCCCTGGTGGGACAAACCAGCTCAGCCCTGCTTGGCCTCTCGCTTCCCCTACGGCGAAAGCATCAGCGCCGAGCGGTTGCAGCGGGTGGGCCAGGCGGAAGCCTGGTTGATCGCCAGGGGCTTCAGCACAGTTCGTGTGCGATCCCATGGTCTTGCGGCGCGCATTGAGGTGCCCAGTGAACAGATCCGTGATGTGCTCACGCTTGCGGAAACCGATGCGCTGGTGGAGGCCTTTCGCAAGCTTGGATTCACCTCCGTCAACCTGGATCTTGAAGGTCTCGTCAGCGGCAAGTTGAACCGCCGCTGAACTCTTGCCGGCCTGTTCAGGTGGGGAGCTGGGTCGGTGTTTCCACTGGTTCTCTCACCCCACTGGCAATAGCTGCAGGCGTTTCCCGTAGAAAGCTTTTCAGCGCGTGGCGTTTCGCTTGAAGTTCACTGCAGAGAATCGCGCAGGCCTGTTCCGGCATGGTGTGGTCACCACAGGTGAAAACATCAACGGCTGCGTAGCCGGATTCCGGCCAGGTGTGGATGGAAATGTGGGATTCCGCCAGCAAGGCCAGGCCCGTGACGCCCTGGGGATGAAATTGATGGGTGATCAGGTTCAGCAGCGTTGCACCAGCGCCTTTGGCTGCTGAGGTGATCGTTGTGCGGATGAATGCTTCGTCGTCGAGCCGGCTCGGATCGCAGTCGTAGAGCTCGAGAATGCAGTGTTTGCCGACCATGTCGGTGGCATGAATCTCAGTTGCCCCCCATCCCGGGTTGGGATGCAGTTCAGAGAGGGTCTGCTCCATCAGGCAGTGAGAGAAAAACAAGTCAGCCACCATATCCGATCTGTAGGTCGGGTCTCAGTTCTCTTGCTCCGAGAATTTGGGCCTGCTGCTGCCACCCGCCGCCAAATCCTTCGAGGTGGGTGGCGCTCACCAGGCATTGATGCGATTCGCCTACCGCTTCGAGCAGGAGCTGCTGCCGGGTTGGATCCAATTCGGCGAGCACATCATCGAGAAGCAGCAGTGGTGGCTCTCCGCACAGCTGGGTCACCAGCTCCAGTTCCGCAAGCTTCAGGCCCAGCACCAACGACCGCTGCTGGCCCGCTGAACCAAACCGTCGTGCCGGGCTGCCCCCCAGCAGCAGTGCGATCTCATCCCGGTGCGGGCCTACGCGGCAGCTGCCGAGCCGTTCTTCCTCCTCCCGTTGCTCGCGCAGTTGCTCTTCGATCGCGAGTCGCCATGGTTCTTCGGCATCTTCTCCGTCGAGTCGACTGCCCGGTTTGTATTGCAATTCCAGAGTTTCGGTTCCCCCGCTCAGGTGGGTCTGCCAACGCATAGCGATCGGTTCCAGCCGTTGCAGGGCCCGTTGGCGCCGACGGTGAATTCTGGTGCTCACCAGCGCCATCTGGACGTCAAAAGCGTCGAGGAGGGCATGGCGTTCTGCTCTGGATTGCTGTCTCTGGCGCCAGAGCTGGCTGCGCTGTCGCAACAACCGGTTCAGTCGTGCCATCAGATCGGCATACACCGGTTCGAGCTGCAGCACGACACGGTCAAGCCACTGGCGGCGCAGCGCGGGCTCGCCGCGCACCAAATCAAGATCCAGGGCACTGAATCCGATGCAACGCAGCGGACCGATCAGGTCCAGCTGGCGATCCAGCAGCTTTCCGTTCCGCCTGGCTTGACGCCCTCCCTGGCGGCGTAGTTCCAGTTCGAGGCGATCACCATCTCCCACCTCGGCCCGGATCAGCGCCTGGGGTGCCTCCCACTGGATCAGATCCCGATCATTGCTGCAGCGATGGGATCGGAGACTCCCCAGCAATTCAACCGCCTCCAGCAGGTTGGACTTGCCAATGCCATTGGGTCCGATCACCAGCAAGCGCGGCTGCGTCAGGTCCAACTGCAGAACGGTGTGGTTCCGGAAGCCCTGCAGTTGGAGCCTGTGGAGCCGGATGGGTGCTGGGGCGACCAGTGAGTAAGGTACTTGTATCGGGGCGGTTGCCGCTCGATATCACTGCGGCTTAACGCTGATCAGTGGGCATGTAGCTCAGTTGGATAGAGCATCAGATTCCGGTTCTGAGGGTCGGGGGTTCGAGTCCCTCCATGCTCGTGTTTGATCTCAATGTCTCAGCTCAGGCGGAGCCCCATGGCTCGGATGCCATTGGGATCAATCAGAAAACCTTGCTCTTTGAGGGCCTGCAGTGCCTCCGCGGGTGCCGAAATGGAAAGGCTGCAGCCCGGTAGATCCCTCCGCAGGATTTGCAGAGCACGATGCACCAGAACAGCGAAGAGGGCTGCTTGGTTCGGCCCCGGTTTCGCTGCCAAATTCCAAAGATTGGCGTTGAGGGCTAGGTCACTGGTGGCGCGCACAAACCCGATCAGTTCCCCATTCGCCTCATCCAGGATGCTGATCTGCCACAAACTTCGCTGAAGGGCGAGCTCCCAGCGTTCTTCCGGGTGGGTTGACTCCCCGCAGGACATCAGCAGGGTGTTGAGCTGCTTGGACGTTGGAGGAATCGATGTCTCCAGTCGTGTGCCCTGGGGCAAGGGTGGAATCGAGGGTTGTTGAAGAAACGACAGCACAGTGGGTCAACCGGTGTTTCGCATTCCGGCTGCGATGCCGTTGAGGGTGAGTAGCGCACCCCGAAGCAGTTCACTACGGCTATAGGTGCGTGTGTCTTCGGGTGCACCCGGTGTTTCGCTCATGGGCGGTTGCCGGTTCTGATCACGCAGTCGCTTCAGCAGCGCAACCTGGAGAAAGCCCAAGGGGACGATGGTGCGATTGCGTAGGTCAACGGACAACTGGAGACCTTGATCAGCTCCAAGCAGTCGGTTTTGTCCTGTGATTTCCAGAACCAGCTTGCGGGTGAGTTCGTATTCCTTGGCGATCACCTGGAAGATCGCTTCAAAGGCCTCCCGCTGTTCGGGGTGCCCCAGGCTGTTCATGTAGTGATGAGCCAGGTCGAGATCCACCTTGGAGAGAGTCATTTCTACTTTTGAAATGAGCATCCGGAAGAATGGCCAGCGTTGATGGAGGCGGCGCAGCAGATCGAGTTGTTCGGAGTCGCTGCCCACTTCTTCGGAAAGAGCTGTGCCGAAGCCAAACCAGCTCGGTAGAAGAAATCGGCTCTGGGTCCAACCGAAGACCCAGGGAATCGCCCGCAGACTGGACAGGTCCTTGGCGCCTGTTTTGCGTCGGGCCGGTCTGCTGGAGATCTGCAGTTTGCTGATTTCCTCGATCGGAGTGACTTGCTGGAAGAACGCCACCAGATCGGGATTGTCGTGAACCAACGCTCGGTAATGCTCCCTTGAACGGGTGGCGAGGCGACTCATCAGCTGATTCCAGCTTGGCGTCGCATCCAGCTGGTTGGTGACCAGGCTGTTCTGAACCACGGCCGTGGTGACGGTTTCCAGGTTGTACAGCGCCAACTCGGGCAGGCTGTACTTGGAGTTCAGTACTTCACCCTGTTCGGTGATTTTGATCCGGCCCTGCAGCGTGCCGCTGGGTTGGGCCAGGATCGCCTGGTAAGCCGGCCCTCCGCCTCGACTGACCGACCCACCGCGGCCGTGGAAGAGGCGAAGCGCCACATCCTGGCGGCTGGCGAGTTCCTGAAGTGCGATCTGAGCCTGGTGAATCTCCCAGTTGCTGGAGAGAAAGCCGGAATCCTTGTTGCTGTCTGAGTAGCCCAGCATGAGCTCCTGCAGCGGCTGTTTCTGTTGGCCTGCAACCGGTAGGAGTTCGCGGTAGAGCGGCGTTTTAAACAACCCCTCCATCACCGCAGGGGCCCGTTGGAGATCCTCCACGGTTTCGAACAGTGGCACCACCAGTAGGGAGGCCCGTTTGTTCGGCGGGTCCACCAGGCCCGCCTCTTTCGCCAGCAGCAGAACCTCCAAGAGATCCGATGCCGTGTGGCTCATCGAAATCACATAGGAGTTGCAGATCCGCTGGCCGAATTCTTCCTGGAGGCGCTGCAGCATTCGGAACACCGCCAACGTCTCTGCTGTCGGCTCCGACCAACTGGCGGCTGGCGGAATCAGGGGCCTGCGGGTCTGCAGTTCCTGGAGGAGCCATTCCATCCGCTGCGTTTCGTCCATGTCCCCGTAGGGCTGGGGCAGTTCCAGGTTGCGGGTGAGTTCATCGATCGCATCGCTGTGGCGGGTGCTCTCCTGACGGATATCAAGGCTGGCCAGAGAGAACCCAAAGATGTGCACCTGGTGCAGCAGCGTGTCGAGCTGTTCGCAGCTCAATTCGGTGCTGACGAGGCTGTTGCGGACCAACTCCAGGTCACTGCGGAACTGATCCACCGAGGTGTAGTGGAGAACATCGGCTCCGCCGAGTCCGTCCTGGGGATCGGCCAGGGCTTCACAGGGCATCTGCCAGCCCGCCTCCGACAGCTGATTGTTGCGGGCGAGCGTCCGCTCAAGCTTTTCGAGCACGTAGCAGAGCTTCAGCCGGTAGGGCTCCAGTCGGTATCGAGCTGCTCTGCGCTCGTAGATCTCTGGGAACCGGAGCCGATCCATCTCCAGCGACTCCAGCAGTGATGGTGCCACCTGGCTCCACTGCATGGAAATGCTCAGCTGCTGCCGGAGCGACTGGACGGAGTGGATGTACAGCTCCAGCATCAGCTGACGCTGGTAACAGGCTGTTCGCCAGGTGATGTCGGGTGTCACCGAGGGATTGCCGTCCCGATCGGAACCCACCCAGGAGCCAAACGTGCAGAAGGATGCCTGTGGAACCTGGACATCGGGATAGTGCCGATGCAAAGCAGTGATCAGCCTCTTACGCAGTTTCGGCATCGCGTCAAACAACACCTGCTGGAAGTAGTGCAGGGTCGAATCCACCTCATCGATCACGGTGGGTTTGAACTGGTGGAGTTCATCGGTCCGCCACCACAGTCGGATTTCCTCTTCCAGTTGGTCGCGACAGTCCTCGCGCAGCTGATGTGCGAGAGGGGTGTCTGATTGAAGTTGCTGGAGCAAATTGGCCACACGTCGCTGCTTGTGACGCACTGTGTGCCGAACGATCTCCGTGGGATGGGCGGTGAACACCAGACGGATATCCAGCTCCCGCAGCAGGTGCTCCACCTGTGCGGGGGGGACGTTCATCCGACGCAGCCGCTCGAAGACTTCTCCAAAGGTGGCTGGATCAGTCTGATTGGCGAGAGGGGGCGCAAAGGGATCAAAGGCGTCCCGTTGAGCCGATTCAGCACTGAGATTGGGCCGCAGGCTATCGAGATAGCTGTCTTCCTCGATCCGTTGCTCAAGGATGTTGATGAGCTGGAAATAGAGCGAAAAGGCGCGCGCCGCCGAGATGGCTTCTGAAAGATCCATGGCTCGGATCAGCTCGACGATCGCCTCGCTTGTGCTGTCGCCATCTCGTCCTTCTAAGGAGACAGGGTCACTGAGTTGTTTGAGTCGCAGCAGACGTTCGCTCTGCTCGGGCGGGCACTCACTGCGCAGCACCGTCTTCCAGAGGTCTTCAATCAGATCCAGACGGTGCTGAAGAAGCTGCCCGGCCCCGGATGCACCACCGTTCAAGCGTGTTGTCTCGTTGTCGGAGACATGGGTGGTGGACTCGGGCATGAAGTCTCCACGCTGCGACGGACTCAACATGATCATCCCAAACAGGGCTCCCCGTTGCTGATCTGTTGTTCTTCCTCCTGCATCCGCTGGATTCCCTCCTGAAGCAAGTCATCGATGGATTGGCCCTGGGCATGAGCTGCTTCCCAGCGCATGGCTTGATTGCCGTGGGTCAGCAGTGCATCCAACGGCTTCAGATAAGCGCTGAGCTGGAGGGATTCGGCGAGGGGAGCGAGCTCATCAAGCAGCTCCTGAAGCCAGTCCCTGCATGTGATTGCATGGCCATCCCGCCAATGCCTGAGTTCAGCGTTCAGGCTCGATTGAGCGACGGCTGCATCATTGCTATCAGCCAGCTGGGCCAGGTCATTTGCGGATAGTGCGCTGCTGCAAAGGGGATCGAGGCGATCCATGCTCTCTCTGAGGGCCAGCAACCGCAGCTCTAACAGGCAGGTGATCGCCAGCAGCTCATGGGGATTGGTGATGAGATCGCAGATGCGTAATTCCAGCCGGTTGAGGTCGTACGGGCGTCGCGGACCATTGGGACGAACGGATGTCCATAGATGACGTTCGTTGCGCATGGCCCCCGTGGCCAATTGCTCCTCCACCCACTGGATGTAGTGGTCGTGATCCTGAAATAAGGGAACCGTTTGCGGCGTCAGGGGGAATTGATGCCATCTCTGGGAGTGGTGGCTCGTGCTGCGCCCATCCAGGAAGGGGGAACTGGCGCTCATGGCGAGCAGGAGAGCCGCTTCGCAGCGCACGAGCCGTACTGCGGCAAACAACCAGTTCAGATCTGTGATGCCGAGGTTGATGTGAATGCTTGCCGTCACGACCCTGGTGCCGTAAAGCCGCTCGATGAGAGCGTGATAGGCATTGCCGGGATCCGAGCGTTCGAACCGGCTGCTGTCTCCCAAACTCAGGGTGCTGCCTGGCAGAAGCGTGAGCTGCCGGTCGTGCAGCCACCGCCGTAACGTCCGCCGGGGAGCGAGCAGTGCCTCGGGGAGTGCGGCGTAATCCCTGATCGGGTCGGTGACGTATTCGAGATTGCGACAGTCCGGTTCTGTCACGAAGCCAGGCAGTTCCCTGGCCACGTCGGGGGCAACGCCGACGTTGGCTCCGTTGGGCTGACCGGTGAACAGTTCGACCTCGAAGCCTTTCAGTAGAAGGTGTTGTGCTGTCATCCCCGCGGATTCAGGCATGCCAGTGCTGTCAGCATTCCCCGTGCTTTGTTCAGGGTTTCCTCGAATTCAGCCGTCGGTTGCGAATCGGCAACGATGCCAGCCCCGGCCTGCACTTTGACTTTGCATCCTCCACCATCTCGTGGTTGCACCACCATGGTTCGGATCGTGATGGCCGTGTTCAGGGCCCCGGCCAGATCGACGGATCCATAGACCCCGGAATAGGGACCGCGCGCATCGGGCTCAAGCGCATGGATGAGTTGCATGGCACGGATCTTCGGTGCGCCGCTCACGGTGCCGGCTGGGAAGGCCGCCATCAGCAAATCCCACACATCGTGCGTCGGGGCCAGGCGCCCTTCAACTTGGCTGACGATGTGCATGACGTGGGAGTAGCGCTCGATCACCATGAGGTCTTGCACTGCCACGCTTCCGGGTTGGCAGACCCTGCCGAGGTCATTGCGTCCCAGATCAACCAGCATGACGTGCTCAGCACGTTCTTTGGGGTCGGCGAGCAGATCAGCTTCCAGCTCTCGATCCTCTAGCGGCGTGGCTCCCCGTGGCCGGGTTCCCGCGATGGGCCGCAGGCTGGCATGGATGCCATCGGCGGCTGGCTCGGCTTGAACCATCACCTCTGGGCTTGAGCCGATCAGTTGCCAGTCTCCAAAGTCGAAGAACGCCATGTAGGGGGATGGATTCACCATCCGCAAACTGCGATACAGCTCCAGGGGCGACTGAGGAACGTCGGTTTCAAGGCGCTGACTGATCACCAGTTGAAAGACATCGCCTGCCGCGATGTGTTCTTTGGCAGTGTCGACAGCGGCTTCGAACTCATCGCGGCTGCGATTGGAGCGCACAGAAGGAAGTTCTTTGCTTCTGGCGTCCCAGGTCAGTGGTTTGACAGCCGGGAGAGGTGCATCCATCCGCTGGCGCAGGGCATCGATCCGTCCGATGGCGGTCTGCCAGGCCTGCTCTTCATCCGCTCCATCGGATAAATCACCAAAGGCGACGGCGGTGATCTGTCGTTTCACCTGATCAAAGATCAGGATCGCGTCCATCAACATCCAGATCCCATCCGGGGGATCCGCAGCAGCTCGAGGGTGAACAGCGACGGTGGGCTCGATCCACTGGATCAGTTCGTAGCCCCAAACCCCATACAGCTGTCCAAGCGGAGGGAGGCCCGGCAGGTTGACGCAGGAGTAAGGAGCGAGGCAGTCGCGAAGGGATTCGAATGGATTGCCGTTAAAGGTCTCTTCACGACCGTCGCGCCAAGTGCGCGTTAGGCAATCATTGCGGGTTGACGCTGTCCACAGAGGATCGCAGGCGATCACACTCCAGCGCCCAAGGGTTTCACCACCTTCGACGGACTCCAGTAACACGCCTGGAGGCCTTCCATCTCCCACCTTGATCCAGGTGGTGAGGGGTGTTTCAAGATCTGCGGGCCAACTCTGAGCCAGAGGAATCAGGTTGGCCCCACTGCAAACCGCCTGATGAAAGGCGTCGCGATCGGGACTGAACATGACCTGATCATCGCAGCCGAGAGCCGGAGCTCACAGGCTGCGGAGTTCGTCCTTGATGGATCAGGCGTCGAAAGTGTTGCGACCGCTGAACTTGATGTTGGCAGGGTTGACGTTTTCGCCGATGCGACGGGGGTTGTGCCCGACCATCGGACGACCTTCGTTCACCTTTTCGGGGAAAACACCATCCTTCGGATGCAGGAACTCGGTGTCACCACCGGGATAGATCCGGTAGATCTTGTAGTCCTCGATCCGGGGCTTGAATTTTGTGCGCAGTTGGGTGCCGAGGGCGAGGCACTGTTCTTTGCGGGCGAAATACATCAGGTTTTCGCCTGAGTTCATCAGGGCAGCTCCACCGGTGGGGAGCTCGAAAGCCTGTTCTGTCTTGCTGGTCCAGGTGATCGCGTATTTCTCTTCAGTCTCTGCTGAGTTCAGAAGGCCGCCAGTGCTGGCGATGTGCTGAGGAAGTTGACCATTCAACGCCGTTGCTGCCATGGCTGAAGGAATCCACAAGAGCCGTTACGACTGGAAAGTAGCACCGTCATCGGGTGGACTTTTGCTCTCCGAAAGCAAGCTTCACACCCGTCAACAAACAAATCAGTCGCCTGGGGTGTGCACAGGGAAGAAAACGGTGATGTCGCGATCGCGTCTGGGCTGATAGCGGCCCCCCAGGCTGGCCATCATCTGGCGGGTTGCATCCTGACTCAACTGCAAACTCCCGGTGCTCGGATCCCAGCTCAGGACCGTCCCCACTTCCTCTTGCTGGGGGGCTGGGCCGGGCTCCGTGGCTCCGGTTCTGTCGGGGTGCTCGACCTGGAGTTGAAGCTTCACCCGCGCTCCCGCTGCTTGGAGATGAAGTGTCAGCTGACTGCCGGAGGGTAATCCCCTGGTGCTGCGGTCGATCAGGCCTCCCAACATCGGTTCCAGCCGTCGGGAATCGCTGAGGATGGCGGGTAGGTCAACGGCGAGATCCAGTTCCAGCGCGATCCCACGACGATCCAGTTGCTCCATCCAGCTGGGGGCAAGGGCGGTGAGCATGGCCTGTAGATCCGTGCGGGCCAAATTGGCTTCGTTGGGTTCTCGTTGAAGCTCAGCTGCATGGAAGATCAGGCCAAATCGGTCGATCTGTTCGCTGCATTCGACATCGATCTGTCGCAAGCGATTCACGACGACCTCCGGCAAATCCTTTCGCCGCAGCAGAGACCGGATCAGTGTTCTGATCGTTGCCAGAGGGGTTCTCACCTCATGGGTGATGGCTTCCAGCAAATTCAGATCTCCATGGCTGGGGGCTTCTGGTGGGCGTTCGGCCTGAATGGGTTGCAGCATCAGCCCCGGGGCTGTCCCGGTGAGTCGTTCTGTGAGGTGGGGCCAGAACTGTTCTGACCAGGCCCCATCGCTTTGTAGCGAGCCGATGGATTCGAGTGCAGTGCGCAGCCGATCGGCCTGCGCCGGTGACTGGTGCTCCAGCCGTCGCCCCAGCTGCAGCAGAACATCGCTGAGTGTTGCTGGGTCACAACGCATCAACAACTGGCGCTTCTGGGCGGGGCCGTGCAGTGCTAGGGCGACCTGGACCTCGGGCGTGATCACCAGCAGCAGAGGATCATCCCCGTCGTCGCGGCGCAGGGACAAGCGTTGGAATCCCCGCAGCGTGCCTGGCTCATCGATGCTGGATCGCTCAGGCAGTGCCGTTGGATGTGTACTGAGTTGATCCAGTTGATCTGGAGCCCAGACCCATCCCTGCAGATGTTTCAGTAACTCCGGTTCGTAGAGAGCCGGCAGGGGCGCAGCCAGCCAGATTCCGCGTTCAATGCTGCGCTCCAGAAGGTCCTGTTGCAGGGTCTCCAGAGCCGCCCACCAAAGCCGTCGGACACCGATCTCGTCGCAGCGACCCTGAGGCACGTCCTGCGCCAGTAGTTGCCGCAGGTCGGTGAAGGATGGCCCGGTCAACGGAGTTGTGCCAAGGAGCGACGGCTCTGCCGAACCACGGACAGGCAGAGGCCGAGCGCGATGAAATTAACCACCATTGCTGAGCGCCCATAACTGAGGAAGGGCAAGGGGATCCCCGTGACGGGGCCAAGGCCGATGGTCATAAAGATGTTGACCACCACCTGGAACATCAGCATCGTGCCGATCCCGATGACCACGAGGGATTCGAAGTCGGTGCGGGCATTGCGCGCGATTTGAAGCAACCGCGCCATCAAGGCAGCAAAGCCAAGAACCACCAGGAGACATCCAACAAACCCCGTCTCCTCGCCTAGAGCGCTGAAGATGAAATCGGTGTGCTGTTCGGGAATGAACCGCAGTTTGGTCAGTTGCCCTTGAAGCAGGCCTGTCCCCAAGACGCCGCCTGAACCGATGCCCACGGTGCTCTGAAGGAGGTGATAACCCCCACCGAGGGGATCCTTGCTGGGGTCAAGGAACAGCACCAAACGATCCCGTTGGTAGTCCTTCAGGCCATGCATCCAAAGCCATGGCGTCACGGCAGCCATGGCGCTGTGGATGGCCAAGGTTGCTGTTGCCGCCAGGCGCTTCCAGGGCAGGGAGCGGTAGGCGACAACGACCATCAGTGGGAGCCAGATTCCCATGGCCCAGGGGAGAAGCCCTGAGAGAAGGGCAGTCACCAGCGGTGACAGCAAAAGAATTACCCACTCAATCGGCATTCCCGACCAATAGAGCATCGTGAGCATCAGAGCGCCGAACACAAGGGATGTGCCCAGATCAGGCTGCATGAACACAAGGAGCCAAGGCACGGCGATTACCCCCAGTGGGCGCATGAGATCGATCGGTCGTTCTACGGGATGCCGCGATAAAACTGCTGCTACAAGCAGGATCGCGGCGATCTTGGCAAATTCCGACGGCTGAACATGAACCCCGCCGATGCTGATCCAGCGTTGGGCCCCCAGCGCCGTGGTTCCAATGACCCGTACCGCCACCAGACTGATTACGGTTAGGGCATAGACGGGAACCAGCAGCGGTCGTAGCCGCTGTAGTGGCAAGCGTTCTAGTCCCAGCGCCAGCAGCACCCCAAAGGCCGCGGTGATCCAGTGGTGATACCAGTCGGCGTAGTCCGCCTGGCGTTGTGTGCTGGCGATCAGCACGCCGGCGATGGCGATCATCCCGATCGGAACACCCCAGAGCACCCACTCCCGGTGCGATCTGCGGCGGTCACGTCGGCTGAACATCGTCAGGCGGGCTGGCTGACGGCCTTCAGCACTGCATCTGCGAGCCCGTTGAACTCTGCAGCGCTGGCTGATTCGCTGCGATTGATCACGATCGGCCGTCCTGTGTCTCCACCTTCCTGCACAGGCATTTCCATCGGAATTTGGGCCAGAAGAGGAACGTCATAGTCGGAGGCGAGTTGGGCTCCGCCGCCACTGCCGAAGAGGGCATAACGGCAGTCGGGACGATCCGGAGGAATGAAAGCGCTCATGTTCTCCACCACGCCGAGGACGGGAATGCCCATCTGCCGGAACATGGCCAGCCCCCTTCGCGCATCTTGCAGCGATACCTGCTGCGGTGTGGTCACGATCACAACTCCTGCCATCGGAACTGCCTGGGCCAGGGACAACTGCGCATCACCGGTGCCCGGCGGCAGGTCGACGACAAGAACGTCGCGCTCGCCCCACTCGGCCTGGTAAAGAAACTGACGAATAATGCCGTTCAGCATCGGGCCACGCCAGATCACGGGCTGGTGATCATCGATCAGCAGACCCATGGACACCATGGCGATTCCGCAAGTTTCGATCGGGACAATCCGCTGCTGATCTCCGCTTCCCTGCACCTCAGGCGTTTGATCAGCCACACCCAGCATGGTGGGTGCGTTGGGTCCGTAGATATCGGCGTCCAGGAGCCCAACCCGCAGGCCGGTTTGGGCGAGTGCGCAGGCCAGATTGACGGCCACGGTGCTCTTGCCGACGCCTCCCTTGCCGCTGCTCACAGCAATCACCTGGCGAACTCCTGGGATCGACTGCCGTTCAGCCGGCTGTCCGTGGCCTGCTTGGCCAATCCCCCCCTGGCTTGGTGGTTGGCCGATCTCGATCTGGACGTCGTCGATGCCGTCGATGCTCAGCAGAGTTTCTCGTGCTTCGGTCACGATTCGGTCTCTCTGACCTTGGGCGAAGCCGGGAAGGCTGAGGCGAAATACGGCCCGCGGCGGGCTGATGCGGATTTGTTCGATCCAGCCGAGCTCAAGTGCCGATTTGCCACTGCCGGCATCTTTGACTTGCTGGAGGGCGTGGGTGGCCTGCTCGACCGGGTTCATCAGTTTCATGAGGGCAAGCCGGATCCTAGGGGCGTCGCCCGTGACAGTCCCTCACGGATGCTTGTCCAGGCCTGGGGTGACTTGGTTAGGTTTCGATGTCTTCAGTCTCTGACACATGGTCCGCTCCCTGATTCGCCGCGTCCTCGGACGCCAGGACGTGGGTGTCAGCAACTCCACCCTCGAGCTTCCTCCCAGCGACTCCAGAGATCGGGCTCGGGCAATGGTGATGGGGCTTCAAGACGAGATCTGCGCTGGTCTGGAAGCTCTCGATGGTGAAGGCCGCTTTGCAGAGGAAAGTTGGGTGCGGCCTGAAGGGGGTGGTGGCCGCTCCCGGGTGATGCGTGAGGGCCGCGTCTTTGAACAAGGCGGCGTGAATTTCTCAGAGGTTCAAGGGGAAGAACTGCCCCCATCCATCCTCAAGCAGCGTCCGGAGGCGAAGGGTCATCCCTGGTTCGCCACGGGAACGTCGATGGTGCTGCATCCGCGCAACCCCTACATCCCAACGGTTCACCTCAATTACCGCTACTTCGAAGCTGGCCCGGTGTGGTGGTTTGGAGGGGGCGCCGACCTGACCCCCTATTACCCCTTCCTTGAAGATGCACGCCATTTTCATCGCACCCATCAGGCGGCCTGTGATTCGGTTCATCCGGATCTGCACGAGGTCTTCAAGCCCTGGTGCGATGAGTACTTCTTTTTGAAGCACCGTGATGAGACCCGCGGCGTCGGCGGCATTTTTTACGACTATCAAGACGCCAACGGCACGCTTTACAAGGGACAGGACCCGGCGGGCCCAGCCGCCCAGGTGTCTGCACGTTTGGGGGCCAGGCCATTGAGCTGGGAGCAGCTTTTCTCGCTCGGCCAGGCCAACGGCAGAGCCTTCCTTCCCTCCTATGCACCCATCGTTGAGAAGCGTCACCCGATGGCTTATGGCGACCGCGAGAGAGAGTTCCAGCTCTATCGCCGTGGCAGGTACGTGGAATTCAACCTGGTCTGGGATCGCGGCACGATTTTCGGATTGCAGACCAATGGGCGTACGGAGTCGATCCTGATGTCTCTGCCCCCGCTCGTGCGCTGGGAGTATGGCTACACCGCAGAGGCCGGATCAAGGGAGGCCCTGCTGACCGAGCTGTTCACCAAGCCTCAGGATTGGCTTGGGGATTCCACCCTCGAAGACCGTTGCCGCCCCCATGGAGCGATCAACTAACTGACGCCCTGAACGAGTGCGTTAACCACGCGCTCGGCCAGGCAGTTCACGGTTTGCTCCCTTGTGCTCGGATCTCTGAGCTTCGTTTCGAGGGGGGGTTCAAGCATGGCGATTTCAAGAATCCCGATGCCACGCCTTGGACCTCCAAGGCCTCCTCGAAAATTCCGTGGGAATCGTCCAAAGGCCTTGGCCAAGCTTTCATCGACGACATTGAGTGCACGCACGTTCGTGAGCACGGGAATCAGGCCTGAGCCGAAGCCATGGGGCCGGTAGGCATCGAAATGGATCTCCAGCACGTATTCCCCGCGTTCCGAAAACACTTTGGCTTTCGACCAGTTGGTGGAAGGGTCGTTGTCGTTCGCGATGGTGATTGAGGGAGGGGTGTAAGACCGGATGTTCAAGCCACGGGCTTTGCCTTGGCTGACAACAGCGGCCTGAACCTCGCGGTTCCAGAACAGCTCATCCCGAATGCCCGGCTGCATCGGCGGACGGTTTTGCTGATCCACGGCATAACCCGGTGTTCCGGGACTGGCGGTGCCCTGGGAGTCGGCGTGTCCTGCCATGACGACGATCGGCAAGTTGGTTTGAACAGGGCTGCTACCGACCCAGCTCCCGGATTCCTTCGTGCGCGGGCCCAGCAGCGGGTCTGGCGTGGCGGGCGCGGGACAGGGTTTTGGCTCTGGCGGTGCCGGCGCTAGTTGCTCTGGTGGTTGCTCTTTCGACCCTGGTGCGCTCAGCCAATTGCGCTGTTCAGCAGCCTTGGTCATGGCGAGCGTCACCAGGGATAGCCCTGTGATGGCAAGACCTGTGGCAAAGCGACGCCGTTGAATCCAGGCCGGCAGACGCATGGTTCAGATGGGGGAGGAGAGCAGGGATCCATCACTGGCGAGTTCAAGGGTCTCGGCCAGTTCCAGTTCGATCGCGATCAATTCGTCGCGATGGGCCCGCAAGCGAATGGCGCTGCCTTCTCCCTCTGGAGGAGGTAGCAACTGCAGTTCTAAGGCTTCTGTGCGTGAGGCTCGCCGTGTGTAAAGAGCTCCGGCCATAGGTCCGAAACCAATCAACAGCAACGGCCACCAGTGCAGTTGTGGTGACAGCTGACGCAGAACCAAGGCGAAGCAAGCGGAGCCGATGGCAGCCAGTAGAGACAGCAGGACGGCCAGGGGTTGGCTGGATGCCACCTTCCCCTTAAAGCGGAGCACCTGCCGCTCTGCATCTCCGCCATCTCGGCTCCAACCGCGAGCCTCCAGCCAAGCGCTGAGCCCGTCGAGAACGGTCAAGGGCGGTTGGGGAGACATCACATCCACAACAGTGGTTCGGTCTTTGCTTGCTGCCCGCAGGAAGAACACCAGACCAATCGCCAGCAGAACGGTCAGCAGGAGAGTGGATTGGAATCCTGCAGGCATGGGGTCCCGATCGTGATGAACCTTTTTAAGCCTTTCGCAGGCTGAATCGCTTAGTTCAACGCGAATCGGTGTGCGTCCAGCCAGCTGCGCCAGGGGGTCATGAGTCGCTCGGCTTCATTGCGGGCATCCGATTGAAGATGCAGCATGCGCCTTGGTCGTCCACGACTAGGGCAGCGTTGGGTGTAGCTGCTAATTGAGCCCTGTTGCTCGAGAAAATCCAGAGCCTGCTGCAGCACGGTTTCAGAGAGCCGCAGTTGTGGCTCTTCCTGGATCAATTTCTGCAGGAGCGCGGAGGGATAGTTGTCGTCTTTGAGCAGGCACTCAAGGATCCAGCAGACAGCCAGTTCCAGGTCGAGAAATTGTGGCGGTGGCTGGTGGAAGTACTGCTCGATGTCTGCCAGGCAGGTGCGCGATGGCTTTCTGCGGGAGAACACAGGCGAGGGATAACTCCCCCAATCAAATGCGATCTCATTTCGAGATTCAAGAGGAGAGTCTTGAGACTTGCTGTAGAGGCGGTTGGCCACACTGGCCCTATCCATCCTTGAAGCCATGGCTGAGCAGTCCTCGTCCCCTGCGGAATTCGCCGTCTTTGATCGCGATCTCGATGCAGCTTGGACGGAGCGCTATTTGCAGTGCCCGCGGCTTGCGGTCGATACCGAAGCGATGGGACTGATCCATGGCCGTGACCGGCTTTGTCTGGTTCAAATTGCGGACGCAGAAGACCGTGTCGCCTGCGTCCGCATTGGCTTGGGCCAGACCGAGGCGCCCAATCTGAAGCGCCTGTTTGAGGCCTCCACGGTGGAGAAGGTGTTTCACTTTGCCCGGTTTGATGTGGCAGCTCTCGCCGCTGGCCTGGGCATTGCGGTGGATCCTGTGTTCTGCACCAAGGTCGGCAGTCGCCTCGGCCGGACTTACACCCCTCGCCATGGCCTCAAGGATCTGGTGATGGAATTGGTCGGAGTTGAGCTCGACAAGGGTGCCCAGAGCAGCGATTGGGGCCGTGTGGAGGAACTCACGGATGCTCAGCTGGCTTATGCCGCCAACGACGTTCGCTATCTCTTGCCTGCTCGGGAGCGCCTGGAACAAATGCTCCGACGGGAAGGACGCTGGGATCTGGCTCAGCGCTGCTTTCAATGCGTTCCAGTGGTTGCTGAGCTGGATCGGCAGCGTTTTCACCAGATTTTTGAGCACTGAGGTTCAGTCTTCAAGCATGAAATTGCCGTCTCCCTCGCTCTGCTCCAGCAACGTGTCCAGCTGACGGGCGTGATCACCCTTGTCGTTGTCGAGGGCGGCCAGCATGGATTCAGCCATCGCCCGTCGCCCCGCCACATCGCGATGACCTTCACGGGCCGCGGCTTGCTCAACTTGGCGACGGGCACTGGCAAGGCTGATGCTCAGTCGACTCGCCAGCTGAGCGCAAAGTTTGACGAGGGTGGGGTCCTGAATCGCGGCCATCGCATCCAACCGGGGATCTTCAGTATCCGTTGAAGCGATCCAAGATGAGGCGTGCAAGCTGATCGCTTCCTCCTGCAGGTCCCATCCGCTGTACACCGATGCGTCCCAACCTTGTTCGTTTTTCAGGGTCATCCAGCAGTTGTTCCAGCCGTGCGGTGAGCTCGGCTTCGCCAGAACATGGACGGACAGCTCCCCCCAGGAGACGACTTTGGCGGCGGGCGAAGCCCTGCTTGAACTGCGGCCCTGAACCAGGTAGGGAGAGGGCTGGGATGCCCAGACCCACCAGTTGTTCTGTGGCTGTTCCGGCAGTTGCGATTCCGGCTTCTGCCCAGCCGGCCCATTGGTCAAAACAACCACGCCCGATCAGCACGAGGCAGGCTCCTTTCACCCAGCACGCTTCGGCACGGAGTTGATCCGAAGGAGGAAGGCTCCTTCGAAACCCCAGTTGTTCAAGACTGTTGCTCAGCGCTGATGCATCGGGTTGGGCACCTACCGCGACGAGCAGTGCCATCGGAACAAGGCCGGGCAGGCTCATGGCGCTGCGAACCAACCGCTGGAGGTTGCGCTGGGCTTCCGGCATGCGACTGCCGCACAGCAGGAGCACCCGTCGGCAGCGTTCTAGGGCCGACGGCAACGGATGAATCCGTAGGCCATCCATCATCGGATTGCCCGGCGCCAGAGCATCAACTCCTTTGCGGCGCAGGCCACGGGCCGTGAGGCAATCACGCATGGCTACAACTCGACAGCGCCGCGAGCGCATCAAGCTCCATTCCCAGGGATCCCACTCACTGCCTTTGAGCAGGTGGTAGCAGTCGCTTCTTGCCCGTCCGGGCCCGCTGCGCCAGGTGTAGTCGCTCTTGGGAGTGCCAATGAAACCAAAAGGGGAACCACTGCTCCAGGCCATCAGCAGCGGCAGCAGATCGCCAACGGCAACGATGGGTTGGTGGTTATGACCCAGGCGGCGCACCAGACGCCACTGGGTCCAGCTCAAGGTTGGAAGACCAGCGCTGAGGTCCGACACCAGTCCCCGCAGGCTTTGGTTGCTGAATCCACCGCTTGGTAGAGCCGCTTTTGGCCCCATGCGCGTTAACCATCCCTGCTGAACCGCAGCATCAAAAACACGGCCCGTTCCCACCAGAGGAAGCACGGATAGGGAAAGTCGGGGAGCACGTCGATGGACGGCCTGGATGATCCGCAGGGTGATCAGGTCTTCTCCGTGGCCGTTGCAGAGAAACAGCAGAGAGCCAGGGGCATGGCTGATACGATCCCCTGATGGGAGCGGCTGTTCCCCAGCGGCGGCATGGCCAAGTGGTAAGGCAGAGGATTGCAAATCCTTTATCCCCAGTTCGAATCTGGGTGCCGCCTTTGAATCCTCGTCACAGTTGAGCCTCCGCGCTCACGTCGTGAATGTTGCGAGAGTGACTCTCGCAGCTGATTGTTCTGGCATCAATCCAACAGCGTCCGGTTGCGGTGCGTGCATTCGGCAGTCCCATGGGGAGTCCTTGGGCATCGAAGCGGACCCAAGCGGTGCTGATCAGGCTCGCGTTCCAGCTGCGCCGATTCAAGCGGCAGCCTGAGCTGTTGCAGTTGAGGGGACTTCCCGGATCTCCATCAAGGCTGACGAAGTTCAACTGATAACTAACGCCGGAATTCTCATCGTCTCCGATGAAGCGAAGCCGCACTCCGCTGCTTCCGCTCGCGCTGATTTGGAGGCGGTTGCACTCCAAGGGGCGACCGTCGACAACGATGCGGCAGTTCGAAGGTGTGTGCTCCAAGCGCCCAAAGACCAGAGTTGGATTGGCCATTGCCGGAACGGCCATGAGCAGTGTTGCCATCCAAAGGCGGTTCATCAGTAATCGCTGTCGGCGACGCACATGCCCAGGCAGCGAATGCCGTTGCTGGCGGTTCTTCGACAGTGGTTGCAGAGGATGCGTTCCTCGTCTGGATTCGCGCCCTCTACGGCCTGATTCGACGATGTCGCCGGTTCCTGTGCAGGGGATGCGGTCATGACGCAGCGGGACGGGATGAAGGCGATCATGGCTGGCAGCAGCATCGCCCCGTTGAACGGCATCGGTTTCGGCACCTGGGCCTGGGGCAACAAGGCGGTTTGGGGGTACGACGCCCAACGGGACGACGTTCGCCTTCACGCCACGTTTCGACAGGCTCTCAGTTCTGGGCTCAACTTGATCGATACAGCGGATTCCTATGGAACGGGGAGGCTGAATGGACGCAGTGAAGAGCTCCTCGGCGACTTCCTTGCTGAGCTGCCAGCCCTGCGGCGATCCCAGTTGACGGTCGCGACAAAGTTGGCACCGTTCCCCTGGAGATGGGGCCGTCGAGGATTCGATGCCGCCTTCGAGGCCAGCCGAAAGCGTCTCAAAGGGCAGCTCCAGCGGGTGCAGTTGCACTGGAGTACAGCGCGCTATGCGCCGTGGCAGGAGATGGGCCTTCTCCATGGCTTGGCGGAGCTCGTGCTGTCTGGTCGGGTCGACGAGCTGGGGCTATCCAACCTGGGCCCACAGCGATTGGCTTTGCTCCACAGCCGTCTGCTGGAACGTGGTGTCCCCCTGCGCAGTGTTCAGGTGCAGTGTTCGCTTCTGGCTCCTGAGGATGATCAGCTGCTCGAGTTGATTGCCGTCAGCAGGGACCGGGATGTGGAAGTGTTGGCCTATAGCCCTCTGGCCTTTGGAGTCCTTGGGTGTCCGCCCGGGGCTGAGGACATGCTCCCTGCCACCTGGTTGAGACGCCGCCTGTTCCGGCGACTTCTTCCCGCGAGTCGTGAGCTTCGCGGTGTGATGCATTCGATCGCGATCGAGCACGAGGCGTCGATGGTGCAAGTCGCCTTGAATTGGTGCAGAGCTCTTGGCACAACACCGATTCCGGGTCTTCGAACACCCGATCAAGCTAGGGATGTCGCCGCTGCGCTGGAGTGGTCCCTGTCGATGCAGGAGCGCCAGCGACTGGATGCTGCCCGTCGTATTTGCTGTGAGCGGATGCCCGCCAATCCCTTCCAGAGTCGCTGAGCGACGCGTTCAGGCCTCCGAGACGGATTCAGGCGCTGGGCTTACCACGACCGGGAGGCTGTCACCGTCGTTGCGAATCGGAATGACCTTGTCCTGGGCGGGCTCAAGGGGGGTGGGGGCAGGGGCGGCATCCTGTTGTTTTGCGCAGGCTGTGAGTGCTTCTTGCAGCAGGGAATCAAAGGTGGCCCCGGGCAATCGATGCCGGGCGACCTCCAGAAAGGTGCGAGGCAGGGATTCGCTTGCAGCGCTCCTCAGCGCAGGATTGTTCTGACGGTGTTCTTGCTCGTCCTGAATGGCGCGGATGAAGCGACGGGTGACTTCTCGTTTGGTAGATGCCTTGATCAAGGTGTCGCGTTCCTGAGGACCGTGACTGAGCTCCTGCTCCATGTCTTGAATCCGCCGTTCGAGGCTCTCAAGAACCTCCTCGGCTTCTTTACTGATGTGGGCTAATTGCCCATCCGAGAGATAGGGCATGTCGGCCACGAAGACCTTGCCGTGATCACGGAGCGTGAGAAACGTTGGCCTTGGCCCCTGCCTGTAGCCCTGCTGTCTGTCCTGGCCTTGAGTGAAAGGACGCCTTGGTGGAACGGGGCCTGCAGACGATCGACGGCGCGTGATGCGCTGGGGCTTATCAAAAGGCATTGAAAAAAGATGTATTGACGTCGCTATCGGAAAAGAATCCGATGTGCTTAGAAGCAGCCTATTCGATTCACCCTGAGGCATGCAGCATCTGCATTGAACCCGTCTGAAACTGACGCAATCAGGCGGGCACCCCCTCGAGGCCCGGGGAGCTGCCCAGTGCATTTGACCGCACATCGCCAATCACCCAGGCTTGATGTTGCTTGACGCGGCAGTGATCGATGACATCGCCTTCGCTCCCCGCTGGCACCACCAGGCAGAACCCGATTCCGACGTTGAACGTGTGCCAAAGGTCTCGTTCGGGGATGTCTCCGGCTTCCTGAAGCCAGCGGAACAGGGGCGGCCTCGTCCAGTTGGTGGCGTCGATGCGAGCGGAACAGCCTTCTGGGAGGCACCTCGGCAGGTTTTCCGGCAGTCCCCCCCCTGTGATGTGGGCCATGCCGTGGAGGTCGCATCCGCTCTGCAAAAGATGTTGTACGAGCTCGGCATACAGCGTTGTAGGCGCCAGCAGATCGCTGATCAGAGGGCGTTTGTTGTCTCCATACAGGGTGTTCGCATCAGCCTTGGCTCGTTCCAGCACCTTGCGCACCAGGCTGAAGCCGTTGCTATGCACTCCGCTGCTGGCGACACCGATCACGCTGTCGCCAGGCTGGATGCGATGACCGTCAATGAGGTCGTCCTCTTCGACGACGGCCACGCAAAAGCCGGCGAGGTCGTAGCGCCCCTTGGGATAGAACCCCGGCATCTCGGCGGTTTCTCCGCCGAGCAAGGCACAGCCGCTTTGCCTGCATCCATCGGCGATTCCCTCCACGACCTCAGCCATCGCCGACGGCGCTAGTGCGCCAGTGGCCATGTAATCCAGAAAAAAGAGAGGCGCTGCTCCTGAGGTGATCACATCGTTGACGCACATCGCCACCAGGTCGATGCCAACGCCGTGATGGCTGCCATGCTCCTGGGCCAGTTCCAGTTTGGTTCCGACGCCATCGGTGCCCGACACCAGCAGGGGATTTCGCAGGCCGCTGGGGAGGCGCATCAGCCCCCCAAAACCCCCAAGGCCTCCGATGACCTCCGGTCGGTGGGTGGCTTCCACAGACGCCTTGATGCGCTGCACGAACGCACGTCCGGCTTCAACGTCAACTCCAGCGCTCTTGTAATCCATGGAATGAATCCGTTGCAATAATCCTGCAATGCCGGGGCGCCTGTGCGGCTTGAGCTGCCGGCACAGCTTTTGATTCGATCTGCTTATCGGCTCTTTGTTTCCGGCTTATGAGTAGGGGCTTGCTTTCGGGCGTTGATCTGCCAGTCAGTGCGGGGATTGCCGGTGCAGTCGGGCTTGGGTTGTTGTGACGGTCATGGCGATGGGCCCCCATTTTCTTTCGGGAGCAGTTTTTTTAAGTTCGCGGGCAATTGTTTGATTAGGCCAGTCAACGCTTGGGAACTGCGACATCAGTTCCGTTTCGTTGGTCACGCCGCTCTGCATGCGAGTCCTTCTGACGGTGGCCACGCTCTCCGGAGCGATTTCAGGGAGTGCTGCACTCTTGCCCGTGGTGGCAAGCGATTTTCTGGCTGTTGATGGTGCAGAACCATTGGATCCCCTCGATCTGGTCGTCGAGCCCCAGGTGTCTGAGTTGCAGGCCACGCTCTCTCCTGCAGAGGTCAAGCAAGTCGATGCACCCCCTGCAGCGGAGCTCCCCAAGCCCAAGCTGAGGGTCGTCCCTGACGTCGTCAAAGTCATCACCGGAGAAGCCAGTTGGTATGGCCCCGGTTTTTATGGCAACCGAACAGCGAATGGCGAGGTTTATCAGCCCGGCACGATGACGGCTGCCCATCGCACGCTCCCCTTCGGCACCAAGGTTCGTGTGACCAATCTTTGGAACGGGCGAAGCGCTGTTATTCGCATCAATGATCGTGGGCCCTTCGTTTATCACCGTGTGATCGACCTCGGCCACGGCGCCGCCTCTGATCTTGGGCTGACCGCCTCTGGAATCGCCCAGGTCAAGCTTGAGGTGCTGCGCTGAGCCTTGTTGTTCTCTCCACGCAAGCCGAGCTGGAGATCTTCCGGACTGGCCTCCGTGGACAGCTTCAATTCGTGCCCACCATGGGTGGTTTGCATGAAGGCCACGGCCAGCTGATTCGCCGAGCTGCCCAACAAGGTCCTGTTCTTGTGAGTGTGTTCGTCAACCCACTCCAATTCGGTCCCGCCGAAGATTTTGACCGCTACCCCCGCGCGCTCGATGCGGATCGGGTTTTAGCCCAAAGCAGTGGCGCCAACGCCCTCTGGGCTCCGACTGTCGACACGGTCTACCCCGGTGGACTTAATTCAGTTGTGTCCCGGTCAGCGCCGGCCGCCCTCCAGTCCCATCTCTGCGGCGCATCCCGTCCAGGTCACTTTGATGGTGTGGTCACAGTCGTGGCCCGTCTCCTGCAGCTGGTGAAGCCCTCATGTCTTTGGCTGGGTGAAAAGGATTGGCAGCAGCTCGTGATCCTGCGCCGGCTGGTCGCTGATCTGGATTTGAACCTGGCGGTGCAGGGGGTTCCCACGCTTCGTGAAGCGGATGGCCTGGCATTGAGTTCCCGCAACCAGTACCTCTCTGCTGCGGATCGTGAGCGTGCTGCTGCTCTGCCAGCAGCTTTGCGCCGTGCTGATCAGAACAATCCCAAGGATTCAGTCCGCAGGAGCCTGAGTGATGCAGGGCTTGAGGTGGAGTATGTAGAGAGGGTCGATCCCCTCAGTCTTCAGACCTGTGGGTCTGAAACCGCCATCTCGCTGCTGGCCGCGGCGGTGCGCTGCGGGACGACCCGTTTGATAGATCATGTCTTCCTGATGACTCGCCAGCCTCTCGTTGCCATTGATGGCCCGGCCGGTGCCGGGAAAAGCACCGTTACCCGTGCTTTTGCTGAGCGGTTGGGGCTGGTCTACCTCGATACCGGCGCGATGTACCGGTCGGTGACCTGGTTGGTGCAACAAAACGGTGTGGATCCCCAGGATGCGACGTCCATTGAGGCTCTCTTGCATGCCTTGGATCTTCAGCTGCGGTCGCTGCCCGGTGGCGGCCAGCAGGTGTTGGTGAACGGGCAGGACGTGAGCGACGCGATTCGCTCCCCTGAAGTCACAGCATCGGTCTCGGCTGTGGCGGCTCACCGCTGCGTGAGGCAAGCACTGACGGCACAGCAGAAGGCGATGGGTGCCAAGGGTGGCTTGGTGGCGGAAGGTCGCGACATCGGCACGGCTGTTTTCCCGGATGCTGATCTAAAGGTGTTTCTGACGGCCACGGTGGGCGAGCGCGCCCGGCGTCGAGCTCTTGATCTTGAGCAGCGGGGTTTCCCGGTGCCAGAGCGATCTGAGCTCGAGGCACAGATCGCCGAACGGGACCATCTCGATAGCACCCGCGAGGAAGCCCCCTTGGTGCAGGCAGAGGATGCTGTGGAGCTCGTCACCGATGGCATGAGCATTGCGGCTGTGATCGACGCCCTGGTGAAGGAGTTCCGGTCTCGAGTGGCCGAAGAAGCCTGGCCTACGCCGGCGGGCTGAGCTCGTCGAGCAGGTTGGAACAGGCATCCTCGAGCAGGTCGAGCACATGCTCGAAGCCCGCTTCGCCTCCGTAATAGGGATCTGGAACCTCTGTTTCAGAGAAGCTGCGGGCGTAGCTGAGCATCGGTTTGATGGTGGCTGTTGCCCTTTGGCCAGCTTCCCTGGCCAGTCCTTGCACGGCGGTGAGATTGTCGTCGTCCATGGTCAGCACCAGATCGAAACTCGAGAAATCGTCGAGGCTGATCTGTCGTGCGCGGCTGGGCAGCTGAATGCCACGGCGATTGGCCGCTCCCTGCATGCGTCGGTCCGCCGGATTGCCCACATGCCATCCGCCTGTTCCTGCGGAATCCACCACGAACTGATCGCTGAGACCACGTTCCTGCAGCAGATGCAGAAACACGCCTTCGGCTGCTGGAGAGCGGCAGATATTGCCAAGGCAGACGAACAACAGTTTTTGGGTCATCCGGCGTTGATGCGTTGGAGGGCTCGTTGGGCCCGCAGCTGCACCACCCTGACACCCTCAGCATCGGAAGCGAGCTGCTTCAGCGAGGCATGGCCCTGTTCTGCCAGTTGCTGCGACACAGTCGTGCCGCGCAAACGCTGCTCGAGTCCATAGGCAGCTGCGTAACGCACGACCCACTCGTCGTCTCGTCCCGCTTTGAGCAGTCCCTGGAAGCAACGTTCAAGCTGATCTTCCCCCGCGTCTTTGGGCAGCTCCAAGTCCGCCAGGCCGCGGGTTGCTGAGCGCCGCACGCTTGGTGCAATGTCGGCCTGGAGAGCATGTTCGAGAAGATCAAGACCCCGTGGATCCCTAAGCGCTGCAAGCACTTTCACCACCCATGCTCGTGCTCCGTAATTGCGGGAATCCAGGCTTACCAGAAGGGTGGGAACGATGTCTCGTCCCAGCTGAATCAGCCCCTGCGTCGCGACGGCTGCTACCGCAGGATTGTTGAATCCAAGTACCTTCACGAGCGGCTTGGCGGCCTCAAGGTCGTTCAGTGCACAGAGGGCTTGCGTTGCTCGGACCAGTTCAGGGGTGCTGGTGGCGCGGTCGAGCATCTGAATGGCCTGGGCTAGTCCTGTCGTGGTCATCAGAGCAGGCCATCCATCGCATCGAGGACCTCGTCTGGGTCGTCGTTGTGTTCCGCCAGTTCACGGAGTGCGACCAGCTTGAGGCTGGGCTCTACTGCAGCCGAGCGGATTGAGGGGATAGCGCCGATCCAGCCGGTGGCTCCGAGGTCGAGCAGCGCTCCACGGCGAACCAATGGTTCGGGATGGTTCAGCAGCTTTTTGAGTTCAACTCCCCAGTGATCAAGCGCTGTGAGCTGCAGCAGAGCTCGGCAGGCTGCTGAACGGATCAACGGCCGAGGATGTTTCGTGAACGGCTGAACCACTGCGAGGTTGCTGCTGCTGGCATCACCAATGTCACCAAGGGCCTCCAGCAGGGCTTCACAGGGTTCGTTGAGTAAGGGGGAAGAGGTCTGCTCTTGTCCGGCCCCCTCCAATCCACTGGCCAGCAAAGCGCGGATGCCCTCAACAGCCCCACGGCTGCCCATCGCTCCAAGAGTGCGAACGACCTCTTCGCGCACGGCGTAGTCGTTCGATCTCAGCAGCAGCAGCAGGCGTTCTTCTGCCCTCGCATCCCTAAGCAGAGCAAGAGCACGGATCGCGTTGAGAGCTATACCGCGTCGTTCGGGATCGATCGGCGTGTCATTCAGTGCCTCAAGGGCTTTCAGCAGCAGAGGGATGGCATCTGGATGCTGGCTGCGCATCTTTCCCAGCCACCAGGCGGCGTAGTACTGCGCTGAAGGATCCTCCGTTTGGCGAAGGTTCTGGATCACCTGCGCTTCACTTAGCGGTTCCATCACACCCAGGCCGACGCCATGTCGGCTGTCCAACTTTGGGTTTTCTTGAACTGGAACGGTCCAGCGATCGAGCCCCAGCAGCGCTCATTTGTGGTTGGGTCATGACCGCGGTCCAGGGTCGATAGTGCTTCCCCCTCCAGGTGAAAGCTGCTCACCAGCACGGTGTCTTTGCCATCCCGCCGCACGATGCATTGGCAGCCGGGCTCCATGGCCCCGTGGTAGCCGTCTTGTTGTTCGACCACCTGGTAGTGGCATTGATCCAGGCTGATGAGATCACTGTCCTGAATGGCAAGCCGCAGTTGCGGGTCAAACGTTGCCCCAGCGAAGCGTTCCGGATCGCGGAAGATGTGATTCCAAAGCTTGATGGCACCGGAGGGCTGTGCTTCAGCGCGGATCATTCGCAACCGATAGGGATGCTTGGGGTCGACTGCGTAGGTCTGCTCGAGCAGGATCGATCCTGGACGCAGCTGTGCCAGGGGGCGATACCTCAGGAAGATGTGGGCATAGAGAGGCGGGTTGTCGAAGGCTTGTTGCTGGTTGCTGTACTCGCCGCAGAGCAGGTTGAGAAAACGCCGAACATTGGGGGTGATCACAGCGCTCTGATAAGGCCAGAAAAGAACAATAAAAAAAGCCCCCCGAAGGGGGCTTTGCAGACAACATCACCTGATCAGATCAGGGCGTTGATGGCGTAGTCGATGTAGCTGTTGGCTTCGGTAGCAGCATCGCCGCTAAGGCCGTGGTTGGACTTGATGTGCTTCAGAGCTTCCACGTACCAGGAAGGGGAGAGCTCAAAAGTACGGTTGATTTCGGCCAGGCCGGCAATCAGGTAGTCGTCCATGGGGCCAGTACCACCAGCGACCAGGCAGTAAGTGATCATGCGCAGGTAGTAGCCCACGTCACGGGAACACTTGGCCTTGCCTTCAGGGGTTGCTGAGTAATTGGGCCCCGCCATCTGAGTGGTGTAGGGGAACTTGGTGTACACAGCTTGTGCTGCGCCGTTCACCAAGGAATCGGCCTTGCTCGTAAGGGCTTTGGCTGCTTCGAGACTGGCTTTGGCGCGATTGAAACGGCCGGAGGCAGCCTGAACTTCGGTGTTGCTCAGGAAACGACCCTGGGAATCAGCTGCTGCAACAGCTTCGGTAAGAGGGGTTTTCATTGGTTGATAGGAGAAGTGAAAGACGTCGGATTAACGCGTCGATCAGGCGACGGATGCTGCGGCCTTATCGAAGTAGGTGCCGATCTCGCTACTCAACGAGGCGCAGTCGCCAGTGGAAATACCTGTTTTGTCGTTAACGATGGAAAGGGCTGCCTCCTTCATCAGGTTGACGCCTGCTGCAACCGAGGCACCAGGAGTACCAAGGGCCAGATAGGTCTCACGCAGGCCATTCAGGCAGCGGTCTTCCATCACGGAAGCGTCGCCGGTGAAAGCGGAGTAGGTGACGTAACGCAGGATGATCTCCATGTCACGCAGGCAAGCTGCCATGCGACGGGAGGTGTAAGCGTTACCGCCTGGTGAAATCAAAGAGGGCTGCTGAGCAAACAGCTGGCGTGCAGCCGAAGCAACAATGCTGGAAGCGTTGCTGGAAATGCGGTTAACGGCATCCAGACGCTTGTTGCTGTCGGAAACCATGGAAGCGAGGGCGTCGATCTCGCTGGTGCTGATGAATTGTCCCCGGGCATCGGCCTGGGCGACAACCTTGGTGAAGGCGTCGAACATGGTTGTTGTTCCTGTGAACTACGTCTGGAAGGGGAATCTCAGACATGAAAGGGATAGCTGAAGGCTATTGCCTCCATCCCGTCGCCTGCGATTCTGACCAACAGCTCCGGAGCCTCCCGAAAGCTGTTCATAATGCTTAACTCCCTTGCTACAACAAGGAAGTGGTGAGGCTTTTCTCAAAGATCGAAAAGAACCTCGTGGATGTATGCCTCTGTCCACTCACTGCCGTGAAAGCGGGTCAACATTCCTCGGGCCGGGTCTTTCTCGGCGCGATAGTCGGTGTAACGACGTTGACCTGCGAAGAGAACCTCAGAGCGCTGGTCAGAGACAGGTTCAGCCGTGGCCGCAAGCCGCAGATAAAGAGACAAGTACTCATTGAAGGCAGGTCGCACCACGGTTTCGATCAAGTGCTCCCCTTCTTCCCCGAGAGGAAGACGGGTCCAGAGAAAGCCAGGAGAAAAGAAGGGCTGGGCTTCTTCGGGAATCGGCCCACCGTCGGGTAATTTTTCCCGCCACCGCTCAAAAATAGGCATCAACTGATCCCAAACCGGTCGCGTGTGTTGCTCATCGCTTTTGTCGGCGGGCTGAAGGTCGAGTGCAAGAAGATGACCGCCAGGCAGGGTGACGAGATCACCTCCAAAAAAGGGCAAGTCGTACTTGGAGGATGGATTGATGACAAAATTAAGTACTGATGCTGCGTCCCCCCCGTTGACACAAGCGGCACGAACTTGCCGAAATTTTTCAGTGCGGCAAGCCCATGTGGCTGTGGTCACGGTGACTGGCTTCGCCCGTGAGCCAATTTGTCCCTGCTTGAATAAAAAATCTTGTTCAATTGGGTAGGGCTGCGGCTCAAATGTCTGGAGTGCCGCAACCGCATCATCAAGAAATGGCTGCCATGCCCAGCCCGGTATTGCGAGCGGATCAGAGCTGTTAGCGCGCTGGAGCGTCATGGTTGAGCAGATTCAGGGAAAAGAAATTCGTGCAGGAAACGATCAGACCAATCACTGCCAAAATGACTGCTGAAAAGGCCGTGCGCAGGATCTCTCTCGGCGCTGTAGATATCGTAGTTTTTTTGAAGCTGCTCTACTTTTTCGGGATTGATGAACGATGAGTTTTTAACTGCTTCGTCGTGCAAGTTCCAATAAGCTTTTAGGAAAGCGCTAAAGGCAGGAGGCAGTGATGTTGTGGCCTGTTCCGAGCCGCCACGGCAGAAAAGCAACCAGGAGGAAAAATACTGATTTGGGTCGAAAGACCGCATTGTCTCTTCTCCGTTGAGATCAGGGAATTGAGCATTGAGAGACTTCAGACCATCGAAGTACCGTTCTAAGTAATCCTTGTCTTGAACGAGGGGCTGGAAATCTAGAACTGCCACTAACTTCTGCTTGGCTCCGAACCAGAGAAGATCAACTCCCATCAGAGGATGGTCGTAGGCGTAATCCGGATAGGCAACTGAATTCAGCACCTGGAGGCTGTCGCCAGCATCCAATCTTGTAACGCGCCAACGACGAAATCCAGGAACGTCCCAAAGCCAGCTTTGGATCGTGCTGGAGCGCTTGGATGATTGATTGTGCTCCAGACCAGGGGGAACCTCAATTGGCACTGCGCCCCGGGCTTTGATCCCTGAATGCAATTCATCAAGAAATGGATCAAACATGATGTTCAGCCTTTGCTTGTAGAGGTCGCCATGGCCAGGTTCTGTGAACGCTCGGAAATGCCGGCGATTTCAGCATCGGTAGGGCATCGAAACTCAGTGCAATATGTGGTCATTGCAACGCCGTCTAAACACTGGACAGAACTTACTCTCATCCTGATCTGATCTGTCACAAACCAACACCGTTCAATGCCAACATTGGTGTCGTATCGCGTCGTGATTGTTACTACTCCGTCGTCCGCAAAGGTGTATGTGCTCAGTACGGATTGTTTCTCGACATAGCCTACATCTCTCAGAAGAAAACCCTTGCGGGAATCATCGTGGGAGGGGACGTCGATCACGACTGCCGCATAGTCATCGTTGCGGACGCCCTTCTTGATGTTGCTTTCCCACCAAAACCGAGCTCCACCAGAACTGTCTTCGGTCTTAATGTTCAAAGAATCGCAGATTTTGGATACGACTGGGTCATCTGAGTTGAAAGGTTCAATGATTAGATTCGAGTCTGCCGCTTCATCATCTTGGTGGTCGAGATGATGAACAGCGCGCCTGTTCAACCAAGTTCCGCGGCTGGCTTGAAAAAAATCCGCCATCGTCATCGGCGGGGAAAGTGTTTTGACCATTGGCTTGAACCTGTTGAATAGATGAATTCAAGTCGACAAATGAATTATTGCCTAAGCGGATCAAGATTGTGCTTGCTGCGCATTCTTCTGGGCGACGAGTTGTGACATGACTTCGTCGAGCCGTTGTAGCTCTGGATGCGCCGCTACCGTGGCGTCGATTTTTTTCTGTGAAAGGCGCAGTTTTTTGCCTAGACCAATTACATCTTGAAAAAGTCTTTCTCGGTAGGCAGCTAATTCCTCAATAGACTCTTGCAATTCTTTGAGGCTGGGTAAATCGGACGCTGCGTTGTCCATGCATTTCACATGTTGACCCTGGCGATACTAAGCCTCCAACTCGCCTGCTTAAGGCTTTTGTGAACCTTCGCTCAGCATTGCTCAAACAAAGGAAAGAGTGCTGTTGAAGGTGCCCTGTTCAGCTGGAGGAACTCCTTGCTATTCCCGCAAGGTGACAAACTTTTGCGTAAAGGGGTCTGTTTGCAAAGCCAGCTGACAACTGAGTTTAGCCTTGGTCAGCGCTTCCACCACCCTTGGGCTACCAGGTCTTTAAGGCCTGCTCACCCATCGGTCCCCGAAGCACTGCATCCCCCAAACTGTCTGGCCCCCAATGCTCGACGCATTCTCCCGCACAGTCGTCAGCGCTGACGCCAAAACTGCACCTGTTGGTGGTAGCGACCTCGCTAGCCTCCGCTCCTATGTGCAAGAAGGCAACAAGCGTCTGGACGCTGTCAATGCCATTACCTCCAACGCTTATTGCATCGTCTCCGATGCGGTAACCGGAATGATCTGCGAAAACACAGGTCTCATCCAGGCCGGAGGCAACTGCTACCCCACGCGTCGCATGGCTGCTTGCCTTCGCGATGGTGAGATCGTGCTTCGCTACATCAGCTATGCCTTGCTGGCTGGTGACGCTTCCGTGCTGGACGACCGTTGCCTTAACGGTCTCAAGGAAACCTACATCGCTTTAGGTGTTCCTACTCAGTCTGCCGCCCGCGCAGTTGCGATCATGAAATCCGCTGCTACGGCTCTGATTGGTCAGACCAATACCCCTGCAAGCGGTGGTGCTAAGTACCGCAAGATGGAAACCACTCAGGGCGACTGCTCTGCACTGGTGTCTGAAGCAGGTTCCTACTTCGATCGTGTGATTGGCGCTATCAGCTGATCTGCGGACGAACAAGTCTTCTCTTTTTACCTTCTCAGCACCTTTTACCTAAGGATCTCAAATGAAATCCGTCGTCACCACTGTTGTGACCGCTGCTGATGCAGCCGGTCGCTTCCCTTCTCAGAACGACCTTGAGGCTGTTCAGGGCAATATTCAGCGAGCTGCTGCTCGTCTGGAGGCTGCTGAAAAGCTGGCCGCCGGTCTGGACAACGTCACCCGCGAAGCTGGTGATGCTTGCTTCAACAAGTACGCCTACCTGCGGCAACCCGGTGAAGCCGGTGATAGCCAGGTGAAGGTCGACAAGTGTTACCGCGATCTCGGCCACTACCTGCGCTTGATCAACTACTGCCTCATCGTTGGTGGTACCGGCCCTCTCGATGAGTGGGGCATTGCTGGAGCACGTGAGGTGTATCGCACCTTGGGTCTTCCCACCAATGCATACATTGAAGCTCTCACCTACACCCGTAACCGCGGTTGTGCACCTCGTGATATGAGCCCCCAGGCACTGAACGAGTTCAAGAGCTACCTTGATTACGCGATCAACGCTCTTTCTTGATCCGCTCAAGGTTCTAGCTGGAGGGGGGGGCACTTTGCTCCCCCCTTTTTTGTGTCCGTCAGATGGAAGACCTTGAATCACCCATCACAGACAAGCTTCAATTCCATTAGATTTTTCAAAGAAACTGTTTTTTGATGACAACGTTTGTTCTATCTCACAACTTACAAATTCAATCAGACCACGTGCCTGCATTGAATTTTGAGGAGCTTGCACAAGCACTTAAATCTCTTTCAGAAAATATTTCATCAACTGCAGTTCTCGATCATCCTCATTGGAAACTCTCAATATCATCTGATTTGTCGCCGCAAGAACTGGCTGCTGACCTAGTTCAGACTTGGTCTCAATACCGTCGACAACTTGGGCATGAGATGAACCACGTTGTCTTGGCACTCGGTGGAAGGAAGGATTCCCAAGCTTCTCCTGGAGCTCCACTCCAGGAGGGATATTGGGGTGTTGACTTAGTTGAAACAACCGATGAAGTTGCTTTTCTTCAGGTGATCAATTGGGATGGTCTTAAATCTGGGCGTCCAGAAGATTCCATTTTTCAGATTTCCTCAGCATCCCTATAAGCAGTCCTTAAGACTGCTTTCGGCGATTTTTGCGACGACCAGAGCTTTTTTTGGTCTCTTTACTTTCTTCTATCTTGTCTGAAGTTTTCTTGCTAGAAGAAGACTCTGACGTCGATGTCAATTTCTCAACTAGTTGCCGTACCTTTGAAGTCGATTCTTTCGTTTTAGGTGTTGCTATCAACGGACGATGTTCGGCTTTGCTCCACCCGACACATGTGATCGATGTTTTGCAACTTCTAAAAGCTTGCATCCATTGCGCCATGAATCGGGTATCAACACCAACTGTGTGTGGCGTTGAGGGCCTACAGCCGTCCATCACTCCTGTCGAAACCTGAATCAATCGTCCTGGGAACGGTCCCATAATTTTTTATAGTGGATAAAAAGAATTTTGCCCCTTGTATCGTCTGTTGGCAAGCTTGCTAATACTTTCTTATCTTGACGTGAAGCATTCAATCATCTACAGCATGTAGAATCATTGAGAAGTTGGTCATTTCTGATGCCCGGTGTTTTTGATAATATTCATGCTGGCCTTGATCAAAGCGAGGCCGTTAATATCTTGTCTAAAAAAGTTGATGATTTAGAGAGTGAAAGTGATTATTATATGGCCGTTTCCCACCTGATCAATTTTCCTGACCCAATAACAAGCCAAGCCTTATTAATTTTTCTCGATAGGCCGTCTACAGTTACACCTATAGGTCTTGCACAACGAAAAGCTGTAGAAGTTCTTGCGCGATTAGGGGTGACAGAGGCCAAACCTAAAATTGCGAATTTTTTAGATAGCTCTGATATTTATATGGTTGAGAATGCTGCTTGGGCTTTGGCTCGTCTGAATTGTCAAGACCCTGAAGTGCATCAACGCATGATTCATTTGGTGGATGACACTTGTCAAAATCAAAGAGTCTTAATTCAAAGTTTATCGAAGCTTTCTGTTAAATCAGCAATTTCAACGATTTCGGCTCTTACAGCTCATGAAAAGCCTTCGGTGCGCGGTGCTGCCATCGCTGCCATGATTCAGCTATCTGGAGATCATTCAGATCTGGCTGATCTTTCAGATCATTTGTACAGTCCCAATCAAATGGATCGACAGTCAGCTGTACAAGATGTGATCGACGCGAATGCTGTTGAGCTTTTATCTGATTTAGTCCAGGCACCAATTTCCCCTGCATTTCGGATGCGAGCTGTTCGAGCTTTATTTGATAACCCTGTAAAAAAACTCTCAAACGATCACGCAATAACAGCAGTTGATCAACTTTTTATTGATGATCCTCGATCGATAACTGTTCTTCATCATTACGCTGAATCTATGCCTACACAGCTTTTGGTAGAGGGCTTGTTTCACCCAGATTTCAGTCGTTGTTATCTTGCGATGCAGGCGCTCTTGAATTGTGATGCTGAAGAAACTTGGATTGCTGTTGACAATTGCTGGCGAGAAAAAGCCCATAATGACTACGGTGCGCACTATTTTTTGATGCGTTTGTTTGGACTGAAGGCAGGTTGGAGTGATGAAGCCCTTGTTCGAATATATAAAATCCTCTCGGATGCGATTATAGATAAGCGCCCACAATTTAGAAAATCACCACCAGCGGCTTTGTTATCATTCGCTAAATTATTTCCTGATCAATACGATTGTATTCTCGACAATTGTTTTTCTCTAGAAAATAAGCCTGGTTGGGATATGTGTTATGCAGGCCTCCTCTTAATCCAAGCTGATCAGACAGATCGTCTGCAAATTCGATATCAACGTCAGCTACAACAGCTTGTCGAATCTGATGTCGACAGTTTGCTGCGTCTGAAAGCACAGGCAGTTATTGGTTAGTTGAGAACCAAATTCCAATTTCTTATGACCCGAGACATCCAATGCTAATATGGAAAACTCAATGATTAGTCTATTAAGTGAGCGACGATTCGATTATTCCTTCAATTGAGGCATTATTTGAGGATCTAATGCATCCTAATCCTAGGATTCAGGAAGAAGCCTGTTTGATTCTCTCTGAGCACTATCAGAAAGAGGCGATGCCAAAATTATTAGAACTTTTCTGTCATCATGATCCCAAAGTATATAGAGCGGCTGTTAAAGGAATTGGTTTCTTTGGGAGTTCTGCATTCGATCCTTTGATCGAACTTTATGCAACAACTGAGAATCAAACTGCAAGGCGTTGTTGTCCGAAGGCATTCGTACAATTGTTCAAGAACTTTCCTGACCAGCCTTTTCCTGATTCAGTGATGGAGATGCTGGAACAAGGGATTGATGATACAGATATGGTGGTCGTACAAGGTGCTTTGATGTGTCTCGGTCAGATTGGTAAGCAACAATTTAAGTCTCAAGAGGCAATAAGACTTCTGGCAAGGTCTCTCAGCAGTGAAAATGTGGCTTTGATCTTTAGTGCATCTCAGGCTCTTGCCGATATCCCGAATCCTATGGCTGAAGATGCTTTACATAAACTTCAAGAAAACAATGATGATCCATTGATTCAGGAAGCAGCTCAGTCTGCATTGGCACGACTTCAGAACCTATTAAATTCTAGAAATTAATATCTTTTCCTTTATCCAGTTACTGTTTTTACTCCTTCATAATAGCCTCCAGCACGAAAATCGAAACGTTCTACTTTATCCTCTTTGGCACATGTTGTCTGTGAATAATGTAGGAGTGTGCTAAATCCTTCCGGCACCATTTTTGGGCATAATCTTCCCACATCATTAGCAAATGGGCAGAAATAGACACCTGCCCATCGATTCAGGAAACGACCCTTTATTTCATCCGAAAAGATAAATCCATGTTCATCTGCGAGCTTGAGGATTTCCTCGGGCTCAGCTTCCTGGAAAAGAGCTCTGAATGGCAAATCTTCTTCTAGAACTTCAAGAAAGCGTATGAATTCAGCACGCGACATAGAGAATCTAGTTGCTTATCCATATTTTACCAGCATGTATCCGCTTCTTATCAGGGTTGTTTTGCCTATGGAGAGTCTAGAGGGCTTTTCATGCTCCTTGGATGTCAGGCCCCGTCTGCTTTGTCAGGCTTCTGTGTAAAAAGTAAAGTATTAACCAAGCATGATTTTGAGATTGGCTTGTTTCTGCTTGGTGCCTATGCAATGGATGAAATTCTCATCGTGCTCTGATCACTTGCTTCGCTTTATTCTTCTTAAGCTAGATAGCCATTAATTATCAATCTTGCCGGTGCACGGGTCAATTCTTACCAATTTATCGTTATAGATAAATTCCGCTGTTAGAAATAAATATCCGCGTTTTGCATGGTGCCTAACTCGCAGAGATTTGATACTTTATTTTCGTGGATGGATGAACACCAGGCCATTGATTTGCTTTCACAAAATATTAGTACTCTCGATAATCCTGGCATTAAGTATATTGCAGCGACAAGGCTGGGAGCTTGTTCTTCGCGAGACTCTCTTGACGCGTTAGTTTTAGCTGCCACTGGGGACAGAGAAAATATTTTTGACTCTATTACACGCCGCAAATCTATTGAAGCACTAGGACGTCGACGTGATCTCACTACATTACCTACCATTTATGACGCTATGTCTAGTAGCGATGAGCAGACAATTGTTAATGCGGTTGATACGTTGATTAATTTTGGCGTTCCACTTGATTCTCAGTTTAAATCATCTCTTTTAAAGATCATTCAAGATGGCTCTGATGTACTGAAGCGTGTTGCAATTCAGTGCTTTAGTCGTTTGGAGATGCATGATAGTAATGGGATAATCTCTAAGCAACAGAGCAATCCAAATATATTGGTTAATGGCGCATCTATCGCTTATTCAATAAGAGTTGAAGGTGATAAGAGCAAGTTGCAGATTCTTGCAGATCACCTCGAAAATACCAATGTTATTTATCGGAGATCGTCGGTTATTGATATTGGTGATGCTGGTGAGCCGTCTCTTTTGTCGAATATTGCAAAAGTAGCCGTTTCAATGCCCTTAAGAGCTAAAAGTGCGTTCAAGATAACTCCGAAGATTAAAACTGAATCCCAAAGAAGCCTGATCAATCAAATGTTGCAGGATGATTCTCGTCATCTAAGTTTCACGCAAAGTGTTGATGTACCTGTTGATTTAAAAGAAGTCTGCGACTTACTAAGGCATAGAGACGAAGAACGCCAGTATTCGGGTGCAAAAACCTTGTTTACTTGGCCGGTTGCTGGTCTAACGGAGGCAATCAACTCTATTTGGGAGAATCATGGCTCCGACTATGGCGTTCACTATCAAGTCAACTGTTTGATCTCTCAACTTGGATTAACAGAATTATCTTTCATTACCAAGGAATCATTATCAGAGCCAGCTCCACAGTATGCAAAATCAAAAATTGCAGCCACTTGGGGATGTTTAAACTTAGGTTTATCCGAATGTCGTAGTGAGATTGAAAATCTATTTATGATGTCTAGTTGGGAACCTCTTCGATGGACATGTGCAGAGGTTTTACGCAAGTTGTAGAGGGTTGATCCTTTATTGTTTTGATTAGTTGTTTAGAAAGGTAACTTGTACCGCCTCGACTTTTCTATGGTTTGACTTGGAAGTTCGCCAAAGGCAGTGTAGTAACGTCGCGCATATCTTCCTTGATGTTTAAACCCATATTTAATCGCAATATCGCGAATTGAGTATAGTTTTAATTTCTGACGAGCTTCCTTGTTGAGCATCATTCTCCTCGACTCTTCCAGCCTAATATGTGTCATCAGCTCAATAATTCCCATGCCAAAGAATTCCTGACAGACGCGATATAATGATGCCTGGCTCGTGTTGATATGTTTGCACACTTCAAGCAACGATAGAGGAGATTCCATAGACTTTTGGCTATGGGCAAGGTTGATGATTTCTCTTAATTGGCCTATGTTCTTTTCTCCGTGACTATTTTGTTCACTCATTGGTTCTTCGAGGCATGCTATTACTAGGTCAAAGTATTTTTCTGGTGTCTGAATTCCTGACGATACCTCTTTTTTCGCTAATCTTTTGAGTTGGACTAGGGCATTATTATTGGAATAAACTCCCTGATCACTCGTGAGTCTTTCGAGTCCATCGTATGCTTTGCAGTTTTGAAGCAATTCAAGGAGTATTTTTTTATCAATCATGCAACCAGTACTAGAGCATTCACTGGAATATTTTCCCCATGCATTCCCTGGTATTGAGTTAATGGTTCCAAATCCAGCTAGACTATTTTTCGCCATTTTAAATCCATCACAATATCCAAAGGCATCTTGAATGTCTATTTTTGGAGTAATCCAATTGAAGTCGATGGTAACACCATTGCCCCATCCCTCGTACAGCAAGGTTTTGTTGGCAGATATTTCTGCAAGTGATACTTTATTGGCAGTTGCGGCTTGCATCGTATAGATACCATTGCCACCATCTAGCTGCGTTATTTTTGTCAGTTGACCAAGTTTTGCCAGCTCTTCAGAAATCTCTAGTGGATCACGAAATTCAAAAGTTGTTTTCATCTTTTATTCTCCCTTCCAAGAACTGAATGAATATATATTCCTGTTTGATCGATCTATTGTTTGACTGGGAGTTTCTCCATAATACAAAGAGTAGGAGTGCTCAAATTTTTTCCAGTTTTTGAAACCATAGTAAAGTGCTGTTCTTTTCTTTGTAAATTCTTTGAGTCCGGTTGAGGAATGGGGAGTTAAAAATGCCTTGCGGGTTTGCTCCAAACGTATTCTTCTGACAAGCTCAATTACATCCATGTTGAAAATTCTTCGACATGTTGTATTTAGAGAGTCTCTATTTGAATTGAGGTATTCGGTGATTTCTTCGAGTGTGATTGGCGGCATTCCTGCACGATCTTCGTGAATCAGTTTGACCATGTCTTCTATGAGGTCTGTTGACTCACACCGATGTGCATCAAATGTTGATTCATTATCTTCGTTGTCAAGAAATATGATTGCTAGATCGTAAAAGGAATTCGGTTTCTTTGATGGCTGGCCGTTGAAATGATCATGGAATAATTTTTTGAGTTGAGTGCTGGCATGATCATCCGAGTCAATTCCAATGCATTCTTCGAGCCTTGCATAGGCATTAAAAGCATTCAATTTATTTATTCTTTCCTGTAATTTATTCCATTTTAAACTCATGCAGCAAAGCTCTTCATTCGCTCCCACAATGTCCCAGATATTTCCTCCTGTTTTGTTGATCCGATTGAATCCAGCAATACTATTTCTCGTCAACTGGTGGCCGCTTATTGTTGTAAGTACCTCTTTATTAGTTGTCGCTAAACTATCTAGCCAGCAGAATGATACTGATTTTGTATTGGCTTCTTCCTCATAGAGCAGTGTTTGGTTGGATTTGAAAATTTCAAGATGGACATCTTGAATTGGTGAGCAAGTGGTCTGCGTTTCTAGAATTCCAGTGCTTAACTGAGTTACATTGCAGCCGAAGTTGGAGGTTGAATGATATTCTTCAAAATGTGCCTTGCAAAACTCTTCCATTTCGAGCGTATCGCAAAAAACATAATTTCGCGATCGTTTTCTTCGCAAGACCTTTCAGCTTATTTCATCTACTCTATGGTTTTGGGGCTCATGCGTACGAAGCTTGAAGTTTTTCTTGAAGATTAAATTTTCACTTGCTGCTATCCGCTTCTTATCAGATTTGCTTGAATTCCTTTTGTTTATGTTACGTGGAGTAGAAGTTGGGCTGCTTAGGGCATCCTTTTGATGCTTTGGCACTCTTATTCGTATTTGCTCCTGTGTTCTTGTAAATCTCTACTTAGTATGTTGATTGCAACATTGAATACTGCTTGTACTGACTTATCTGTTTCTGCTGACTTTGCCCTTTCTATGCTTTCGACTGAATTATATGCTTCTAATTTCATCAGTGCCATCGCAGTGTTCTTGCGCACCTGATTGTCTTCGTCAATCAGCTTTTTGCACAGCATATGTTCAACATCTTCTGCATCGCATGATTTTCCAATCAGTGTAACTGCTTCTGCTCTCACCTCCGAGGAGATGTCGTCTAGTGCTTTGAATACTCTGATTTGTGCCCGAGGATCATCACTCTTTTGTATTTGATCTCCTAAAGCTGAAATTGCAGCAACTCGAACTTCAGCAACGTCTGAATCTGCAGCCTCTAGCAATGTCTCGGGTGCTTTGGCACCGATAAAACTTAGCGCTAGGTTGATTAAGCCAACCTGAAATGGTGTGCAGTCTGGATTTTTCAGGATTCCTAGTAAGGAATCCATGGCGTCGGGGCCAATTGTTGCCATTGCTCCAGCAGAAGATCCGAGTACAACTGGATCACTGTCTTCTAAAAAGGCTTCAAGCAGATAAGGTAATGCTTCCTTGTTGCCAATTAAATTGAGCGTTTTTGCTGATGCTCTCCTGACGATGACATTCTGGTGACTTCGAAGTGCTTTACAGAGAATGGGTAGAGCTTTGTCTCCTACTGCTCCAAGACTTTTTGCAAAGGTGAGTCGCAGAACTCCTCTCGCATCTCCGAGACCGGCGACCATTCGCTCGAGTGACTCTGCATCTGATTGAGGGATTTCACCTTCACCTAACTGTGCGTTGAGCTCATCAGCAAGCTGCTGTGCTTCTTCTTCCGTGAGTTGGCTTTCGCTGATTGATGAGATATCGGTGAAATCCTGGAGCACGGGGGATGTCCAACTTCGTTGAGTCGCAATCTAAGCGACTCTGATCAGGCACCTACCGGTTTGTGGGGCTTTGCAGTGTCGCCGCCGGACACAAAAATGCCCCCTTCCTGGAAAGGGGGCAGAAGTGATGGCATTTCGGTGCCTAATTCATCTTCATCAATATGGCAATGGCTTAACGCCGAAGGGACGGAAGGGAGCAGCGCCGGTTCTCCTGGGAGGCTGATGTCCGCCGTACTTTTGTTGGGGCAGCGTTGGTGCGCCCTTAAAGATCGGCTTCATCATGCTGATCGCTGCCGCAGCCAGTTGCGTCGTGGTGCGACTCCGACGTCCTTGTGCGTTGTCACTAACGGCAACCTTTGTGCCGGCAAGCTCGCGCATCATGTTGAAGGAGCTGGTCATCATTCCTGCGTAGGAATCGCCTGCTCGCATGTAAGGAACGATGTCTGATCCAAACACTTCGGCATATTCTGCGCAATCTGTGAGGCTGTCGATCAGAGCATCAAATCCCTCTTCTGCTTGAAGTTTGATGCTGTTTTGAACTTCCTCTTGAGTGAGGGGTGCCCGTCCTAGCAGGTGTTTGAAGTTCAGTTCAATCCCACGTTGGGGGGCGACATTATGGAAATAATTTTCCTTGTAGAAAGGAGATTTTGCCAGGCCGTTAACAAAGTCGCGGACTGTAATTTCTCCGTTCATCAAGCGCACCTCAAGGGACGTGCAGCGCTCGTTTTCCGTTGGAGGCAGATTTCCATACACCTGCCTGTATGCAGCAACGATTGTGCGCTCTAGAGCTTCACTGCTGCTTGGGTGATACTCGTCGAATGTCACTGCAAAAGGACATTCACTGTGAAGCCTTGGGCCAATGCCAAGGCCCATCTGGGAACAGGTGTTGCGCTTGAATTCAGCGATGGCACCAGCAACAGTCCGATGAACTGTGTTTTTTCCAGCCTTGCTGGGCATGGAGTAAGACGCTGGTTTGGTGCGGCTTGCTGCAGCCATACCTGCTGGACTAGTTTGTGTGCTTAGCATGAGGGAAAATAGTGAATAGATTAAGAACAGTGACCTTTTCCAACGTGCTTAGAAGCTCACGAATTTGTCGTTACTTGCAAGCGAGCTGGAAACTTAAATTCAGTGATGTTTCATCAAGGATTGAATGAAGACCTTTCACTTGAGGTCACCTTGAGTAATCATTGCGTCGATGAATGTTCTCACTACTGCCTGATTGGCTATTAGTATCTTGGCTTTTGTGGCCTTTTTGTGTTATTTACTGAGTATATCTGACTTGTGAATGTCAGATTTTTGATCTTGAAAATAAAAAGGGGTGGGCTTTTGGCCCACCCCTCAGTCAGATCAAAAAATCACTCAGCTTGAACTGATGATCAGCCCAGGGAGTTGATCACGTAGTCGAGCAGCTGGTTGTAAGCGGTCAGAGCCTGAGCGCTCATGTCGCGAGGGGCGCAACCACGGGAACGGATGTGGGAGAAACCAGCCACGTAGGTACCAGCATCGATGCTGAGAGCCTTGTAGACCTCTTTCTGACCATTGATGGCCAGCTCATCCAGAGGGCCGGTGCCGCCGGTGACCAGGCAGTAGTTGATCAGACGCAGGTAGTGAACGAAGTCACGCTTGCACTTCTCTTTGCCTTCGGTGGCGCACTTACGGGGCTGACGGCCGGTGGCACCGTTGGGGTACTGGCTGTAAACAGCGTCGACAGCTTCCTGAGCGACCTGGTCGTAGTTGCTGGCGAGTTTCTCAGCAGCTTCCAGACGAGCAGAAGCACGCTGGATGGAGCCCTGGACGGACTCCATGTCGGAGGCGGTGGGGAAGCGGGAAGCGCTGTCGGCTGCGCCGACGACGGTGGTGATGACGGACTTCATGATTAAGAAGAAGGGTGTTCAGGTGTGCAGAAAATCAATCTCTGGCTCAGCTGATGGCGCTGATCACCATGTCGAAGTAGCTAGCAGCTTCACCAGACAGGCTGGCGCAGTCACCAGAAGTCAGAGCCATCTTCTTGGGCTGGCTGTTGGTGTTGGTGATCAGAGCACTGGCGGCTGCCTTCATGATGGCAACAGCGCGAGCAGCGGATCCGGTAGGAACGCCCAGAGCTGCATAGGTCTCGCGGAGACCGTTCAGGCAGCGGTCCTGCAGCACAGAAGCGTCACCGGCGAGCAGTGCGTAGGAGACGTAGCGGAGCACGATCTCGCCATCGCGCAGGCAAGCAGCCATCTTGCGGTTGGTGTAAACACCACCGTTAGGGGCTGTCAGGCCGGTGTTCTCGCAGCAGATGCCGGCGACGGCGTCTGACACGATGCAGCTGGCGTTGGAAGTGATGGCGTTCACAGCGTCAAGGCGCTTGTTGCCATCAGCAATGAAGGACTTCAGAGAGGCAAGTTCGCCGCCACCAATGAAGGAGCCGCTGGAATCGGCCGAGACAGCAGCCCGGGAGAATGCGTCGAGCATGGGGTTGTGGAATACGTTGTTTGGGGAGATGCATTCCGCATCACGAATGAACATACCCCTGCTTTCCAGACCGACTTCCTGAACACCGTCGTCAGGACACACAAGTTGACAAAGGAAAAATTAGTGAAGTTTTTCCGCCAACCATCCCTTTGACTATTCATCTCTTTGTGCCCCGCTTTATGACATCTGTTTAAGGACTTGTTGGCAGCTCCATTTCAGTGGTAGCCAGAAGGCATTGGCCGAAAGCTCCTCCAGCAGAGGCTTCTGGTCCACAAGGCCCAAGCGGAGGCATCCCCAGGCCGCCGCAATTCGGGATTTTGTGTATTGAGGAATCGTTTCAGCCAAGGCAAGCCTGATGAGTTCGCTTCGCTCTCCCAAACCCTGAAGGCTTACAACGGCTGTTAGGTAATAGTGCGTTACATAATCGCTCCATAGTTTTTCTTTGATGTCGTCAATCAAGATCAGTCTTTCTGGCAAGGCCATGGCCATCAAGCTTGAGGCTCCTCCGTACTGACGTGCTTCATCGCGATGCTGGAGGTTGTTTTCGATCTCCGTCGGTTCGACGGCGCAAATCCACTCTTGCCTAAGTTTCAGTTGTTGGGGGTTGTCTTGTAGGAGTTGTGTGATCAACTCGGTATACCTATCGGGAATTTGACATTTCTTGTCTGGGTCGACCAACTGAAATGCACTCCTAGCGCGCAACGACATCGAGACAGGTGCGGTTACGAGAGCCTCTAGTCTTGATACATCGCCAGCATCACCGAGATCGATAACGGCAGAACGCCTTCTCCCTGCGATTGGATCGACCAATTGAGGAATGAGTACATCCAGCCCTTTGGATTGCACGGTAACTTTTGATAAGTATGCTCTTGCTGCACCAGCCACCAGTGGATTGCAGTCTTCAGCAAGTGGTCTGATGCTGTCGATGACTCCGGAGACTCCCAATCGACAGAAGGCCTGAATGACAGCTCTTTTCTGAATATCTTCTCCTTCGAGTGCACCCAGTAATTTTTCTTGGTCTGTTTCAGTTAGTGGGGCTCCTATTTTTGTAATCGCCTCTACTGAATTGATGACTGCTGCTTCGTCACTACAGGTCAATGTGCGAAAAAGAGAGGGCAGAGCTTTTGTGCTTTTTCTTCTACCAAGGGCGTCGATTGCCTTGCGTCGAGTGATGCGATTATAGAGATGTTCCGGATCTAACTCTGAAGCTTTAATCAGCACTTCGAGGGATTCTTCAGTGCTGCTCGCGCCGAGTCTTGTCGCGGCCATGTATTTATCAACCGGCCTCTCAAGTGTGTCTGGATCAGCCAAGATGACAGCCATAGCCTGCTCCTCTGTCAAGCCTTCAACCAAGTTGTCGAATCTCTCGGCCATGTCTCAGGGGTCGTTAAAGAAAAACCTGGATTTCGTTGCCAGCTGCTAGTGGAGCTCCAAATTGAGCTTGATCATGTCTGAGCCTGCAGCGGCTTAGGAGTTCCATTGTCCTTTTGACAATAGCATCGATATATCCCGCTTAGAGGTAATTGATTCATGATTAATGTATATCGCCGTTCTTCTGGTTTCAGCTTTAACGCATCCTTCCCTTCTGTTATTGTAGTGAAGAGAAGTTTGACACCATGCCTGTTTCGCCTGAGCTTGAGCAAGCACTTCCAAGGTTCGTGCAAGCTGTTCAGAGTTCAATAGAGGTTCAAAATCAACTTAATTTGGTTGTTGATTTGGCTCAATTGACAGACATTGTTAAACAGGTAGAGCCTGCGCTCACTGGCTCAGCACTGATTCCTTATGAGCAGGCAACAAGTCCCCCTAAAATCACTATTGACTCTGGTGTATTGGAGAAAAATATTCCCTGGCGTTTGTTGCGATGCCCTGGAGGCCCTTTGGTTCTGCAGATGATTTGTGAAAAGGTCAATTTTGCACTTTGGATTGAAAGCTGCTGACGATGTCGAATTCTGTTATTGAGCAGTTTATTGATCTGGTTGTTTACGACCATGCCATGGCCACTGGATTGAAGGCCTGTGAGACTGATCAAGATATTGTTGATTATGCAGCCTCCCGTGATTATGTGTTTTCAATTTCGGCTTGGCTTCAGTATGTCGAATTAGATGCAGTTATTTTGTCCGAATCTGAAGCCTTATCCATTCAAACCATTACGAACGATCATTGGTCATGGGCTTTCCGTAGGGTTGCTGCATGGAGAGCTATGTTGATGGATGGTGCCTAGCTGTACTGCCTGTTTGCAGTCGTTCCGTCTAGACTCATTTCTATGATTTCAGAGGCTCAAGATGACCAATTCTGCCATTAGCGCAAATCAAGACAATGCTTTAGAAGCTTTTATTGCTTTGGTTCGCCAAAATCCTGACCTAAAAGCTCAAATTAAAGCCGCTCTTAATCAAGATCAAGTAATCGATATTGCTGCCGCTAATGGTTTTGAAATCGACTCTTCTGCAATTTTGAGAAAGTGGAGCAAACATACTGACTTTACTCAGGATACGTGGATGGGATGGTTTGAAGAGTAAGATATTCCTCAAGAATTGATTTCTGAATATCTTGTTGATTTGCTGCCTTTTTTGGCCCAATATGTGACAAGGTCTTCTCCCCCTGGTCTAGGTACACTTGCGGTGGCTTGTAGTATTTTGAATGATCGCCTTGGTCCCATGGGCCAATTCCCGATAGCTTTAACTGTTCTAATTCTTCCGCCAATTGCTTGTATGCAATTATCAAACTTTTCTAGTTGCGTTTGATCAACAGTTTCGAAGATAAAGTCCGTTCCAACGCATATTAGATGCTGAGAACGTATCCATGCTTTCATTTGTTTTTGTGTATCCTGCATCTCAGGCTTTGCTATTTAGCCACTCATCAGTGATTTCTTCGGAGAAACTTTTAATTCTCTTGAATTTTAGAAGGCCATGCTCGGATCCCCAGATCTGTTCATCTGTCTTGGGGTCAAATCCTCGATCACGGCTGATCCAATTTTCTTGATCCACTTCAACTTCGCTAACAAGATAAGTTAGTTTTCCGTCTCGTGGAACTAAGCAGTTTTTTCCCGGTTCAACTTTTCCGATGTAATGACCTGCTTTTTCTTGTTGGAAATGCATTGCACATCCACACCGTTTTTTTAAGGTTGCAGTGTTGATGTCTTTCATGAGTTCGGCATTACGACCTGCTCCAGCCAATCTTCTCGGGTTAGCAAATCCGTAGTTCTCTACTATGAATGATTCTTTGCTTGCAGTTAAACGATGAATTCCCTGTCTATAGGGATCCCAAGGTGCATAGTCGTAACATTGTTCAGAATAAAAGCCAGGCCCTTGGAAGACGTGCCACGGTAAGGGTCGAAAAAAGATATTGATTCGAGCAAAATCCTTTGGATTTTGTTGTGACTGCTCGATGTTGTCGTAAACACCAGCGAGAGTCTTCGCGAATTCGGCAATGGCTAAATCCATCTTCATCTTGTGTCTCTACGCCTTAATGCGTCTGACTTCGGATGCAAACGAAGTTTGTAGTATCCCTGATCCGGCAGATGTTCTCAAGACGGAGGATCTGCAGCGAACATTTTCTGAAACAAACCAGATTCTTTCTTCCGCAATTGATTGCTCGTATTGAGTTGTAAGGGTAAATGTACCATCATCCAAAAATTGATATTCAGATATTGCGGCCTCAGATTCTGCGTATCCAACGCTTCTGATTAATTTTCCTGAGTAATTGTCTTTTGTTAGAGGAACAATAATGCAAGATCCTGATGACACTTCTGACGGATCTTCGGGCTCCCAGTCGCTTTCTGCGCACCACTCCATCCTGAATGGTGATGTAACCAAGTGCTCATCTTGGTTCGCGATAATTGATGATTCAATTAGCTGTTTTACCGCGGTGTTCTCTTTATCGATCTCTTCTATTGTGACTTCGCTAAGAACTTCTTCAAACTGTTGAAAAGCTAGAGAGTGCCCTGATCGCATTGAGCGCCACTTGCCTGAACTTTGAGCAACAAATTGCTCAATCGTCATGCGAGGTTGTGTTGCTTTCTGGGTTGAGCTCATCCAGTGAAGGACGGTTTATCTGCATCATGTTAACCATTGAATCCACCATCATGGACATGGCCATGGGAGTCGACGCTACAGATTGCAGGAATGTTGTGTTCCTGCTTGGGTGTTCACTTGATGGTGGGCGGAGAATAGGCATGTTTAGAAAGGTTGTTGCTCCTGTAGTTGGCGGCCGGACGGCTACTGTGGCTGATGTTTGATTATCTTGCCATCATCACTGATGAGCCAACGATAATTCTACGAAAATCAAAAGGAGTTAACCTTCGCAATAGAAAGGATCTTGCCTCCCTGAGACAAGATTGTTTTGATGGTTGCCGACATGGACGTTTGGTTCACCACTGATTTCTGGACCACTCTGCGGTTGGCACCAACTTGACGGGGGGATGTCCAGTTGATGGTCAACGAGCCGGCATTACCAACACCTCTACGATCCTGTGCCTCAGGTGAACTTTCAGTGCAGAGGCTATTCAAGAGCTTTGAATCTGTTTCTGCGTTGTCGTATCCGGCATAACCGGCATCCAAAGCTCTTGCTCGTGTGAAGAAGAGCGTGCTTCCGCCAACGACGCTCTGTGTGGCCCGGTTGTAAGGAACTTGGTCGATGCCAAAGGCCCCAAGATACTCATCGCTATAGGTGTAACTAGCGATCTCTGCTTCATATCCTTCTTCTTGCAGGAGGCGGACATGACTCATCAATTCTGCTTGGTCACGGGGTGGACGGCCAAGGAGATGCTTGAAGTTCAGTTCAACAAAGCGGTATGGGCTGTTGGTTTCTAAAAAAAGCTTTTTGTATGTTTCTGACTGCGCGAGAGCCGTTACCAATCCTTGGACTGTCAAATCTCCATTCATGAACAATGCCTCGATCGAGGCGTTCACGTCGAGTTCCATCAGGTGTCGATTCCCAAAAACCTGGCGGTACGCTTGTCGAATCACATCCGAAGCATGTGTTGTGTCGACGTTGGCAGCCGAGGAAAGAGTTGTTGGCTCAGTCATGATGATGTGATTAGAAGGTGATTTGAGGGAGCTGCTTCATGCAGTAGCTCCCAGTAGAGGCAACTGATTTGCCCTTACATCACCTCAGTGATGGAAACGATCTTGCCTCCGCGGGCATGGATGTACTTCATCTGGCTGCTCATGTCTTTGCCGGACACCACGTAGCTGTTACCAGCCGTGCGTTGACGTGAGCGAGCTGCCTGCGAAGCAACAACAATGCGGAAACGCTTTTTGGTGGGATCTGGGGCACCAGACTGTGTACCGGTGCGGTTTGCCCGGCTGGTGGTTTTGCTCCAGCCGCTGGGAGCCAGGCCTGTGGCCACTGAACTCACCAATGCGGAGCTGCCCAGCACCGTATCGCTCGCCGCAAATCCTTCTGCCAGGCTTAGTTGACGGTTGAAGTCAACCTGAGAGCGGCCGCTTTCTGTAAGGATCCGAGCGAACGGAACTGTGTCTTCACCAAAGGTGTTCTGGTATTCCGCGCTGTCGACGTAGCTAGCGATTTCAGCCTCATAGCCTCCTTCGGCGAGAATCTTGGTGTGCTCGCTGATTTCGGCCTGGGACTGCGGAGCCCTTCCCAGGAAATGTTTGAAGTTCAGCTCGATGAATCGATATGGCGCACTGGTTTCGAAGAAACGGCGCTTGTATTCGGCTGATAGGCCAACGGCACGAACGAATTCACGTGTGCTTAGGAAGCCGTCGATGAATTTGCTCTCTGCGGAAATAACCCGTTCGAACTCCATCAGATGGGGGTTGCCCATCACTTGCTTGTAGGTGGAACGAATCAGCGCAGCGAGTTGATCGGGGCCGTCACCAGGGCAACGTTGGAAAGTCTCTTGCTCACGCTGGCCAAGACCAAAGGTGACATACACATCGCCGCGCATTGGTCCGGAGTCTTTGCCTGAGGTGATGCCAGGTGCTTTGCTGCTGAATTGGGTGGAGGTGTAGCTTCCGGCCGATGGACGCAGACCAACGGGCTGACTTGGCAGGCTGATGCGAGGAGCCACACCATTGGCAAGGCTGCGGGTCAGCGCTGGACCTGCGCCGCGGGCACTATCACTGCCTGCAAAGCTCTTTTGCAGAGCGGCCAGCATTGGGAAGGCTGCTGTCGACAGGTCAGCGGGTGAAGACCATGAACGGGCATAGGGGACAACATCGCTGCCGAAGACCTCGAGGTATTCCGCGGAGTCAATGATGCTGTCGACCAGGCCATCGTGACCGTGTGCTGCCAGCAGGGCGATTTTGGCTGAGATTTCGGCCTGTGTTTCAGGTGCTCGGCCTAACAGGTGCTTGCAATTCAGCTCGACACCCCTTTGCGGCGCAACGCTTCTGAAGAAACGGTCCTTGTAGAAGCTCGACTTGGCCAGTCCACGAACGAATTCACGCACGGTCAAACGACCGTCCCGAAGCTGAGCTTCCAATTCCGAGCACCGCTCGAAATCCATCACATGGGCGTTGCCAAAAACCTGTCGATAAGAAGCACTGATTACTGTCTCCAGTGACGCCACATCTTCTGGGCTGTAGCACTCGCTCGTGACGCGATGGGGGCAGTCAGCATGAGTGCGTGGACCAACCCCAATCGCCATCTGATCACACGACTGCTTCAGGAACTCACCAATGGTGAGAGCAGCGGTTTGGTCTACTCCCTTGCGCTGGAAGCGAACAGGATCACTCCACTTGGTGGTTGTGCCGAAGCCAAGAGAAGATTGTGTGTTGGCCATTGTTTTGCTGAGGGGAGAGGGGGCGTGGGCGTCGAGATGAGTGCGGTCGAGGCTTTTAGGTCACCGGCGTAATGCTGGCGATCTTGCCGCCTTCGTTATGGATGCGTTTGAACTGCTCGGAGAGCTTGTCGAACGGCACGTAGAAGACCCGGTTGCCGCGGGTGTAGCGGGAAATCCGCCTGACATTGTTGGCTTTGTAGGCCGTGACCTCGACCCGATACGTGAGGCCTTGATCGCTTGCGCCAGCTCCGAGACGCGTTGGTGCGTCCTGCAGGTTGGGGGACGGCCGGAAACTCCAGCCAGCGGTTTCTTTGGAGGACGGGGGAACCACCGCGATGGCTCGGTTCAGATAAGCCGCACCTCCCAGCTTGCTGCTGTTGCCTGCAAGATCACCCTTGAGGCTGCTGCTGCTGTTGCCGCGCAGCAACTGGAAGCTCCAGGTGAATTCCTGCAAGGTTGCACAACTTTCGGTCTTCCAGCCCCGCTGATACGGGACCGTCCATTCGCCGAAGGTGTTTTGGTATTCCTCGCTATTCAGAAAGCTGTCGATATCAGCTTCGTATCCCTGGCTGTCCAGGCGATCGGCGTGCTCACGCATTTCGGCGTAGTCAGCAGGTGCGCGGCCTAAAAGATGGCGGAAGGCCAGTTCGATGTAGCGGTAACGCGCGCAGTTATCGAAGAAGCGGCTGCGATACAGGTCGCTTTTGGCAATGCGGCCCACCAGCTCTCTGACGCTGATTTCACCAAGCTTGAACTGGGATTCTTCAACGATCTGCCGCTCGCTGTCCATCACGTAAGCGTTGCCAAGCACTTGCTTGTAAACGGCTCGGATGATCTGTTCTTTCCTGGCGTCCTCATCGCCTGGGATCAGCTCGAGGGGGGCTTCACTCTCCTCAGAGAAGCGTTCGACCCCTAGAAGCGAGGCTGGACCGAAAGGCATGAATTCACACGCAGTGGTTCGACCAATAGTCCTTCAGAAGTTTGCGCTCGAAGAGCATTCTTTATAAACCTCAATCAATTGTGTCCGACTGTTGCGTCACGGAATGATTTCTCGGCCGCGACGGCGATCTCGGCGGGTTTTGTAGGAAAAGTTTTGATTCGGAACGTTCGCCTTAGGCGTCTTTCCCCTTGATCAGGGATTCCAGGCTCGCCCTTGTCGTGGAGCGGGTGATCGGATTCCAGCAGTCGAGCTCTTCGACGGATCGGCTCAAAAGAGCGCCAATTTGATCCTCCAGCCCGGTGCATAGGGAAAAGTCGGCCCCACGAATCGACGTCACCGTTTCGAGAGCTGCCCCCTCAAGGTTGGCGCCGCGCAGATCGACCATGTCCATCTCGCAGGTTCCGAATCGGGTCCCCCGGCACATGGCTCCGCGAAATGTGGCTGATCGCAGGTCCGCGCCAGCTAAGGAGACTCCATCAAGCAGAGCTCCACTCAAGTCTGAGCCACTTAAATAGGCACCCATCAGCACGCTGCCTCTGAGGTCCATTCCCCGCAAATCTGTGCTGTTCAGAAAAGCCCCATTCAGCTTGGCCCCTGGGCCAACGGCTCCGCTCGTGTTGAGTGCGAAGTCTTCCGGTACCAAAGTTGTCTGGTCGTAACGGGCTAGGCGTAAGTCAGCTCCTTCGAGTTGGCACTTGCTGAGATTCGTGCCGCGTAGATCACATCGACAGAGTTTGGCGTCTCTCAGGTCGAGTGCTCCTAAGTCCTGACCACTCCAGTCGGCTCCTCGAGCATCGACTGGACTGTTAGCGGAGCTGGATGCTCCGCACTGTTCCGGTGCCGCCCATTCACGCAGATTAAGAGCCCCAGATTTGGGCATCGACATCTCAGTTGCGGAGCATGGCAACAGCAATCGTAAGGAGCACCCGCACGATCTCGAATCCACCGACGGCAAACAGACCGAGCCAGAGCTTCAGTGCGAAGGCAGGCGGTTCGTCGTTCACCCATGTGGCGGCGACGTTCAGTCGTTGTGCCTCGGCGCCTTGCTGGCTGGGCGCTCGATCTTGAAGCGCGTCGCGCCAGTCGGTTCCGTAGCGCGGGAATTGTTGGTAGATGGGGATTTCTCCGAGACCCCGTCCGGGCAAAACCCGGGACCTTTGCTGCGGAACAAGGTCATACCCGAAGCAGTTCATGTATTCGGGGCTGTCCAGCAGGGCGTCGACAAAGGATGTGAAACCCTTTTCGCCGATCACGATGGACCAGGCACGGCGTTCAGCGTCGCCATGGGTCGGGCGGCCGAGTACTCGGCCGACGACCTGGTCCACCATGCGGTAGTTCGAGCTGCACTGGTAGTAACCCTGCTGGAAGCGTTCTGACAGGAGCAGGCCACGGATGAAATCCCGAACCGTGATGTTTCCGCTGCGCAGCTGTGATTCAAGGAACGGTTCGCGATCACTGCGCATCGCATGGAAGAACACCTGCCGGTAGGCCTGCTCAATCAAACTGTCGATCTCGACTCTGGATGTGTCATCGCCTGCAGCACAGGAGGCATACATCTGAGGCTTGATGGTGCTGCTGTCACCGGCAAGATTGCTGACGCGACCGTTCTGTGTGTTGAGCGGATACCCAAGAAGCGGGATGGCCATGGCGTGCCCCGTGAGTAGAAATACTTGGGTGTGATCTTCCCTTGATAATTGGGTGTGAGGTGGCTGCGCTTATCAGCTCTTAACTGCAGATTTGTTGAGCTCCGCACTGAGGTGCTGGAAGCAGTCGTTGATCAACTGCCGGTCGCTTGGTCGCGAGATCTCTTTCAAGGCCTGCTGTCTCAGTTGGTCGAGGGCGATATTCATCCCCTCGATGGGGACATTCATCCGCCTGTAGAGCTCCCGCAGGGCCGCCATCCCGTTGGGATTTGTAAAGCGGCTTTGGTTGCATGCCACCGCATAGATGATGACGCGCAGAAAGTTCCAGCAGTCGCGCCAGCAGGCCTCTGCTCTGTCCTGCGGGTGGAGAGCCCCGCCCGGCTCCACGAGCTCTGGCTGGGTTTCAAGCAGGTGGCCCCTCGCCTGATTCACCAAGTCATTCGTCCTTTTCGACAGGTTGCCGGGAAGCGTGCAATCCACTCCTGACGACTGGCAGATGCTGGCCAGTTCATCGGGTGAGAGCAGTCTTTGCCCCTGGTCGGCACGCTCGAGGATGGCGCGCGTGGCCTCGGGCAGTGCCTTGATTTTTGTCAGGCCCTGAACTTGCGCTTCCTGCACCAGGGTCTTGAAATCGATGTTCTGGAGGTTCAATCGTTGACGGTGGCCACAGGTGTTGCGATGAGCCAGCCGTGGCGTTCCAAGTAAAAGGCCCACACCAAGTCTTGGCCAAGCCCAGGGCAACGGGTGATTGCAGCTTCGGTGAGTTCTGCCGGTATGCCCAATTGCGACAACAGCACAGCGACGGCGTCTGGATTGGATGCCGTCGCTGTGCGGATGGCTGATCCGACCACCCAGGTCAGGCGGGTGTCCTTGAGATCACCACTGCTTTCTTCGCATGCCAACAGAAGATTGGCCGGCGTGGTGTGCTGATCAAATGTCTCTCGCCAGAGCTCGATGTTTTCATCGCGAAGATTGATCCGAAAACAGCCATCTCCGACCGGTAGATCCAGCTCACCGCTGCTGCCAGCCTGGTCCTGAAGGACAGCAATTCTCGGATCTGCCAGTGCGCTCATCAAGAAACGCCGCTCAACATGAATTTAACCAGTGTCCTGGAATTTCCCCGTGCAGGTGATCGGTTCGTGGGAATCGACATGCACCGGCAGTGATCCCTGATGTTTCGCGTCAGGGGGTGTCGTCTGAGGGCACCGCTGAGGAGTTCTTTTTCAGCAGGCCCGTGACAGTGGCCAGGGCAAACATCGCCAGCAGCGCCAAGCCCAGGGTGAGGCTTGCGCCCTGAGCTACGCCCGCGCCGACGGCCACCAGGATCGAATCGCTGATCAGCACGCTGATCACCAGAGCAGGCGCAAAGATGCGCCAGTGGGTGCGGCTGATCCCGATGGCATAGCTGAGGAAATCAAACAGCCCGGTCATCAGCAGACCGGTCATCAAAAAGAAGTTGCCTTCCAGTTGGTTTTTGCTGAAACCATCGATCCGTTTCATTGCGCTGGCTCCCACCAGACGGCTGACCGGGCCACGTCCCCAGCGGCGGGCGATGAAAAACGCCGCGCTGCAGAACACCAGGTCAGAGAGGATGATCGTGAGGTAGCCGACTTTGAACCCCAGCAGAGAGCCGGCCAGTAAGGAATAAACGGAACTCGGCAGCGCCGGCAGAATGATGCTCACCCCCCGCAGCAGAAAAAGACCGAGTGGGGCCCAGATGCCCATGTCATTCACAGCGCTCTGCAGCGGTGCGATGCCGTAACGCTGCAGATAAACGACGGCAACAATGAAGACGGCGACCCAGGCGCTGACCTTCAGCCCTGTCTTCAGCCTTGACATCTCCTCAATCGCTCGAAAGCCCTGGAGAATGTAGGCCAGTCGTGGCTTCTCCCAGGGCCGTGGACACGAAGCTCAGCATCGATACCATCGGCGAAATCTCTCGACCCGAGGCCTGTCCGGTGACCACCTCCTCTCCGCGCACCGCGTTCGAGCAACAGCTGTGCACCCATCTGCTCAGTCTCAGTGAGATGGTGGAAACACTGGCTGATCGCCTGATGGAGCTGGAGACGAGGTTGGCCGACGTGGAGGGGCAGCAGGTGGCTGACGCGGAGATCGTCGCTGTCAGCGATGACGCCAGCGAACTGCTTTTGGCGAGTGAAGAGAAAGTGCGGATGCTTCGGGATCGTCTGACCCCAGGCGAGGTCGTGGCTCTCCATGCTGATTCCCACGCTGAGGATGCTTCAGCAGCCGACGATCACGAGGTCTCAGAAACCCCTGAGGTGGCGATGGAGGACGTCGATCGTGTCGAGGACGAAGTCCTCAGTGACGACGCCATCAGTGACGACACTGAATATGTGGATGATCCTCAGATTGATCTGCTGTCTGCCTGATTAGGCCAGCTCAAGCAGACGAATTCTGAAGGCCGCCACCTGTCGCGCCATGTCGGGTGAACTGATCAGAAACGGGTGATCTGCCATCGCCTTTAGCACCTCTTCCAAGTGCTGTTCTTGGCTGAGCTCGTCGCTGTTGCTGCCTCGCAGTTGTTTCCAGGTGCGATCGAACACCATCGCGAAGCTGTCCGCGTTGTCAAAAACACGGTCTGTGCCTGCATCTGGAGAGATGAATGACACGGCAGTTTTGGCATCGATGTGATGCCAGGACCCAGATTTGAACTGGGGACACGGCGATTTTCAGTCGCCTGCTCTACCAACTGAGCTATCCCGGCGCGTCGCCTAAGCGACCTGGGAATCTTAAATCACCGCCTGTGCTGTCTTGCGGGTGTGCGTCCCAGGCAGATCAATCCAGCCACCCCATGGCCGGCCTCTTCCAGCGCCTGGCGAGCCGCCAAAGCGGTTGCCCCTGTCGTGAGGATGTCATCCACGAGCCAGACCGAGGTGAGGGCTGTTGCTGGGTTGTGGGGACTGGCTCGGAACGCGCCGATCAGGTTCGTCTGGCGTTGGCTTCTGTTCAGATGGTGTTGGCTCAGCCCGACACGGGGTCGTTGCAGCAGGTCTGCTGTTGGTCGGTCCAATCCATTGGCAATGCGCTGAGGCAGGGGGTTGGTGCGCTGCCGTTTCCAGCTTGGAATCGGCACCAACACCGCTGTGGAAGGCAGGCTCAAGCTGTCAGACAACATCTGAACCAACACCGACAGTGCTTTCTGTTTGGTTGGCTGACGCACCTTCAGCAACAGCTGGCGCAGCCTGCCCTCGTAAGGCCCGAGAGCGCACCAATGCAAGGGCTCCAGGCCCTTGATGCCCTCAGGAGGAAGCTGCAGTGCGTCTCGGCAGTGTCTGCAGGGAGATGTCGGCGCCTGTGGCTCTTGCCAAGGTCCATCACAGATCGGGCAACGGGGCTCGATCAGCAGGGTCTGGGCGAAGGCCAGGAACGCTCGATGCACAGCGGAAAGCTCGGTGCATCGAGCGTTCCACTGCTGAATCAGATTGTTCCTGGCTTAGCCGTTCTCCTTGGGCATCGCCCGCAGCATGGCCACCAACGTGCGATGGGCGTCTTCGCTGTCGGTGAGGGTGTGATCGAAAGCGATGCTGATGCTCGCGCCATCCACCTCTAGTTCCATGGTCTCTGCTTTCACAGACACCATGCGTGCGGCGGCGGGATTGCTGACGCCGCCGTAGTGCTTGGCGTAGGCGAGCACCGCTTCCGCATGGTCGTCGTTCATGTGTTTGCAGATCCGTGTGCTGACGGCATCAGTGAGGGCGTCTGCAGGCATCGGTATGAAACAAGGGAATGCAATCTTTGCAGTGATTGGTTCAGGCGAAGCGCTCGATTAGCAGAAGGCCGAGGCGGATGCCGCTGAATCCCACATAACAGGCCAACACGATGAAGAGCCCCATCGCCAGAATTTCGCGGAGATTGGAGGGCATGGCTGGCTGGCTTGTTGCCGGAATTCTCACCCGACTAGGGCCTGTTGGGCCAGTCGCGCCACACCTGCAGCTGGGGGTGTTTGACAACTGGTTACAGGACAGCCAAGACGGCGTTCCCGAAGCCGTCTCCATTGGGGATTGCGCGCTCCGCCGCCGATGCTGATGATCCGTTGGGGCGCGGCGGCACCCAGAGCCTGGAGGCGTTGCCAACCCTGCGCTTCGATCTCGGCGAGGCCTTCGAGCAGTCCATGTAGGTAGAGGGCATCACTCACCGGGCGAGGTTCCAGCACCGGCAGCAGCTCAGGATCATCGACAGGGAAGCGTTCGCCCGGACCGGGCAGGGGCCGCAGGGAGAGGCCGCTATTGGTGTCAGGGTCGATTTGGCGGCTGAGCTCCGCGAGCTGGTCGTTGCTGTAGAAGCGCCGCAGCACGCCTGCCCCTGCATTGGAGGCGCCTCCACAGAGCCAGCGTCCACCGACGCGATGACTGGTGACGCCGGGTGCTTTCAGAGGAGCTTCTGTGAAGCATTTCATCACCAACGTGGTGCCCAGCACGGTGACCCCGTCTCCTGGTTGGGGATGGGCGGCCAACACAGCGGCGTTGGAATCTGTCGTCCCGGCCACGATGATCAGATCGTCGGCCAAGCCCAAGGCTTTGGCTTGCTCTGGTGCGATTGTGCCCAGGATGCTGCCGCTGCGACGGATGTCGGGCAGTGCCTGCCGCCATGGTTGCTTGGCAAAGCTGGCTGGCCAGCTGTTGGAGATCAGATCCCAACCCAGTCGGAGATTGTTGCCTTCTTCCCCCCAGCTCCAGTTGTTCAGAAGCCATCCGCTGATCCAGTCCGATTGATGACGCAAGAGGATCTTGCTGCCGAATCTGGATGTCAGCCGAAGTGCCCTCGCCAGGCTGCTGCTGCTGCTTTGCGCGAGGTTCCCCGTGCCCACCAGTCCTTGCAGAAGGGGATCCACCTCTGGACAGGCCAGTGAGTAAGGCAAGGCTTTCCCGAGGGGAAGGCCGTGGGAGTCGCAGGCCAGGAGGGTGCCTGATGTGCCATCAACTGCAAGCGCCTTGAGTTGCGATTGAAGCCTGTTGGGGATGGCCGTAAGCAGTTCTCGACAGGCCTCACGCCAAGACTCTGGGTCGCAAAACTCACCCCGATAGTTGCTGGCCTGGGTGTGGTGCAACACACCATCCATGCCCAGCACAGCAATGCGAACACCGCTGGTGCCCAGGTCGATGCCTAGCACCAGTGGTGGTTGTGTCATGACCTACGCAGTGACGCCCTGTGCAGCCTTCGTTTGGCGCAGTTCTTCGCTTTTGGCACTGACGTCTTCCCAGGGAGCCTGCAAGTCGTTGCGTCCGAAATGGCCGTAGGCCGCTGTGTCCTGGTAGAAGCGACCGCCGCGTTGTTGGGGGAGGTTGCGTAGGCCGAAGATCTCAATGATGGCGCCGGGGCGCAGATCGAAATGCTCCTGCACGAGGGCGGTGAGGGCATCGTTGTCCAGTTGGCTGGTGCCGAAGGACTCCACCAGAATCGACACAGGCTTGGCCACGCCGATGGCGTAGCTCAGCTGCACTTCGGCACGTTCAGCAAGTCCTGCGGCCACAAGGCACTTGGCCACGTAGCGGGCGGCATAGGCAGCTGAGCGGTCCACCTTGGTGGGGTCTTTGCCAGAGAAAGCACCACCGCCGTGGCGGGCGTAGCCGCCATAGGTGTCGACGATGATTTTGCGACCGGTGAGGCCGGCATCACCCTGCGGACCGCCTACCACGAACTTGCCGGTTGGGTTCACCAGATACTTGGTGGCCTCACGGGATGGCTTGAGCGCCAGGTCGGCGGTTGCCGGCTCCACGACATGCGTCCAGAGGTCTTTGGTAATGCGTTCCCGGATCCCCTGTTCATCGCTGATTCCATCCACATCAGCGGTGTGCTGAGTGGAGATCAGGATCGTGTCGATGGAGACGGGCTTGTCGTTTTCATAAACAACGCTCACCTGTGTCTTGCCATCAGGAAGCAGGTAATCCAGGGTCCCGTTGTGGCGCACTTCGGCAAGGCGGCGCGACAGCCGGTGGGCCAGGCTGATCGGCAACGGCATCAGCTCGGGCGTCTCGTTGCAGGCGTAGCCGAACATGATTCCCTGGTCCCCAGCGCCCACCAGATCAAGGGGATCACCAGCGTGGTCGTCGGCCTCGTTCACGCCCTGGGCGATGTCGGGGGACTGCTGGTCAAGAGCCACGAGCACCGCGCAGCTGTTGGCATCGAATCCACCGGCCCGTGCGCCGCTGTAACCGATCTCCTTGATCACATTGCGAACCAAGTGGATGAAATCCACTTGGGCTTTGGAGGTCACCTCACCCGTGATCATGCAGAGGCCGGTGTTCACAACCGTTTCGCAGGCCACGCGGCTAGCGGGATCCTGCGCCAGCAGCGCATCGAGAACGGCGTCGCTGACCTGGTCGCAAATTTTGTCGGGATGCCCTTCCGTAACGGACTCGGACGTAAAGACGTAACGGCTCATTCGACTCTCCAGATGGCGCGACTTTACGCGGCAGTGTTGATGGCGAGCTCGTCCCAGTGGTGGAGTAGATGCTGAGCAGAGCGCAGCTCTGGAGTGCGACTCCAGCCACCGGTGAATCCGATCACGCAGCCAATTCCAGCCTGAAGAGCCATTTGAAGGTCGGTTTCAGCATCCCCGATCAATGCACAACGCTGGGGTGGAAGGCCCAGGCAGTCGCACAGCTCCAGAACGGCTTGCGGATCGGGTTTTCGCGGATGGTCGTCAGCACTCCAGATGCCATCAATGCATGCACTGAGCTCATGGTGATCCAGGAAGTCATCAATGCCGGATCGGGTGTCATTGCTGATGACAGCAGTGGTCACATTCAGCTGATTCAGGGCCCGTAGCAGTCGTTCTGCACCGTTCAGCAAAGGGCTTGGGGTCGCGTCAACCAAACCGCCCTGGTCAACCTCGTCGAAGCAGGCGTGGGCCATGGCCAGAGCCTGGGGCCATGAGCAGCCAAGGAGGCAAAACACCGTTGCGGTTGAGGCGATGTTGTCCTGTCTGGAGGCAACAGCAAGGGTTCCGCCTGGATGGAGCATGTCGTTGCTCACACCGAACGCTCTGCGCAAGGTGTCTCTCAGCGCAAAGGCTTCGAGTGGTGGGGCCTGGTCTTGCCCGATTTCAATGGCTCTGTTGATGCGTTCCTCTGCCAATGCCAGTAGATGAGGCTCACTATGGGAAAGGGTGCCGTCCTTATCGAACAGCACCCCATCAATTGAGCTGATGGGTGTTCCCTTCAGCAGAAGTGTGGCCATTCAGGCTCAGATCATCATGGAGTTGATCGGGTCTTCACCTTCTTCAGCCTGCTCGAGCAGCATTTGCTTGTAGCGGGCAGCCATCTCCTCCGCCTTGTCAAACACTTTCTGAGGATCGGTCAGCATGTCGCCGGGTTCCGGCTCCAGGGCTTTGGTGGAGAGAGAGATTCGGCCGCGTTCGGCATCCAGGTCAATGATCATGACTTTCATCTGATCATTCACGTTCAACACCGAGTGGGGGGTTTCGATGTGCTCGTGGCTGATCTCGGAAATGTGCAGCAGACCGCTGACACCACCGATGTCGATGAAGGCGCCGTAGGGCTTGATCCCGCGGACGGTACCGACCACGACTTCGCCCACCTCCAGGCGATTCATCTTCCGCTCCACCAGGGCGCGGCGGTGGCTGAGCACCAGACGGTTGCGCTCTTCGTCGACTTCGAGGAATTTCAGAGGCAGGAAGTCGGCAACCAGTTCTTCCTTCGGCTTGCGGGTGCTGATGTGGGAGCCGGGGATGAAGCCCCGCAGGCCCTCAACGCGCACCAGGGCACCACCACGGTTGGTGGCGAACACCTCGGAGTAAATGGTGGCATCTTCCTTCTGAAGCTGACGAACCCGCTCCCATGCCCGCTGGTATTCGATCCGCCGGATCGATAGCGCCAGCTGACCATCCTCGTTCTCCTCACTCATGATGAAGAACTCACGGATCTCGCCGGGCTGAAGCACGTCGCTCAGACCCTCGACCCGGTTGATCGACACCTCTTGAAGGGGCATGAAGGTGGCCGTCTTGGCACCAATGTCGATCATTGCGCCCTTCGACTCCAGGGCGAAGACCGTGCCGTTGACGATGTCACCCGGCTTGAAGTTGTAGTCGTACTTGCTGAGGAGAGCCGCGAACTCATCAATGGTGAAGCCGGCGTCGTCCAGGTTGCGGCTGCTGGCACGGCTGCTGGGATCATCCGCTGTGGGGACGTCCTCAGGAATGCTGAGGTCCTCACCCTCAAACGCCTGTTCAATGGCGGAGTTTTCTGGGGAGGCTTCTGTGGGGTTCGCGTCCTGAACTTGATCCTGGATCTGTTCTTCTGTCGGAGTCGCAGACATGGGGGGGTGGCGGTCTACCTCAGGTGGGCAGTACGAGAAGTTCACGTCAAACGCCCGCCGACGTTTTACGGAGAATCCACGACTTTACAGACCAGACGGACTCAAAAAGCTCACTTGTTCACACCACCGACTCAACGCACTCTTTCAACGCACTCTTTCAGCGCACTCTTTCAACGCACTCTTTCAACGCACTCTTTCAACGCACTGTGGCCAGATGGTTCTGGCCTTGATCGGCGTTGAGCGTCTCCAACGTTGAGACGAAGTCGTCAATGCCTCGGAACTGGCGGTAAACGGATGCGAATCGGATGTAGGCCACTTCGCTGATCTGCTTGAGATCCCGCAGCACGAATTCACCGATTTCAGCGCTACTGACTTCCTTACCGGAGCGTTGCTGAAGCTTCAATTCCAGTTCTTCAACCAGGGATTCCAGGCGTGTTGTATCGAGGCCAGTTTTCTCGCAAGCTCGATTCAAGCCATGCAGCAACTTGCTGCGACTGAAGATTTCCCGGTTGCCGTTGCGTTTGATCACCGTGATCGGCACGGTTTCCACCCGCTCGTAGGTGGTGAAGCGAAATTCACAGTTCAGGCATTCGCGACGTCGTCTCACGCTGCGTCCGCCATCGGCTGCCCTTGATTCAAGAACGCGACTATCTGTGTTTTGGCAGGAGGGGCACTGCATCCCCGAAGGAGTTATTAACTTGCACCAACTGTAGACAGTGATTTGAGACTTGAGAAGGGCCTGTGGGACATCAGTCTCATTTGCGGATTCCACCGACGGCTGTCAGTGACTTGAGACTGCTGTGATTTGCTCTCGTTGGCGAGACCATCTTGCGACGACCGGCATGGGAAAGCATGAAAAAACCCCGCCGTGGCGGGGCTTTGAAGGTTTAAATCACTTACCGATTTTCGGCGGATCGCGGAATGCGATTGCAAAAAAGAGTGTGGCAATCGCGAGGGTAAGGATGAGGACGTAAGCGAAGCTTTCCATCGTGTTGTTCCTGTAGGGCGATCAGTTGAGGGGTGTTCCAGCGGGGGGAACGTATCCCTCGGGCAGGCGCCGGGTGGTTTTGTCACCAAGCTTGGCGAAGAGGCCAAACTCCACCTGATCACCGAGGTCGGGATCAATACCGGCGAACACATCGCGGTACAGGGTGCGAGCACCGTGCCAAATGTGCCCGAAGAAGAACAGCAGCGCGAACGTGGCATGGCCGAAGGTGAACCAGCCACGGGGTGAACTGCGGAAGGTGCCGTCGGAGTTGTAAGTCTCGCGGTCGAAGTCAAAGGCTTCACCCAGCTGTGCCTTACGGGCAAGACGCTTGACGTCGGCGGGGTCAGTGAAGGTCTGCCCATCCAGAGCTCCACCGAACACTTGGGCGGTTACGCCCTGTTGCTCGAAGGAGTACTTGGCTTCTGCACGACGGAAGGGGATGTCAGCACGGACATTGCCTTGAGCATCTTCAAGGACGACAGGGAAGTTCTCGAAGAAGTTGGGGAGTCGACGAACTTCAAGTTCTGAGCCGGACTTGTCCGTGAAAACGATGTGGCCGACCCATGAGGTGGCAAGACCGTCGCCATTCACCATCGGACCGACGCGGAACAGACCACCCTTGGCAGGGCTGTTGCCGACGTAATCGTAGAAGGCAAGTTTCTCGGGAATCGCTTCAAAAGCCTGTTCCCGTGTAGCGCCATCGTCCATAGCGGTTTGGACGCGGCGATTGATCTCTGTCTTGAAGTAACTCTGGTCCCACTGATAACGGGTGGGTCCGAAAAGCTCAACAGGAGTTGCGGCTGAGCCGTACCACATGGTTCCAGCCACGATGAAGGCGGCGAAGAACACAGCTGCGATTGCACTCGCCAAAACGGTCTCGATGTTGCCCATTCGGAGTGCCTTGTAGAGGCGCTCGGGCGGCCGAGTGGTGATGTGGAAGATGCCGGCAATGATGCCGACGATTCCAGCGGCGATGTGGTGAGCGACGATTCCCCCTGGATTAAAGGGGTTGAACCCTTCTGGGCCCCATGACGGTTGGACCGCCTCGAGGTGTCCGGTTAACCCATATGCATCAGAGATCCACATGCCCGGACCAAAAACTCCGGTGAGATGGAAAGCACCAAATCCGAAGCAGCCAAGTCCAGCCAGCAGCAGGTGGATGCCGAAAATCTTCGGCAGGTCAAGAGCCGGCTCGCCAGTGCGCGGGTCCTGCCAGATCTCCAGATCCCAGTAGGTCCAGTGCCAGATGGCGGCCAGCATCATCAGGCCGGAAAAAATGATGTGAGCGGCAGCGACGCCCTCGAAACTCCAGAAACCGGGATCGATACCCGTTTCGCCAGTGATGCTCCATCCACCCCAGCTGCCGGTCACGCCAAGGCGGGACATGAAAGGCATGACGAACATGCCCTGACGCCACATTGGGTTCAGGACAGCGTCGGAAGGGTCAAAAATGGCAAGCTCATAGAGAGCCATGGAGCCGGCCCAGCCGGCTACAAGGGCTGTATGCATGAGGTGCACAGCCAGAAGGCGGCCCGGGTCATTAATGACGACGGTGTGCACCCGATACCAGGGCAATCCCATGGGTCAGGTTCGGGGGACAAGACTGCTAATGCAGTCAGACATGGGCGATCGTAAGGGCTTCTGTCCGACAGACGGGAGAAAACGGATGTCCTCGCAACTGTCAGTGACATGAAAGTCGAGGAGCAGCCGTTCACAAAACGCAATGCTTCAGCGCATGATGGAGGCTGGTTGTTTGGTGACTCATGCCTGTTATTCGGTTTGTTCGTGAAGGGCGTGATGTGGAGTGTTACCCCGGGGAAAACCTGAGGGAGGTCGCCCGGCGCGAGGGGATCGAGCTCTATGGACTCAAGGGGCAGCTGGGCAATTGCGGTGGTTGTGGCCAGTGCATCACCTGCTTTGTTTCCGTCGTTGACGAGAACGGAGCCGATGCGCTGACGGCACGAACCGCGGTCGAAGAAAACAAGTTGCGTCGCCGTCCCCAGGACTGGCGCTTGGCCTGTCAAGCACTTGTAGAGAAATCCGTCATGGTGCTCACCCGTCCGCAGGTTCGGCTTGCTAACGCGGATTCGAGACTGGCTGCGGCCAGGCAGGCTCCTCTCCCCGCTGGCCCCACCGCATGGCCTGCGCCACCGGTCAGCGAGCTCGATGACGAGGATCAGGATGGGGCCGAGGACGATGGCACCGATGCCAGGGCTGCTACCGCCGGTGACGAGGCCTAGGGGAGACGCTCCCTAGGCCTCGTGTCGGTGATACCTTCGCCTGGATCCCTCCAACGGCCATGGAAACCAACGATCTCGGATTCGTCGCCAGCCTCCTGTTCATTCTGGTTCCGGCGATCTTCCTGATCGTGCTCTACATCGGCACGCAGAACAACGAGGCCTGAGCTCAGCCCTGTTCCGGTTCACGCACCAGTAGCACTGGTGCTGGTGCGTGAACCCGGATGTAGTCGCTGACCGATCCGCCCAGCAGCTTGTCCAGATCAACCAGTCCTCTGGCAACGAGAGGTCGCCGGTCCTGAGAGGCAATCACCACAAGGTCGGCATTGCATTCCGTTGCAGCCAGGCAAACGCTGCGACCGATGTCTTTCCCTTCGGTGTGGATGGCTTTCATGTCAACACCGAATCCCCTTGCACGCTGAACAGCAGCATCCAGAACGTCGTCCGCTTTGGTGCGGCCTCCCCGTGACGGTGCTGAATCCTGGCGAACGACATGAACACCGGTCAGGGTTCCGCCTGGGATTTCACGCACCAGCTCGCAGGCTGTGCGAAGGGCGTCGTCCCCGACGCCTGTTCCGTCGATCGTCACCATCACGCGGTTGACATGCTTCACATAAAGGTCGTCCCGGACCAGCAGCATCGGGCGAGTGGAGAGTTGGAAGACGTACTGACTGGTGCTGTTGGCCAAAATGGACTGAAGGCGTCCGAGGCCGCGGGATCCCATCACGATCAGGTCAGCCTGAACCTCATCGGCAACTTTGAGAACGGTCTGCTTTGTGTCGCCCTCTCGAATCAAGGTGCTCACGCTCGAGGGGCTGAGCCCCATGCGGGTGACTGCGCTGTTCAACAGGGTTTCCGCTTCGTCGCGATGGCCATCGGATTGCGACTTGCTCTGCTCTGAAATCACATGAAGCAGATTGATTTTCGCGGACTTCAGGCTTGGAATGTCCTGGAGCATGCGAATCATTTCCTCGACGTGACCCTTGCCCGAGTCGGCAATCAGAAGGTTCCTGAACACAGGGTGATGAAGCGTCCTCTGCGGAAGCCTATGGGGAGGATTCCTGCGTAGCGACAAGCTGATGGCACAGCGTTACGCGGATCATGTGGACCCTGAGCAAGTGTGTGCTCCCGCAGCACACCGATTACGCCGGTGTGATGTGGCATGGGGCCTATGTGCAGTGGCTGGAGGAAGCCAGGGTTGAGGCCCTGCAGGCTGCCGGTCTGGGTTATGCAGCAATGACCGAGATGGGCATTGACATGCCAGTGGTTTCTCTCCACCTGGAGTACCGCCACCCGCTCCGGCACGGTGATGAGGTGCGCGTTGAAAGCCGGTGTTGTGCTCAGCAGGGTGTGCGTTGGCCATGGGCCTCCCACTTCGTTCGCGGGGGAACGGTGGTTGCCGAGGCGACGGTGCAGCTGGTGATGTTGCGTCAGGGGCGCGTGCTCAGGCGCGTGCCATCTGAACTGCAGCAGGTGATGAATCAGCTTGTGAGCCACGACGTCTGAGCCAGGGCAAGGTCGCACAGCGATTGTGCTAGTACAAATGTACTTGCGGTGGTCTGATGCGGGGATGGTGGTGGCGATGGACCTGTTGTCCGGGCTTGGGGAGTTCCCGCATGGCGGATATCCGCGCGTTCTGCAGCGATCAAGCCGTTGGGCCAGATCAGCTGTGGGGGTGGTCGACAGCGCGTCTTGGTCGCGTTCTGGGCTGGCCGTCGCACTGTCTGCGTGCCGTTGATCGTTACAGACGTGAGCAGGGAGCTGAGCCCAACCTTGAGGTTCCTCCCTGTGCTGTTCTGCCGGGTGACCCTGCCTGGCCTTCTTGTTTAGACCGCGTGGACTCACCTCCTTCCGGGCTGTACGTCCATGGGGATCGATCGCTGCTCCGGCATCTGAGCGCCCGTGAAGCCATTGCCGTGGTGGGCACGCGTTCCGCCTCGGATCATGGCCTCGCGATGGCTGAAGAGCTTGGTCGGGCTCTCGCTGGTGCGGGTTGGCCTGTGCTCAGTGGACTTGCGGAAGGGATCGACGCTGCAGTGCATCGCAGTTGCCTGGCCAGGAACGGAGCTCCCATTGCTGTTTTAGGCACACCGTTGGACCGTGTTTACCCCGCCCACCAACGCTCGTTGCAGGAGCAAGTCGGCCATCAAGGGTTGTTGGTGAGCACCACTCGGTCGGGCTGTCGTGTTTATCCAGGGCACTTCGCGGCTCGCAATCGTTGGCTGGTGACGTTTGCAAAAGCGCTTGTGGTGGTGGAGTGTCCCCAACGCAGCGGAGCATTGATCTCGGCACGCTGGGCCAGCCAGATGCATCGTCCTGTGTGGGTCGTTCCTGGTGATGCCCGTCGATGGTCATGTCGGGGCAGCAATGCACTGCTCCAAGCTCGAGCAACAGCTTTGATTCATCCCGAGGATCTCCTGCGTTGTCTGGGGCCTGGCCCTTTGACGACGGGTGATTCACGCCTCAAGACGCAAAAGCTGATGGAGGCCATCGGGCCCGGGGCTTCTTTGGATGAGCTGGTGTCTCTTTTGCAGTGCTCCTCCGCTGAGCTGGCCCCCCAGCTTCTCGCCCTTGAGTGCCAGGGCGAACTGCTGTGTGAGTCTGGACTGCACTGGCGCAAGCGTCGGCCTTGACAGACTGCAGAACGCTGGCGGGCACTGATCTCCTGCAGTGGAGGCGCCAACAACTCGCTCGAGGTGGGGCTGCGGCAGATCTCGATTGGCTGATTGATCTTGCAGGTGGTGTTTCCTGGGCAAGCCTCCAACGGCTGCTGCTGGATCCGTCGCGCACCGTCGCGATGGTGCAGTCCCTCGATGTCCTCAGTGAATTTTGGCAGCGCCATCTTCACGACAACGTTCCTCTGCAGCATTTGGTCGGGCTTTGTCCATGGCGGGACCTGCTGCTCGAGTCGTCCCCTGCTGCGCTGATTCCTCGCCAGGAAACAGAACTGTTGGTGGATCTTGCCCTGACCCACTTTCAGGCGGCTCCTCCCAGTCGCTGGGCTGATCTCGGTACAGGCTCAGGAGCCATCGCTGTGAGTTTGGCCCTCGCCTGGCCAACGGCATCAGGGCATGGTGTTGATCTCAGCCCCGATGCCTTGAGCCTTGCGAAACGTAATTTCCAGCGTTGCGCTCCCAATCACAACTGCTCGCTTCACCTCGGGTCTTGGTGGAAACCCCTCAAAAGTTGGTGGGGAATCTTGGACGTTGTGATCAGCAATCCTCCGTACATTCCGTCCTCGGTGGTTCATGGCCTCGAGGCCGTTGTTCGTGACCACGAACCTCATTTGTCGCTGAGTGGGGGCGAGGATGGCCTGGATGCGATTCGAATTGTCGTGAACGGAGCGCCAACGGGGCTGGCGCCGGGGGGGGTGCTTCTGCTTGAGCACCACCACGATCAGAGCAGCCTGGTCATGCAGCTGATGCGCGATGCGGGTTTGGTTGAGGTCAGTGCGGCCACTGATCTTGAGGGAACGCGTCGCTTCGCTGTTGCTCGAAACCCGTTTGCAATGTCTTCATGAAGGAGATTCATGCCCCCTTCGATTCTTGAAGCTCCCGATTTGGTGTTGCGTCTTCGTGCTGGTGAGGCTGCCATCATTCCCACCGATACCTTGCCGGGGCTCGCGGTGATGCCCGATCAAGCGCAGACCCTTTGGCGCTTGAAACGTCGACCTGCCGATAAACCGTTGATTCTGATGGGGGCCACTGTTGATGATTTGCTTCAGGAGGTCGATGTCTCCTGTCATCGGGAGGTTGAAGTGTTGGCTGAGCACTATTGGCCTGGAGCGCTCACCCTTGTGCTGCCTGCCTCTGATGGTGGTGTGGCGTGTCATCTCAACCCAGGGGGTGGAAGCCTCGGCTGTCGCATCCCTGCCTGCGAGCAGACCCGTCAGTTGCTTCAGATCAGTGGGCCATTGGCCACCAGCAGTGCCAATCGTTCTGGAGAACCGGCGAGCACAACTTCAGCAGATGCGTCGCGGTATTTCCCTGATGTGGCTCAACTGGGCCCTCAGCCGTGGCCCCAACCTTCAGGTCTGGCCAGCACGGTGTTGGTTTGGGTCGAGGCTGGACGCTGGCGCATGGCGCGACGGGGTGCTGTGATTCCTGCAGGGCTTGAGGTGTTCGAGTGATCCCACTGGTCGGGCTCTGCCTGCTGGTGATGGCGGTGCTTCATTGGGTGCTGGAGCCCCTCGAAGCCCTCTTCACCTGGACGCTTCAACTGAACCTTCTCCCCTGGCTGCTGGGATTGATCCTCATTTGGCTTTTCGCGGGTGAGACAGACCGCAGGCCATTCCCCTGATCCAGATCAAGCCGGCTAACGGATTTGAACCGATGACCTTCGCTTTACAAAAGCGCTGCTCTACCGCTGAGCTAAGCCGGCATGGGACGCATCGTACCGGCGCATGCCTTGCGATTCAAAACAGGGCTTTCATTGCTGATCAGCCAAAGCGCTAGCTCGAGTCGATTGCGACAACCACTTTTGCGGAGTGCTCTGCTGATGTGGCACTCCACCGTGCGGTGACTGATCACCAAGCGCTGAGCGATGGCTCGGTTCTCGAGGCCTTCCAGCAACAACAGCACCACCCGCTGTTCGGCAGGAGTGAGGTGATTTAAAGGGCTGACAGTCAAGCTTGAACAGGTCGCTGTTCAGAGGGTTCCACCCTTGGATGGTTGGGTGATCGGGCGACGGATGGGCAGGTTGGCCACCAGGGCGGTGACGCGGTCTTCCGTCTCCAGACTCACATCGCCTTCCTCGAGGTCGATCTCGACGTAGCGGGCCACCACTTCGAGGATCTCGCGACGCATCTGCTCAAGCAGCTCCGGGTTGAGGTCACTGCGGTCGTGGGCGAGCACCAACTGGAGACGCTCCCTTGCTGTTTCAGCACTGGCGGGCTGACGGCCCAGGAGTTTGTCGATGAATTCTTTGAGTGTCATCGCCTCAGAAAATCCGGGTTTGCATCAGCTTGCGCATCCTGGCGCGTAGGCCGCGGCGGGCCTGGGATGGATCCATCAGAGGAATGTCTTCGCCCTGAAGCCGTTGAGCGATGTTGCCGTAGGCCTGAGCTGCCGGTGATGTCGAGTCGCTCAGGGTCAAGGGTTCACCGCGGTTGGTGCTCACAATCACCTGCTCGTCTTCAAAAACAAGACCCAGGAGCGGTAGCGCCAGGATGTCGGTGACATCATCCACCGAGAGCATTTCCTGGTTCGACATCATCTTGGGGCGGACTCTGTTGAGCACAAGCTGCACAGGCTGCACCCCCTGAGTGTTCAGCAGGCCAATGACCCGATCAGCATCCCGAACTGCTGCCACTTCCGGGGTTGTGATCACAACGGCTTCGCGGGCTGCGGCGGCTGCATTCTTGAACCCGTCTTCAATCCCTGCTGGACAGTCGATCAACACGTAATCGAACTGGCGTTCGAGCAGCGTGACAATGGCCTGCATGTCTTTGGGTGTCAGCCACTCGAGCATCCGAGGGTTGCCTGCTGGCAGTAGGGCCAGATTGGGCTCCTGCTTGTGTTTGACGAGGGCTTGCTCGAGTCGGCAGGTCTCGGCAAGCACCTCTTGAGCCGTGTAGACGATGCGGTTTTCCAGACCCAGGAGCAGATCGAGGTTCCTCAGTCCGAAGTCCGCGTCAAGAACAACGGTTTTGGCGCCTTGGCGTGCCAGGGCAATGCCGAGGTTCGCTGTGGTCGTTGTTTTTCCGACACCGCCCTTGCCAGAACAGATCAGGATGGTTCGGGTCGTCGACACCAGGGTTCTGCTTTGGTGCGGCCAGAATAATCTGGCTTCACGCGCTGACAACGGTGTCAGCGTTTTTTAAAGCTCTCGATGACGGCGGGTTCAATGGCGATCACGCCATCTTTGAGTTCGGCTTGCTCAGCCAGACCAGCCTGCGGCAGATCCTCAGGCCCTCGAGCCACCACGTCGGCAATCCTGAGTTGCACGGGGCGTAACTGCAGGGCGATGATTTTTGCTGTGGTGGCCCCTTCGCACCCGGCGTGGGCCACACCCCGCAGGCGCCCCCAGACCAGAACATCAGCGGCTGAACTGATCCGTGCGCCGGGATTCACATCGCCATACAGAAGGATGCTGCGGTCGCTCTGGAGATGATCGCCGGAGCGGAGTGTGCCGTGGTGGAACAAAAGGTCTGAAGGGTGCACCGGAACCGAATTTCGCTGCTCCTCCCTCCTGGAACGAGTGTGCTCCGGGCTTGCATCCAGACCAAGTGCTGAGGCACTCACAATGGTTTCTAGAGCTCGGCTTGTAATCCGTCCGAGCTGATGGCCTGCGTCGGCCACCACGGCGGATAAGTCCGTGAGGTCGCTGCAGCTCAGGCTCCAGTCCCCGCAATCGAGATCAACGATCGTTTCGCAGCACCCGTTCAGGAGATCAGGTAAACGATCTCTCCAGTGATCAAGGCGCTGGTCGGGAAGCTTCAGTGTCATCGCTGCTTCACCCTGCTGCTGATCGGGGCCATTCAACGTCCATTTCCTCTCTCAGCTCGGAACTGATTTCACGGGGGTGAATCAACCAGGACGTCGCCGCAGGTGTCGCCAAACTTGAGACGAGTGGTGATGCCTTTTCCAGAGCCTGTAGCTGCTGTCCATCCCAGAGGCGCAAACCGCCCCGATAGGGGTGGTAGCCACGGAGTTGTTGATGACGCAATCCGCAGCAAAGTTCTGGGTCATGGCCCTGACGATCGGCCAAACGCCTTGCTGTCGCGAGCAGTTGCAATTGATCAGCCCGGGGCAGATGCGCGACAGCCGTGGCTTTGAGCAGGCGTCGATCCAGAAAACGCCCGCTGAGTTCAGCAAGAGCCGCTGGGGCTTCAGATTGCCAGCGTTGAAGGTGATAACCGGTGCGTTGGTCGTCGTTGGCGAGGAAGTCTTCCAGGCTGAGCATCTCCGGTTGCCAGAGCCAGCTGGCCATGACTTCATCAGCCCATATCTGCTCAGGGCCAAGTTGGCGTGCTGTGAGGATCAGTTTTTCCAGCAGCCAGTTGCACACCACGTTCAGTCGGTGGTTGTAGACGCTTCTGTACATGAGATTCCTCACCACCAAATAGTGCTCAACCGCCATCAGCCCCTTGGGGTGAATGGCCATGTCCCCGTCTGGGGCCAGGGTCAGTGCTCCGAGGATGCGGTCGAGATCGAGCTGCCCGTAACGCGTTCCGCTGCTGTAGCTGTCGCGTAGGAGATAGTCCAGGCGGTCGCAATCCAGTTGGCTGCTAACCAGGTGTTTGATCAAGGGGTGTGGGCTGAGGCCATGCTCAAGAAGATCCGCCACCGCCTCTGCTGTGCCGGATCCATGGCTCTCCAGACAGTCACGAATCTGTGGGTGATGCCGGATCACCCGTGCTGACCATTGTTCGTGGCGCAGGCCGAACATCTCTTCGCCGGTGTGGCTCAGGGGGCCATGGCCGATGTCATGGAGGAGAGCTGCGCCGTACAGCAGCCCGCGGTGCTGCTCCAGATCCGGCGCTAACGCCAGCATCCGATCAAACGCACGCCGCGCCAGATGGAAGACGCCCAGCGAGTGAGTGAACCGACTGGACTCGGCGCTGTGGAAGGTGAGGTAAGCCGGTCCCAGTTGACGGATGCGACGGAGGCGCTGGAAAGGCGTCGTATCCACAAGGTCCATCACCATCCCCTCTGCAGGGGCGTTTCGGTCAAGACCGATGCCCCGATGCAGAGGGTCGTGATAGGTGCGCTGGCTCATGCTTCGGTGTCGTCTTCAGGTTGTTCCAGAGCGGGTTGTTCCAGCAGTGCCTCCATCCATTGCTGCGCTTCAGAAAGCCAGCGGTCGCCTTCACCGCCGGGGTTCAGCGGTTCGGGGTCGGACAGCACACGATCAGGGGCGATTCCCTCTCCCTGGATATTTCGTCCGTTGGGTGTCACGTAACCGGCGACAGTCACTGCAAGGCCGCTGCCGTCACTCAGGTTGGTCAGCGTTTGAATCAGCCCCTTCCCAAAGGTCTGGCCTCCGAGCAAGGTGGCTCGTTCGTTGTCTTGTAGAGCCCCCGCCAGGATTTCACTGGCGCTTGCTGTTCCACCATTCACAAGGGTGACCATCGGTCCGTCGTAGACCGTCTGGAGGCTCGCTTGGATGGTGTCATTGATGCCGTCGCGGTTGCGGGTTTCGACGATGGCGTCACCGGAAAGAAAGTCGTCTGCAACCGCCAATCCAGCACTCACCAAACCACCTGAGTTGTTGCGGAGATCGAGCACCAACCCTTCGATCTCCTTGTTCTGAAGTTCTGTGAGGGCTTCTTTGACCTGTTCTGGTACGCCATCGCTGAACTGGGTGATCCGCAGGTATCCAAGGGTGTGGCTGCCGCTTCGTAAGCGCCGTGTACGCACTGGTCTGAGATCCACGCTGCGGCGCTCGAGAGTCAGTTCGTTCGACTCGCCATTGCTGGCCTGCAGCGTCAATACCACCTGTGATCCCACGTCTCCCCGTAGAGCTGCCACCGTTCCCTCGAGGCCCAAATCCACCACGGCTTTGCCATCAACGGACAGCAGCTGAGTTCCACTGGTGATGTCTGCCTCTCCAGCTGGCGAGCCTTCCAGGGCTGAAATCACCACCACGCCATTGCCCCCTTCATCCGGTCCCAGTTGCAATCCCACACCGCTGAGATTTCCGCTGGTGCTGTTCTTCAGAGCCGCATAGTCCTTGGGACGGAGCAGCCGGGTGTAAGGGTCTCCTAGCTGACCGAGCATGGACTCGATTGCCGCGTAGGCATCGTCACTGCTCTCGATGGTGCGTTCCATGGCCTTCTGGCGTTGACGTCGCCAGCGGACCTCATCGAGTTGCTCGGGGTTCCAAAAGCCCTGGTTGACCAGGCGCCAGCTGTCCACCACCAACTGTTGTGTATCGCTGAGTGCAACGACCGTGCAGGCGCTGCCCAGCACCAAAAAACAGCAAAGAACTGCTGTGATCAGCTTGCGCAGTGGCCGAAACCCATTGCGCCGCAGCCAGTCTGAAAGATCGTTAACAGTTGGATACATCGCGGGGGGTTCGCCTCGATGGCAGAAGCGTGCTCAGTAGACTTTCGCAACTCGAGCCCGCTTGTGCATGGCGAACTCATCACCGGTTTACGACTGGTTCCAGGAACGTCTGGAGATCCAGGACATTGCTGACGACATCGGCTCCAAGTACGTGCCTCCCCACGTCAACATTTTCTATTGCTTGGGTGGCATCACATTGGTGTGCTTCCTGATCCAGTTCGCGACCGGTTTCGCGATGACCTTCTATTACAAGCCCACCGTCGCGGAGGCTTACAAGTCGGTCGAATACCTGATGACTGACGTCAGCTTTGGCTGGTTGATTCGCTCCGTGCACCGCTGGAGCGCCTCGATGATGGTGCTGATGCTCATCCTCCACGTCTTCCGCGTCTACCTCACCGGCGGTTTCAAGCGTCCCCGCGAGCTCACCTGGGTCACCGGCGTCACCATGGCCGTCATCACAGTGTCCTTCGGTGTGACCGGTTACTCCCTCCCCTGGGATCAGGTTGGTTACTGGGCTGTGAAGATCGTGTCTGGTGTTCCTGCAGCCATCCCGGTTGTTGGTGACTTCATGGTCGAACTGCTTCGTGGTGGTGAAAGTGTTGGCCAGGCCACCCTTACGCGCTTCTACAGCCTCCACACCTTCGTGATGCCTTGGCTGCTGGCTGTCTTCATGCTCATGCACTTCCTGATGATCCGGAAGCAGGGTATTTCCGGTCCCTTGTGATCTGCGTTCCTACTGTTCCCTCAACACCTGGACTAACCGATGCACATTCTCAAGAAGCCTGATCTCTCAGATCCCAAGATGCGGGCCAAACTCGCTAAGGGGATGGGTCACAACTATTACGGTGAACCCGCCTGGCCCAACGATCTCCTCTATATCTTTCCGGTGGTGATCCTTGGCACCATCGCTTGTGTGGTGGGTCTGGCTGTTCTGGATCCTGCGATGCTCGCCGACAAGGCTGATCCCTTCGCAACACCCCTGGAAATTCTGCCCGAGTGGTACCTCTATCCGGTCTTCCAGATTCTGCGGGTTGTACCCAACAAGCTTCTGGGTATCGCTCTCCAGACCCTGGTTCCCCTTGGTCTGATGCTTGTTCCCTTCATTGAGAGCTTCAACAAGTTCCAGAACCCATTCCGTCGTCCGGTGGCCATGACAGTGTTCCTGTTCGGAACGCTCACCACGATTTACCTGGGTATCGGTGCTGCACTTCCCATCGACAAGTCCCTGACCCTCGGACTCTTCTGAACGCTTGTCGACGTTTCTTTCTTACCCCGGCTCATCGAGCCGGGGTTTTTTTGTGCTGATGGATTGGCGGTTGGTCAGTGACCCATCGATTCATCCAAATTCAGCATCAGAACGTCGTCTGGGTTGACGTGGAGAAAGTGGTGCATCAGCAGAAAACCAACGATGGTCCAGGTCTGATAGGTGCGTGACTGCTGTCCAACCCAGGTTCCTGTGGGCCCGTCAAAGTATTCGGCCCACTGCTGACGGGGCAGTTGGTTGAGATGACTCCAGTAGCACTCGTCCAACAGCGTTTTCATTTGCCCCATGAGCAAGACATCTGCTTGGGGGTTCAAGCGTTCATGGAGAAGGATGGATGCTCCGAAAAACCAGAGCAAGCTCGGCCAATGGCCGCCGTTGTGATAACTCCAAGGCCAGTTTTTGGGGTCGGATCCCGTTTTGTTCTCCCACTCCACCCCTTCCATGGGTGGATGGCAGATGCGCATCGGCATCTGGGCCATGAGGTGATCCCGGTTGTGCAGCACCAGTCGGAACAAGGCCCGTTGCTGCGGCGCGGTGAGCAACCCGAACAGGGATGCCAAGGAATTTCCCAAGGAGTAGAAGCGAAAGTCCGGTCGTCCGGTCCGCATGTTCCCGATCATGTAACCGCCGCGGTTTTCGAGCCAGTCCTGCAACCAATCGGGAATCACCTGCGGTTGAACGTTGAACTCGTTGTGATGCTGGTTTTCTCCGTACTGCTCCGTCGGACGTCGACGCAGCACTTGCATGGTTTTGCTGGTCACCCAGTAGTGCTTTAGGAGGAACTGCCGCAGGTCATGGGTCCACTGTCGGCTCAGCCGCAGTCGCTCTCCCAGAAGAGCACTGTTCTCGTGCCGTTGGCAGAGTTCCATCAACCCCACGCAGCTGCGGAGTGCAGCAAAGAGCAACACCTCCACTTCCAAAGGAGCGCCCCATACATCCATGGGGCGGTCAATCATGAAGGCGCAGTCGGGAACGAACAGCACAGGTGTGCCTTCGAAACTGGGGTGAAGAACGAGATCGAGCAGCAGCTGTAAACCGCGCTGCACTTCAGGACTGCGACCGAAGTCGGTGTCTCCACTGCGTTTGACGTAGATCCAGCAAAGAATTGGCCACCAGAGGCTTGCATCCACAGAGGTGATGCGACCGATTGACCTCTGGCCGTAATCCGCAACGAGTTCCCCTTCCTCTTCAACAAAACTGGTGGGGAAGACACCGCGGGTTTGGACGCTGGTGCTCTGGAGGTGAAGGCTGACGCTTAGGAACTGCTTCACGATCGCGAAGCGCCCTTGCAGCATCAGGTAGATCATCACGGGAACGTTGTCCCGCAGAAAGATCTCGCCGTAGTTGAGGGCTTCGTCAGAGCGGCGATGTTCCATCGCCGCAACGCTGCCGGCGAGTTCCCCCTGCACGCCGATCAGCGTGGCTTCGAAGTGTTCACGTGCCTTTTGCAGCACCTGCTCTTCGTTCGAGTTGGGGCGGAAACGCTGGCTCTGTTCGGTGAAGCGCGTCGGCATCGCGATGACCTCCATTTGGAACGTAGTTCTTGCAATGGGTTTCGCCAGTGGAAGCAACCCTTCAGATCTGCAGGGCACGTGTTGGTTGCGAGAGCGAGAGGTGTGGTGTTATGGTTTTGTCTTGCGCGGGAGCCGAGAGGCGAGCGCGCAAGCCGAAGCGCTGAAGGCGAAAGCATTGATGTGTCTGAGGCGACTTACAAAACCAAGAGGGAGCGATCCCACGGTGTTGTAAGTTCTTCAAGCGGCCGCGAAGGCCGCGATGACCAGCCAAGTGAACTCCTGAGAGGGAGTGCAGCGAGGTTTGGTCGCACCTGGACAACCGAAAAGTTTAGGAACTGACGCTTTCATCGCGTTTGGTTTTGAGCTGAGCCGCAAGGTGAGGTGAGGAGCCGAATGAAAGAGCGATGAAGGTGTGAGGTCCCGTCAAAAAATTTCGTTGCGTCGAAGCAATTCGCTGCAACGAGAGGGTTTTCACGAACCTTCTTGTTGTCGGTGTGCGAATTGTGGAGCAACAACCGGATCTGAGATCCCGGAAAGTCATTGAAAGAGAAATCTAGAGATGCACTCTTAAGAACCCTTTTTGTGTCAGCGAAGAGGAGGCCTCAACTGTTGCCAGAATGATCTGAGCAATGGGTGACGCAAATCATTTTGAGGGAGCGAAAGCTCTTAAAAGGAAATGATCTACAACGGAGAGTTTGATCCTGGCTCAGGATGAACGCTGGCGGCGTGCTTAACACATGCAAGTCGAACGAACCTTCGGGTTAGTGGCGGACGGGTGAGTAACGCGTGAGAATCTGCCCTCAGGAGGGGGATAACGGTTGGAAACGGCCGCTAATACCCCATATGCCGCGAGGTGAAATGAATTTCGCCTGAGGATGAGCTCGCGTCTGATTAGCTAGTTGGTGTAGGTAATGGCTCACCAAGGCATCGATCAGTAGCTGGTCTGAGAGGATGATCAGCCACACTGGGACTGAGACACGGCCCAGACTCCTACGGGAGGCAGCAGTGGGGAATTTTCCGCAATGGGCGAAAGCCTGACGGAGCAACGCCGCGTGAGGGATGAAGGCCTCTGGGCTGTAAACCTCTTTTATCAAGGAAGAAGATCTGACGGTACTTGATGAATAAGCCACGGCTAATTCCGTGCCAGCAGCCGCGGTAATACGGGAGTGGCAAGCGTTATCCGGAATTATTGGGCGTAAAGCGTCCGCAGGCGGCCCTTCAAGTCTGCTGTTAAAAAGTGGAGCTTAACTCCATCATGGCAGTGGAAACTGTTGGGCTTGAGTGTGGTAGGGGCAGAGGGAATTCCCGGTGTAGCGGTGAAATGCGTAGATATCGGGAAGAACACCAGTGGCGAAGGCGCTCTGCTGGGCCATCACTGACGCTCATGGACGAAAGCCAGGGGAGCGAAAGGGATTAGATACCCCTGTAGTCCTGGCCGTAAACGATGAACACTAGGTGTCGGGGGAATCGACCCCCTCGGTGTCGTAGCCAACGCGTTAAGTGTTCCGCCTGGGGAGTACGCACGCAAGTGTGAAACTCAAAGGAATTGACGGGGGCCCGCACAAGCGGTGGAGTATGTGGTTTAATTCGATGCAACGCGAAGAACCTTACCAGGGTTTGACATCCTGCGAATCTCTTGGAAACGAGAGAGTGCCTTCGGGAGCGCAGTGACAGGTGGTGCATGGCTGTCGTCAGCTCGTGTCGTGAGATGTTGGGTTAAGTCCCGCAACGAGCGCAACCCACGTCTTTAGTTGCCAGCATTTAGTTGGGCACTCTAGAGAGACCGCCGGTGATAAACCGGAGGAAGGTGTGGATGACGTCAAGTCATCATGCCCCTTACATCCTGGGCTACACACGTACTACAATGCTACGGACAAAGGGCAGCAAGTTCGCGAGGACAAGCAAATCCCATAAACCGTGGCTCAGTTCAGATCGTAGGCTGCAACTCGCCTACGTGAAGGAGGAATCGCTAGTAATCGCAGGTCAGCATACTGCGGTGAATACGTTCCCGGGCCTTGTACACACCGCCCGTCACACCATGGAAGTTGGCCACGCCCGAAGCCGTTACTCCAACCCTTGTGGAGGAGGACGTCGAAGGTGGGGCTGATGACTGGGGTGAAGTCGTAACAAGGTATCCGTACCGGAAGGTGCGGATGGATCGCCTCCTAACAGGGAGACAACACAATGATTTTGATGCCTGAGTACTTTTATTCTTAGGCCGAAATCCTGTCACCTTAGGTCGATCGGTACCTCAGATTTGAAATCAAGATAATGCAGCAATGTGTTGTGCTTGATGGAGATTTTCAGTTCCTAAACTTTGTCTAGGTCACACCCCAAAAGGGATGAGACTCCTGGGCCATTAGCTCAGGTGGTTAGAGCGCACCCCTGATAAGGGTGAGGTCCCTGGTTCAAGTCCAGGATGGCCCATTCGGTGTTGGGGGTTTAGCTCAGTTGGTAGAGCGCCTGCTTTGCAAGCAGGATGTCAGGAGTTCGAGTCTCCTAACCTCCACTGACCGAACTTTATCCCCATCTCCAAGTTATGGAGTTGAGCTCGATTGGAGTGTGATTTAGATGTGTCCGCTGGATGACCCCAGCTTCCTGTCATTCCAAGTTTTTAAGTGGAAAGCTTTGAATTTGGTTGATAAGATGCTGGGCTCGGATCAAGTAATCAAGCAATTGATGATTTGATTTGAAGTTCTAGCAGAACCTTGACAACTGCATAGGTGAAGTCTGGAAAAACAAAGCATCTTACAGATGCATTGTTTTGAGTCTGATCTTCTGAAAGGAAGATTAGAACCAGAACAATGAAAATTCTTTTGAGCAAGAGCCGAGACTCTTGAATGTTCTTTGATTCGTGTCGAGCGAATCAGAGTTTGATCTTGTTTTAGGAGTCAACGAAAGTTGATGATTAAAACTTGAGAATCTGCTTTCAACGGCGGTAAGCGTTTAAGAGGTTAATTGGTCAAGCTACAAAGGGCTCACGGCGGATACCTTGGCACACAGAGGCGATGAAGGACGTGGTTACCTGCGATAAGTCTCGGGGAGCTGGAAGCACGCTTTGATCCGGGAATTTCCGAATGGGGCAACCCTTAATACGGCCAGCTGAATCCATAGGCTGGCACGAGCCAACCCAGCGAACTGAAACATCTTAGTAGCTGGAGGAAAGGAAAGTAAAAACGACTCCCTAAGTAGCGGCGAGCGAACGGGGAAGAGCCTAAACCGATGCTTTCGAGTATCGGGGTTGTGGGACAGCAACGTGTATCAGGAATGTTAGGAGAAGTGCTTGAATGGCACGCCACAGAGGGTGAAAGCCCCGTAACCGAAAACTGAACTGAGCTAGCTGTATCCCGAGTAGCACGGAGCACGTGAAATTCCGTGTGAATCCGCGAGGACCACCTCGTAAGGCTAAGTACTACTGTGTGACCGATAGCGAAACAGTACCGCGAGGGAAAGGTGAAAAGAACCCCGGGAGGGGAGTGAAATAGAACATGAAACCGTGAGCCTACAAGCAATGGGAGCCCTACTTATAGGGTGACCGTGTGCCTGTTGAAGAATGAGCCGGCGACTTATAGGCACTGGCGGGTTAAACCGGAAATGGTGGAGCCATAGCGAAAGCGAGTCTGAATAGGGCGTTTGTCAGTGTTTATAGACCCGAACCCGGGTGATCTAACCATGGCCAGGATGAAGCTTGGGTGATACCAAGTGGAGGTCCGAACCGACTGACGTTGAAAAGTCAGCGGATGAGCTGTGGTTAGGGGTGAAATGCCAATCGAACCCGGAGCTAGCTGGTTCTCCCCGAAATACGTTGAGGCGTAGCGTCTCGTGCTCCAGCAGGGGGGTAAAGCCACCATTTCGGTGCGGGCTGCGAGAGCGGTACCAAATCGAGATGAACTCTGAATACCCTGTGTGTAGCGAGGCAGTCAGACTGTGGGGGATAAGCTCCATGGTCGAGAGGGAAACAGCCCAGACCGCCAGCTAAGGTCCCCAAATCAACACTAAGTGATAAAGGAGGTGGGATTGCATAGACAACCAGGAGGTTTGCCTAGAAGCAGCCATCCTCAAAGGAGTGCGTAATAGCTCACTGGTCGAGCGATCCTGCGCCGAAAATGAACGGGGCTAAGTGTTGTACCGAAGCTGCGGATTTTTATGGTAGGGGAGCGTTCTATGTGGGGCGAAGCGTTAGCGTGAGCGGGCGTGGACTGCATAGAAGTGAGAATGTCGGCTTGAGTAGCGAAAACATGGGTGAGAATCCCATGCACCGAAACCCTAAGGGTTCCTCCGGCAGGCTCGTCCGCGGAGGGTTAGTCTGGACCTAAGGCGAGGCCGAAAGGCGTAGTCGATGGACAACAGGTCAACATTCCTGTACCGGTCATGTTTTGGGAAGAGGGACGGAGAAGGCTAGCCAAGCCAGACGTTGGTTACTGGTTCAAGCGTTCGAGGCGTTGAGGAGCGGTGAAAACGTTCCGAGCTGAGGCGTGAGTACGAGCTGCTACGGCAGCGAAGTTGGTGACGTCAAGCTTCCAAGAAAAGCTCTATACCCGTTAAGGCATGACTGCCAGTACCCGAAACCGACACAGGTGGGGTGGTAGAGAATACCGAGGTGCGCGAGGTAACTCTCTCTAAGGAACTCGGCAAAATGGCCCCGTAACTTCGGGAGAAGGGGTGCCACCGCAAGGTGGTCGCAGTGAAGAGGCCCTGGCGACTGTTTACCAAAAACACAGGTCTCCGCTAAGTCGCAAGACGATGTATGGGGGCTGACGCCTGCCCAGTGCCGGAAGGTTAAGGAAGCCGGTCAGCGTAAGCGAAGCTGGCGACTGAAGCCCCGGTGAACGGCGGCCGTAACTATAACGGTCCTAAGGTAGCGAAATTCCTTGTCGGGTAAGTTCCGACCCGCACGAAAGGCGTAACGATCAGGGCGCTGTCTCGGAGAGAGGCTCGGCGAAATAGAATTGTCTGTGAAGATGCGGACTACGTACACCTGGACAGAAAGACCCTATGAAGCTTTACTGTAGCTTGGTATTGTGCCCGGGCTCTGAATGCGCAGGATAGGTGGGAGACGTTGATCTCATGCTCGTGGGTATGAGTTAGTCACTGGTGAGATACCACTCTTTCAGAGCTAGGGTTCTAACGTTCACCCGTTATCCGGGGAGCGGACAGTATCAGGTGGGCAGTTTGACTGGGGCGGTCGCCTCCTAAAAGGTAACGGAGGCGCGCAAAGGTTTCCTCAGGCTGGTTGGAAATCAGCTGACGAGTGCAAAAGCAGAAGGAAGCTTGACTGTGAGACCTACAAGTCGAACAGGGACGAAAGTCGGCTTTAGTGATCCGACGGTTCTGAGTGGAAGGGCCGTCGCTCAACGGATAAAAGTTACTCTAGGGATAACAGGCTGATCTCCCCCAAGAGTTCACATCGACGGGGAGGTTTGGCACCTCGATGTCGGCTCATCGCAACCTGGGGCTGAAGTCGGTCCCAAGGGTTGGGCTGTTCGCCCATTAAAGCGGTACGCGAGCTGGGTTCAGAACGTCGTGAGACAGTTCGGTCCATATCCGGTGTACGCGCAGGAACATTGAGAGGATTTCTCCCTAGTACGAGAGGACCGGGAGGAACGCACCTCTGGTGTACCAGTTATCGTGCCAACGGTAAACGCTGGGTAGCCATGTGCGGAGTGGATAACCGCTGAAAGCATCTAAGTGGGAAGCCCACCTCAAGATGAGTGTTCCCATGGGGTAACCCAGTAAGGTCACGGGAAGAACACCCGTTGATAGGCTCTACGTGGAAGTCCAGTAATGGATGCAGCGGAGGAGTACTAATAGACCGAGGGCTTGACCAACATTTTGGTTCTTGCCTGAAGACTCATTTCTTTGTTGATTCAGACGTGTAGCGCAAGCTGCAGATCCTATGCAGTTCTCAGGGTTCATCCCTTGAGAATGTTTATAACTATCCTGGTGTCCATAGCGATGTGGTCCCACACCGATCCATCTCGAACTCGGTTGTGAAACGCATCAGCGGCGACGATATTTGGGGGGTAGCCCCCTGAGAAAATAGCTCGATGCCAGGTAAAACATTCTCTTATAGGTTGATGATTGGCTGGTTGTTGAAGCAATCACCATCACCACCCACGAAGAAGCCGCCTCCATGTGAGGTGGCTTTTTTGTTGTCTATTTGCTTGATGCTGAGAGATGCGCGCCTACATCGCGTAGTGTGTGAATGATGGCGTGATCTCTGGGGTTGCGATCGGGATTGTCGTCTCTGAGGCTGAACAGGGTATGCATCCCTGCCGTTCGAGCAGCATCGCATTCGTCCCCGTTGTCACTCACAAACCATATGTTTTCGGCGTTGCTATTTAGCTGGTTTGCGATCGTGATGTAACTTTCAGCAGACTTCTTGGGGCCGGTGTGGGTGTCAAACCATTGATTAAAGAGCGGCTCGAGATTGCCTTCTGATGTGTGTTTATACAGTAGTTGTTGTGCACGAATGCTCCCCGATGAATATACCGATAATGCAATTCTTTCCTGGTGCCATCGCATAAGGCATTCGGCTGTTTCCGGGAAAAGTTCGGCTTTCAGTTGTCCATTGTTGTATCCATATTCCCAGATTTGACCCTGTATGTCCTTCAGGGCCGTCGACTTTTTGTCGACGGTAATTAAGTGCTCAAGGTATTGAGTTAATCCGGTGACTTCGCTGATTTGTTGCTCTTTGACTTGCCTCTTGAGTTCTGCGCTTTCGACCGATTGATCCTTCGCCCACTCTTCCCTGGCGTCTTGGATGTATCGGTTTTGAGTGCTGTCATTCCCATGCTGATTGATGTAGTTGCTGAGTTCGCGCTTGGCGAAGGGGAACAAGATGTTGCTCACAAAAGTGACGGGGCATGTCGTTCCTTCGATGTCCAGTAGAAGATGTTGGCTCATGATTGATTGCTTATCTGCATTTGGGTTAAGTGCACATTGAGCAGAAACTCAAGGATTTCGACGTGCCTTTGACTGGTCTCTAGGCTCTCTCCCCATCCGTAGAGGCCGTGGCCTGCTACGAGAAACCCGCATGGTGCCGCTGCAAGGGAAGGGGCGATGGCATGGCCTAGGTCCTGCATCGACTGACTGTTGCTGATCACAGGAATGGTGATGCTCGTGGCATGGGTGGTGATGCCACTCAGCCCTTTCAACATTTCCCATCCCTCCAGTGTGATCCCTCCCTCCTCTTCGTATTGGCGGGACAGCACCGTTCCGGCCACGGAATGGGTGTGAAGCACTGCTCCAGCCTTGGTGGCACCAACGATTTGGAGATGCAACGCCGTCTCTGCGCTGGCATGGCCTGCGCCCGTTAAGACCTCTCCGTTTTCATCCACCTCAATGAGCTGATCAGCATGCACCTGTCCTTTATTCACACCGCTGGGTGCCATCAGGAGTTGCAATGGCTGACGCTGCAGCACAACGCTGAAATTTCCACCGGTGCCATCGCACCAGCCGCGATGGTGTAGGGCTTGGATGGTCTGAACCAATTGGTCGCGTTGGGTTCGGCTGGTCTGCACAGTCCGTGGATCCCTTCGTCTTCTATACAGGAAACAGAGGCCGTTCTGCATTGACCCTTCCTGCCAGTCTTCGCTGGGCCGGAGACCATCTGGAGTTGCTCGATCAGCGAAAACTCCCTGAGTCCATCGTGTTCCTGCAGCTGACGACATGGGAAGAGGTTGTTGACGCCATTGCGTCCATGGCCGTCCGTGGTGCTCCGGCAATCGGCATTGCTGCAGCATGGGGCGTCGTTCTTGCTGCACAGTCCGGAGATGATCTCTCGAGTGCCATACGAGCCCTTCGAGCATCACGACCGACAGCCGTCAATTTGGGCTGGGCTCTCAACAGAATGCAGGCCGTCATTGCATCCACCGGTCCGGTTGACTCCGACTCGCTCGCTGTTGTGGCCGCTGAGCTTCAAAGACAGGATTGCCTGATGACCCAACGGCTGGTTGATCACGGCGTCTCTTTGCTGGATCAGGGCTGTCGCGTCTTGCACCATTGCCATACCGGTGCGATCGCTACAGCAGGGGTCGGCACTGCTCTCGGTGTGGTTTCAGCCGCCCACGCCCGTGGCGCTCTTCGTCATGTCTGGTTGGATGAGACGCGTCCTCGCTTGCAAGGGGCTGCCCTTTCTGCCTGGGAGTTGGGTTGTCTCGCGGTGCCCTGCACGGTAATTGTCGATGGTGCCAGCGGATTGCTGATGCGTCGGGGCGAGGTGGATGCCGTGATGGTGGGCTGTGATCGTGTTGCCGCCAATGGAGACGTTGCCAACAAGATCGGGACCTACAACCTTGCTCTCGTGGCCAGAGCCCATGGCATCCCCTTCTATGTCTGTGCACCTGGCAGCAGCATTGATCGCACCACGCCCGACGGTGACGCCATCACGATTGAGGAACGCGATGCTCAGGAGATCACCCACGTTCAAGGTCTGTCGGTTGCAGCTCCTGGGGCCCAGGCTTGGAATCCTGCATTCGACATCACACCAGCTCACCTGGTGACGGCGCTGATTACAGAGTTCGGCGTGCTTCGCCCGCCTTATCGGGAGGCGATCGGTGTGTTGCCCCTTCCCAATCAGCCCTGACACTGCGGGCACCAGTGGGTGCTTCGACCAGACAGTTTCTCCCTGCGGATTGGCGTTCCACAGGTGCGGCAGGGTTCTCCTCCACGTCGATAGACCCAGGCCTGTCCGCCGTAATTGCCATTGATGCCTTCTAGATCACGGAAATCGCTGAAGGTTGTTCCACCGGCACCAATGCTGATGGTCAGAACATTGACCAAGGCATCGCGCAGCCTTTCCAGTTGTTCGAGTTTCAGCTGACCCGCAGGCGTGAAGGGGGCGATGCCTGACGCGAACAGACATTCATCGGCATAGATGTTGCCAGCTCCGGCCACAAGAGCCTGGTCCAACAGAGCTGTCTTGATCGGGCGGCTGCTGCCCTTGAGCTTGTGCTTGAGATAAGCGGCGGAGAAGTCTGGGCTGAAGGGTTCAGGGCCGAGTCGCGTTAAACCACTGATCACTGCCTGAACTGCCTGCCCAGGGGGAACCCACCACATTTCCCCGAAGCTGCGCACATCCACAAAGCGCAATTCCTCCTCCTTGGTGTTCCAGAAGCGAACACGGGTGTGCTTGCACGGTTCTGAAGGCTGTCCATGCCATTGGAATTGGCCCGTCATCCGCAGATGAACGCCCCAGACACCGCCATGCGGATTCAGGGATGCCATGAGGTATTTGCCCCTGCGTTGCCACTCGCCCACTGTTTCGCCACAGAGACCGTGGACAAAGGCGTCAGGGCCTCCCGGGCTTGCTATGGCTCTCGGTCGGCAGACCTCAACCTGTGCAATTTTGAAGTCGACAAGACGATCTGCCAGTCCTCGACGGACCGTCTCGACTTCAGGGAGTTCAGGCAACGGCCTCAGGCCGGCTCGAGTTCCGCTTCAGCGAAATTGTTGGTGTTGATGCCGCCATCAACGCCCTGCAGGCCGCTGTAGTTGACCTTCTCAAAGCGGACTACAACGGGATACCGGATTCCCGAAGTGTCGATCGTGGCAACGGTGCCAACTTCGTTGAACCAATAAGACTCTGGACGCTTGATGCGCACCTTGGCGCCGCGGGTGATCGCCATCGCTGGGCATGAGGAGATGCAAATTGAGCGTATCTCGCTGAATGGATGCAGATCACCGCTACGTCACAGAATGTCGTCCCTTCGTTGTTCGCGTCCCTTTGAACAGTTCCATCGCGCCTGATCCAGATCCGTCCCTGCTTCAACTGGATTTGCCGGACCCAGAGCGGGACGACATCAGCACGATGGAATTTCTGGCCCGCCTGGAACAGGCATGGGCTGTTTGCGACCGCTTTGATCTTCAGACCGAGATCTGGAGGGGTCGCATCCTCCGAGCTGTGCGGGACAAGGAAAAGCGCGGCGGCGAAGGGCGGGGTGCCGGATTCCTGCAGTGGTTGCGGGAGCAAGAAATCAGCAAGACCCGCGCCTATGGCTTGATTCAACTGGCGGAATCCGCCGACAGCATGCTCAGCGATGGCACCCTGGAGGAGAGCAGTGTGAATCAGTTCTCCAAGCGTGCCTTCATGGAAACCGCCCAGGCGGTTCCAGAGGTTCAGTTGATGATTTCCGAGGCCGCCAACGAAGGTCAGGAAATCACCCGCAAGCAGGTGCGTCGTCTGACCGATGAATTCACGGCGGCCACAAGTCCCTTGTTGCCTGAAGAGATTCGTCAACGCACCCAGGAAAATTTGCTGCCACCCCGTGCGGTGGCTCCCCTGGTGCGTGAATTGGCCAAGCTTCCGGAGCCCCAGCAGGAGGATTTGCGCAAGGTGCTCCGCGATGAGCCCGAACTCGATCGCATTAAGGACGTCACCAGCACAGCGCGTTGGATCACCAAGGCAACGGAGTCGGGCATTGCCGTGCGGGCGTTTCAGCAGGGAGAACTGGATCTCGACCGTGCCATGCAAGAGGCCCAGCGCCTGGATGCCCTCGGCCTCTTGGCTGATGCTGTAGGCCAGGCCCAGGCCCTTGAGTCGGCTGTACTCAAGCTGCACACCTCCTGGCGGCGTTTGGGCGGTCTGCAGGAGCGCCTATGGGTCGAAAGCGGAAGTAGCACGCCCTACTTGCGCGATGTGCTGAACGCCCTGCAGACCCTCAGTGGCGCCACGCTACGGGTGTCGCTGGGAGAGCTTGCTGGAGGAAAGCGGGTGCGGTTGCAGCTGGTGGAGGAGGCTCCAGATCAATTGGATCCCCCACCGATGCCCTGACTCCAGATCTTGTGCTCGATAATCTGAAGCCTCCACATCTGGTGTGTTCTGGCTTCGCTCGAGCGTGCTCTGCAAACCCACTTCGGGTGGGATGGCTTTCGCCCCGGGCAACGGCCTGTGGTGGATGCTGTGCTGGAGGGACGGGATGCGCTGGCGGTGCTGCCCACCGGCGGCGGGAAATCGCTTTGTTATCAGCTTCCAGCGCTGGTGCGTGAAGGGCTGGTGGTGGTGATCTCACCGTTGGTTGCTCTGATGGAGGATCAGGTGATGGCCCTGCAGCGACGGGGGATCGCTGCGGCCTGTCTGCATGCCGGTCTGGATCCGGCTCGACGCCAGCAGGCCTTGGAGCAGCTGCGGGATGCCACGCTCCGTCTCCTCTACATCGCGCCGGAACGACTCCAGGGTGAGCAGACCCGGCTCATGCTGGAACGCCATGCCATGGAGGGGCGTCTTGTGGCTCTGGCCGTGGATGAAGCCCACTGCATCAGTGCCTGGGGGCATGATTTCCGCCCCGATTACCGCCGCCTTGGCCAGATCCGCAGCCTCTGCCCAGGGGTTCCGATGCTGGCCCTGAGCGCGACGGCAGCCCCGCGGGTGCGGGCCGACATCATCCGCCTGCTTGATTTGCGTCGGCCGCTTGTGCAGGTGAGTTCGGCCCGCCGAGACAACCTCCACTACACGATGCAGCGGCGCCCGCGGGATCCCATGCCCCAGGTGTTGGAGGCACTGGAGGGGGCTCGTGGAGCAGCGCTGATCTATGCCCGCACCCGTCGTTCTGTGGAGCAGTGGGCAGAACGTCTCAGTGATCAAGGGGTTGCTGCAACGCCTTATCACGCCGGACTCGATCCGCAGACCCGGCAACAGGCCTTACGGCTGTTTCTCGAGCACAAGCGGCCGGTTCTCGTGGCAACGGTGGCGTTTGGGATGGGAGTCGACCGTGGGGATGTCGGTTTGGTTCTTCACCTTGATCTTCCAGCCACGCCAGAGGGCTATCTGCAGGAATCAGGTCGCGCCGGCAGAGACGGCAATCCGGCCCACTGCCATGTGCTGTTCTCCCCGGGGGATCGCACCAGCCTGGGTTGGGCCATGCAGGCCTCAGCCCGGGGCAGTGACGCGTTGGAGGATCGTCGGCGGTTGGATTTGGCGCAGCAACAGCTGCGTCGGATGGAGGCTGTCGCAGAGGGCGAGATGTGTCGTGAACAGGCCCTATTGCTCGCTGTTGGCGAGTTGGTGGGTCCCTGTGGTCGCTGTGATCGCTGCATGGAGGCACCCAAACGACGCGACTGGTCAGAACAAGTGGAGACGCTTTTGGCCCATCTGGCTGAGCAGGACGGGACGGAGATGCGGCGCCTCGGTGAGCACTTGAGCCTGCATGAACCCGGACGCCATGACCGCTGGACCTGGTTGGCCCGGCGGCTCGTGCAGGAGGAGTTGATTCAGGAAAGCAATGACGGCGCGCAACGTCTTTATCTCCGCGAGAGCGGCCGGAGATTCCTGGATTCACCCTGGACGCTTGATTACGCCGCCTGAGTCAGGCCTTGGCCTGACAACGATCCTTCACCAGATCTTTTTCGAACCGGTTCTTCGGAGCCTCCCAAACTTTCCAGCTCCCATCGGCACCGGTGGCATTGATCTTTTTGGCGGAACAATTCACGGCCAGGTAAAGGGCCTGACCTTTGGCATTCAGGGTGGGCACCACCTGACTGCCACCCATGGGCTGCCAGTTGGCCCAGTCCACCTGGAGTGGGCCATAGGTGCGCCAGTCAGCGGATTTGGCCAGGGTCTGCTGGGGCTTGGCGGCCTGGACCGGCTTCGCCTTGGCCGCAGGCTTCTTGGTCTGCACTGGTTTGGTTTGAACCGGCTTGGCTGCCACAGGCTTGGCCTTGGCTTGAACCTTTGGCTTCACCGTCACAACTGGCTTGCTCGCGGTTGCAACCGGTTGGGCTTGTACAGGCTGGGTTTGAGTGGTGATGGGTGTCTGGAAGGAGGGATCCGTCAGATAAAGGCGCGTTCCCACCTCCACCTTGTTCGGGTCGCTCAACTGATTGATGCTGATCAGGCTGGCCACTGGAAGCTTGTAGGCCTTGGCGATCTGCGTGAGGGTCTGCCCTTTGGAAACAGTGTGTTCAGTGGCTCCTGGGATCGGGGTCACGGCCACCGGTTTGAAGGCCGGACGCGGCATGACCGCATTGCTGGGGAGTCGGAGGGTCTGCCCGACTTCCACGTGGTTGGCATTGCGCAGATTGTTGAGGGCCATCAGGTCGCGCCCACTGACCTGGTATTTCCCGGCAATGCTGCTGAGGGTCTCACCACTCTTGACGCGATGGCGACCCGAACCCGCCGTCACCGTGGGGCCTGGCACTTGCAAGCGGCTACCGGCTTCGACGAGATCGGGGTTGCGGATCCCATTCATCCGCATGAGGGTGCCGACACTCACCCCGTAGCGGTCGGCGATATCGGAGAGCGTCTCGCCGGATCGCACCGTCACCGAGGCAGCTGTGGCTGACAGGGGGAACCAAGCCGTCAAAAGCAGGGCGGCAAGAGCGGTACGGCGCATTCGTCTCCGGCAGATCTCCGCAAGATACGGTGCCTGACGTAAAGCGCCAGCCCTCCAGAGCACTTGCTGCAGCTGGGATGTGGTGGCGATGAGCGCGCCTTATCCCGCCAGCCGCTTCAGCAGGTTGAGATCCACCTTGTAGGGCGGGTAGCGCAGTTTGAAATCAAACCGGAACGGGCGCTTCAGCACCGCCTTGTGATGGCTGAACGTGTCGAAGCCGCTTTGGCCGTGGTAACTCCCCATCCCGCTGGCGCCGACGCCGCCGAAGGGCAACTGGGGCACGCCGGCCTGCATCACCACATCATTGAGGCACACCCCGCCTGAGCTCGTTGTGGTGAGCACCTGCTGCTGCTGGGCCTCATCCCCACCGAAGAGGTAAAGCGCCAACGGTTTGGGACCTTGGCGGATCTGCTGGAGGGTTGTCGTGAGGTCGTCCAGCACCAGCATTGGCAGGAGGGGACCGAAGAGTTCCTCCGCCATCAGCGGATCGTTGCGGTCATCCACGCGGATGACGGTGGGGGCGATGCGCCGCTGCTCCCGGCTGATTTCACCTCCGATCAGGATGCGGCCGTCCGCTCTGGCGGTCTCCAGAAGCTGCTCCAGCCGATTGAACTGGCGCTCATTGATGATCTGCCCCAGTTGTTGCGAGCTGAGGGGGTCGGCGCCGTACATCTCGGTTCGGGCGGCCTCCATCGCCTGGAGCAGCGGCGAGCGCAGCTCGGGTTGCACCAGCAGGTGGTCTGGAGCGATGCAGGTCTGACCGGCATTGATCCCCTTGCCCCAGATCAGGCGCCGGGCCCCCACCGTGAGGTCGGCTCCGTCCAGAACGATGGCGGGGCTTTTGCCGCCCAGTTCCAGGGTCACTGGCGTGAGGTGTGCAGCGGCCCCCTCCAGTACCTTCCGTCCGATGCTGCCGCCACCGGTGAAAAAGATGTGGTCAAAGGGCATGGCCACCAGGTCTGCAGCCACGGCACCATCCCCCTGGACGACCTGCACCACGTCAGGGGCGAAGTGCTCAGGGATCAGTCGCGCAATGAGATCGGCAATGGCTCCGGCGTGTTCGGACGGTTTGAGTACGGCGGTGTTGCCAGCGGCCAAGGCACTGATCAAGGGCCGTAGCGTCAGTTGAAAGGGATAGTTCCAGGGGCCGATCACCAGAACGCAGCCGAGCGGCTCCGGCATCACACTGGCCTGGCCGGGTCGGAGAGAGAGGGGTACAGCGACGCGCCGAGGACGCATCCATCGCTCCAGCTGCCGCCCGGTGAGCTTGAGCTCCTGCCGCAGGGCCACCAGCTCAAAAAAGGCTTCTGTGGGTGGTTTGCCGAGGTCAGCGGCGAGGGCCTCCAGCACCTCTGATTCATGTTCCTCCACGAGGGCGGAGAGGCGTTGCAATTGCTCTCGGCGCCAGGCCAGGGGACGGGTCAGCCCCGCTCCCACAAGCTCCTGCATCCGGCTCAGTTGCGTTTGGGTGAGGGACACGGGGCTGACGATCAGGCCAGTCGGGTCTAGCAGTGGTGAATCTGCAACCGGGGGATGACCCCAGCGCTTCCGTGGTGGTCAGGGACGGTCATCTACCAGTTGATCGTTCGGAGTTATTCCGATGGGAATGGCGATGGCATCGGTGATTTCAAGGGGCTTGCGGCGCGGTTGCCTTATCTGCGCTGGCTGGGGGTTAACACCCTCTGGCTGACCCCGATTTATCCGTCCCCCTTGCGGGACGGGGGGTATGACATCACTGATTTCACCGGAATTCATCCGGATCTGGGTGATCTCGCCTCATTTCATCGGTTCCTCACGGCGGCCCACAGCCAGGGAATGCGGGTGATCTTGGACCTGGTCCTCAATCACACCAGTGACCTTCATCCCTGGTTCCAGCGCGCCCGTTGGGCTCCTAAGGGCAGTTCGGAGCGGGATGTTTACGTCTGGAGTGACGACCCGAAGCGCTACGCCGAGGCACCGGTTCTGTTCCGGCACTTCGAGGCTTCCAACTGGGAGTGGGATCCGGTTGCCGAGCAGTACTACCTGCATCGTTTCCTTCGTCATCAGCCCGATCTCAATTACGAGAATCCCTGGGTGCAGGACACGATGCTGGAGGTGGTCGACTTCTGGCTGGACCGCGGTGTGGACGGCTTTCGTCTGGATGCGGTTCCGTTCCTGTTCGAGTCAGAGGGCAGCCGCTGTGAAGGGTTGCCCGAGACCCACACCTTCCTCAAGCGGTTGCGGGAACGGGTGGATCGGCATGGCCGTGACGTGCTGTTGCTGGGCGAGGCGATTCAGCCGGTGCAAGAGGCCGCTCCATATCTGGCAGATGACGAACTGCATGGTGCGTTCAACTTCGTGCTGACGGCTCATCTGTTCGCAGCCATTGCCAGTGGCCGCATCCAGCAGCTTGGGGAGTGCCTGATGGAGGCCGAGCAGGCGGTGTGTGGTCCTCGCTGGGCTCTGCCGCTGCGCAACCACGATGAACTCTGGCTCGGGGATGGTCATCTCATCAGCGATGAGGTGATTCAGACCATTCGAGTGGGCTTGCCCCAGGGGCAGGGGCACTGGCTGAACTGGGGGATCAACCGACGCCTGGCTCCCCTCCTTAACGGTGATCCGCGCTCCAACCGGTTGCTGCATGGTCTGCTGTACAGCCTTCCGGGGATGCCTTGCCTGTATTACGGCGATGAACTGGGCATGGGCGACTGGCCCGGTTTGCGGGACCGCGATCCCAACCGCACGCCGATGGCCTGGACGCCGGCCCGCAACGGTGGCTTTTCAACCGCCCCCGATCCGTTGTTGGTGCTGCCACCGATCACAGCTCCCGGATATGACTATCGCGTGGTGAACGTGGAGGTGCAGAAGCAGCTGCCAGGGTCGCTGCTGAACTGGCACCGGCGCATGCTCACCTGCCGCCGTCTCCTGCCAGCGCTCAGGCATGGAAGCTTCCGCTTGCTCCACAGCCCCCACCCCGGGGTGTTGGTGTACCTCCGCTGCACCGAGGCGATGACGGTGCTGGTGGCCGCCAATGTCACCGCCGCAGGGGCATCCCTCAGTCTTGATCTGTCGGAGTGGGCGGGCGAGCGCACCCGTGAGGTGATGTGGGGCTGTGAGTTCCCTCCCGCCGCAGCGGAGTGGTTCGTGAATCTTCCGCCCTACGGATTCAATTGGTGGCTGATCGGGGAGGTGGAACCCGCCGCGACGCCGGCTTGATCCAGGAGGGCATCGACCTGGGGCCTGAGCCGTTCGGCATCGTCCAGGTCCACCATGGCCAGCCGGCAGCGGCGGGCCAGCACATCGCTGCTGCTGCGTGCATGTTCCCGCTGAATGGCGTGGTCCAGTTCGGCTGCACAGAGGGGGATCACCGTGCTGAGGGGCTCGCGCTGGCTCGCCTCGGCTGGTTCGATCAAGGCCACAGCATCCAAGCCGTAGGTGCTTTGGAGATGGGCGACTTGCGCGGTTCGTAGGGGGGTGTCCGGAAGCAGAGCTTCGAGTTGGTGGCTTTGACGTTGAAGGCCGTCCAAGGTCGCTTGCAACGACTCCGCTGCACCCCGAAGCGGCATCGGTTCAGGCTTAGGTAGAGGCCGCCCGAGCTGGCGTTCCACCGCGGCCAGGGTGTCCTCGGCCATGGGGCGGCAGGTGGTCCATTTGCCTCCCATCACGCTCACCAGGCCGCAGCTCAGGGTTTCCACCTCGTGTTCCCGCACCACACGGCTGCTGTCCATGCCCTGGTCGGCTGGCTTCAGCAGCGGTCGTCCCCCCGCCCAACGGCTGGTCACCTTCGGATTCTGGAGTTGGGGAAACCAGTCGCGCACGTAGTCGAGCAGGTAGCTCTCCTCCTCAGGTGAGGGGGATGTGGCGCTCTCCTTCGTGCAGGCTTCATCCGTGGTTCCCACCAGCGTGCGGCCGTGGAAGGGGAGCATGAACAGCACGCGTCCATCCGCGGTGGATGGCACCAGAAGCCCAAGACCCTCTGGGCAGAGGGTCTGCTCCAGCACGATGTGTGAGCCACGGCTGGTGAGCATCCGTGGTGGGGCATCAGCCTCCGCCATCTGTCGGATCTCATCAGTGCGAATGCCTGTGGCATTCACGAACGCCGATGCACACCATCGCTCCCGTTGGCCATTCGCAGATTCGCTGATGGCTGCCTTGAGCTGGCCTGTTGCGTCCGTTTCCAGTTGCACCACCCGACAACGGGTGCGCAGCGTTGCCCCCCGCTGTTCGGCTGTGAGGCCCAACAGCAGGTTGAGGCGTGCATCGTCGAACTGCCCATCGCTGTAGGCCACGCCGCCTTGACATTCTTTCAACAGAGGCAGGGCCTGAAGCATTTGCTGCTGCGACAGCAGACGGCTGTGGCCGATGCTTCGCTGACCTGCCAGGGCGTCGTACATCCCCAGCCCAAGCCGGTAATAGGCCTGTTCACAGAGGTGTTGTGTGGGTAGGGCCAGCTCGAGCCGGCGGGCCAAGAATGGAGCCTGTGCCAACCAGTGGCTGCGTTCGAGCAGGGCTTCTCGCACCAGCCTGAGCTGAGCCAGGTCCAGGGTTTTGAAGGCCAGCTCCAGATAGCGCACCCCTCCATGGAGCAACTTCGTGCTGCGGCAACTGGTGCCGCCGCCCACATCCCCGGCCTCCAGCAGGGCCACGCTGAGGCCTCGCCGCGTGGCCTCATAGGCCACGCTCGCGCCACTGGCACCAGCCCCGATGACCAGCAGGTCCACCTGTTGATCAGCCATGCCACCCCAGGCTTCTGGTCACGGCGTCCTGCCAGCGTGCGCGCCAGCGGCTGCGCTGGGATTCGTCCATCTGGGGCTGAAATCGTTCCGCGCCGTCACTCCGCGCGGTCGCGAGATGTTCCAGGTTGCTGATCACCCCCGCTTGCAGGCCTGCGAACAGCGCTACGCCCCGTGCGGTGCTCTCAAGGCTGGCGGGCCGCCGGACCGTCAGCCCTGTGCAATCTGCCTGCGCCTGCAAGAGGGGATCGGAGGCAGCGGCGCCACCATCCACGGCGAGTTCTCCCAGGCTGGTGCCGAGGGCCTGTTCCGCAAGGTCCACCAATGTCGCCACCGATAGGGCGATTCCTTCCAGAGCCGCACGGGCGATGTGACCGCGCCCACTGTCACGGGTGAGGCCCACCAGAACACCGCGAGCCTGGGGATCCCAGTGCGGTGTCCCCCAGCCGGTGAAGGCGGGCACGAGCATCACACCTCCCGAATCCGGCACAGAACGCGCCAGGTCGTTGACCTGAGGGGCCTGATCAATGATCTGCAGCCCGTCCCGCAGCCACTGGATCACGGTGCCGGCGTTAAACAGACTCCCCTCAAGGCAGAAGCTGGGCTTGCCGGTGGCATCGGTCCAGCCGAGGGTGCTCAGCAGACCCGCATCCGAGCGACGGAGCACGTCGCCGGTGTTGATCACCAGAAAGGCCCCCGTCCCGTAGGTGCACTTTCCTTCCCCGGGTTGGAGGCACAGCTGGCCAAGGGTGGCGGCCTGTTGGTCGCCGAGCATCGCCTGAATCGGTAGGCCTGCAAAAGGCAGATCTGATCCAATGTGCCCGAACTCCCCGCGGCAGGGCAGCAGCTCCGGCAGAGCGTTGGCGGGTAGCCCTGTTGGGGTTCGGAAGTCATCCACCCAGCGCTGCTGCTCCAGATCCATCAACAGCGTTCGGCTGGCATTGCTCATGTCGCTGCCGTGGCGCTGGCCACCCGTGAGCTGCCAGAGCAGCCAGCTCTCCACCGTTCCGAAACAGAGGTCATCGCTGGCCGCAGCGGATTGGGCGTCGTCGTAGTGATCGAGCATCCAGCGGATCTTGCTGGCACTGAAATAAGGGTCGAGTAGCAAGCCCGTGCGTCGGCGCCACTCCTGCTCCAGACCCTGCTGCTTCCAGGCCTCGCAGATGGCGGCGGTGCGGCCGTCCTGCCAGACGAGGGCCGGTCCGCAGGGGAGGCCGCTGCTGCGTCGCCAGAGCACGGTGGTTTCCCGTTGGTTGGTGATGCCGCAGCTCACCACCGCCTTGCGCTGCCCATCGCTGAGTTTTGAGTCAAGTTGCACCAAGGCCTGCCGCTGGCTGGTCCAAATCGCCATCGGGTCCTGTTCCACCCATCCATCGGCGGGGTAGGAAATTGGCAGCGGTGCACTGGCGCTGATCACCAGATCCCCCGAGCTACTGAACAGCGCTGCCCTGGAGCTGCTGGTGCCCTGATCGAGGGCCAGAAGAAGAGGCTGTTCAGCCATGGCCAATGTCTTTCTCTCCTGCTAGCCAGGAGATGGCTGACTGCAAAGGTTTTGGGAGCGATTACTCCGTTTCGAGACCCACCCGCTTGGGTTGCCGATGCGGTGATCTATCAGATCTTTCCCGACCGTTTCCGGCGGAGTGGACGGGTCGATGCCCAGCGTCATCTCGCTCTGAAGCCGTGGGGGGCCGACCCTCGGGAAGAGGGATTTCAGGGCGGTGATCTCTATGGCGTGATTGATGCTCTTGGTGAGCTTCAAGGCATGGGCATCACTTGCCTTTATCTCACGCCCATCTTCAGCTCAGCCGCCAACCATCGCTATCACGCCTACGACTACTTCGAGGTTGATCCTCTTTTGGGGGGCAACGCAGCCCTTACGGAACTCATCGACGCTGTGCACCAGCGCGGCATGAAGCTGGTTCTGGACGGTGTGTTCAACCATTGTGGCCGCGGCTTTTGGGCCTTTCATCACGTGGTGGAGAACGGTGCGGATTCGCCGTACCGGGATTGGTTCCATGTGCACCGCTGGCCCCTCCAGCCCTATCCCGCTGAAGGCGAGGACTGCGGATACGACTGCTGGTGGGCACTGCCTGATCTGCCCAAGTTCAACCATGGGAACCCTGGGGTCCGGGAGCATCTTCTGGCGGTCGGCCGTCACTGGCTTGAACGGGGGATCGATGGTTGGCGTCTCGACGTTCCAGCAGAGGTCCCTGCGGATTTCTGGGTGGAGTTTCGGCAGATGGTTCGTTCCACCAACCCGGATGCCTGGATTGTTGGAGAAGTGTGGGGTGACGCGACGACATGGCTGCAGGGCGACCACTTCGATGGCGTCATGAACTATCGGCTTGGTTGGAGCAGCATTTGCTGGGCAGCCGGTGAGACGCTGCGTCAGGACTATCGCAACCCTGAATACCCCCTTGATCCCCTGGATGGCCAGGCCCTGTTGCCCATCTGGACGGCGACAGCGAGCTCCTATCGGGATGTGGTGAACAGGGCTCAGATGAACCTGCTCGACAGCCATGACGTCCCCCGCGCGCTTCACAGCCTCAGCAATGACCAGGCTGCCCTGAAGTTGGCACTGCTGCTGCTCTTCCTTCACCCAGGAGCGCCCTGCATCTACTACGGGACGGAAGCTGCTCTTGCAGGTGGTCCTGAACCAGGCCCATCCGGCGGGCCCGGACCAGCTTGCCGTGAGGCTTTTCCCTGGGATGTTCCCTGGACAGCGGACCTTCGTCCTTTCATGCGATCTCTCGCGGAACTCCGTCGAGCCCATGGAGCTCTGCGTCGGGATGGCCTGCAGTGGTCAGTCCATGGAACTGACGGACTGGAGGGAGTCGCGGATGGCCTACGGGTTCTGATCAACCGCAGTCGCTCAGAACACCTGCCCTTCTCCCTGGAGCCCGACAGTTCCATGCTCTGGACCCTCGGATCAGCCGACAGCCGAGGTCTTGGTCTGCAATCAGCAGTTGTCCTCGGGTCGAGAGAAGTCTCCCCTGGTGCCGAGGGGAGCAAGTAAGCCCTTGTCGAGACTTGAACTCGAGACCTCTCCCTTACCAAGGGAGTGCTCTACCGCTGAGCTACAAGGGCATGTGGAGGATGGGCCGGGTTGGATTTGAACCAACGTAGGCAGAGCCAGCGGATTTACAGTCCGCCCCCATTAACCACTCGGGCACCGACCCGAACCACACCGCAAGAACTTACCAGTCGGTGTGTCCTTCCCCACGATCTCGATACGATCTGGCGAACTGAGGCGGCCTACAGCCATGCACGTTCTGCTGCTGAACGGTCCAAATCTGAACCTGTTGGGCCAGCGTGAGCCAGGGATCTATGGCCAGTCCTCTCTGGCTGATATCGAGGCAGCACTGACCCGAGAGGCGGCGCAAGAATCAATCCAACTGGACTGTTTCCAAAGCAATTTCGAAGGTGCCCTGGTGGATCGGATTCACCAGGCGATGGGGCGTAGCGATGGAATCCTGATCAACGCTGGGGCTTACACCCACACGTCCATCGCGATTCGCGATGCCCTTGCCGGTGTTGCAATCCCCTACGTGGAACTTCATCTGAGCAACACCCACGCTCGGGAAGATTTTCGCCATCACTCGTTTCTTGCCGAGCGCGCCGTCGGTGTCGTCTGCGGATTCGGACCAGCGAGCTACAGCCTTGCTTTGAAAGGATTGCTCAGCCACCTGAGGCCGAACGCATGACCCTCACCGTGCCGCCGAAAACGGTCGCGTCGATTCGCTGGTTGGCTGCGCCCACCAGTTGGAGCTGGGTGGAGCAGGCCAATGCCCGGCCGATGGAGGTGTTGATCGATCACGCCCACTGCGAACGCAAAGCTGCTGGTGCTGCGGTGCAGATGATGTTCCGCTATCTCTGTGAACCGGGTCTGGGTGAAGCGCTCAGCCCTCTGGCGCGGGAAGAGCTGGAGCACTTCGAGCAGGTGCTGGCGCTGATCAAAGCGCGGGGGCGCTACCTGGAGCCGCTGCCTTCTCCGGGCTATGGCGCTGAGCTCGCGCGGCAAATTCGCAAAGGTGAGCCGCAGAGAATGCTCGATTCCTTTCTTGTTGCAGGGCTGATCGAAGCCCGCAGCCATGAGCGCATGGCTCTGCTGGCGGAGCACAGTCCGGATCCCCAGCTTCGTGAGCTTTACAGCGATCTACTGGCCAGTGAGGCACGCCATTTCGGCCTCTACTGGGTGCTGTGTGAGCAGCGTTATCCGCGCGAGGTGATCACGGAAAGGCTGGATCAACTCGCTGCTGCCGAGGCTCATGCTCTGGTGGGTGAACTGGAGCATCCAGAGAACGTGCGGATGCACTCCAGCGGCATTAAGCTCAATCCTTAAGTAGAACCGTCTTATTATTTTCTTCCGACTTTTGAAGAAAATATATCGAATAGGTTAAGTTCGAATTCCCTGGATACGTTGAGAATTGACCATTCTCTAACTGACTGTGGCTCAAACGATTTCCCAGGCTTCACAGGCTCTTGATTCGACCCTCCAGAAGCAGCTCACTGCTCTCTATACTTCAGATACGAACGGAACATTTCAATCCACTGGGCAAAACGGCTCTACAATTGTTTACCCGCAGGGAACCGTCAGCTCAAACGTTAATGATGGCTATTACTATCCATCTTTTCAGTCGTTTGATGTCACGGTGACAAATAACGATGGAACTTATTCCACTGGGCCGGGGACTTTAACAAGTTACCTGAACGGAATGTACGGCACAATGGTGTATGCCGTTAGTGCTTCCGATCAGCAGCAACAGAACTCAAACGCTAATGCGCAAACCTCCAACATTAATACGTTTTTTGGAGGAAGTTGGAGTTCCGGGTTTGGGTCGAACAGTACGACATATTCAAATAACGAAGACTCCCAATGGAGTTGGGTGACGGGTCAGGCTAACGGTATTGCCAACATCGGCGAATCTCAGAAATTCGCTATGATCCAAAACTCTCTGCAGTGGGTATGCTTGCAGGCAACAATGTCTAGCAATGCATCTGTAGCTCTTCAAAAGAGTTATCAGAATTACTCATTTTCCGAGCTCCAGACAGCCGTTAACGGTGGAACATTTAAGTATACCGATATTTTTACAGGATTGCTGACTGCAGAGGGTGAACAGAACCCATGGACGCAGCAGATGTATACCTCCTATCAGACACTTAATAATGAGATCACTAATAATTCTAAGAATTCCCAGGACGCTGCGATGAACAGCGGTATTATTAATACCGCTGGCAGTTATCTGGCGAATTACGTAACTGGCAATGATAGCCAGATGGCGGATTCAAATTATGCAACGGTTTACACAGATGGGCAGGGATCAAACCAATATCCTGGTTATCTGCCACAAGTAACGTACAGCAAAACTCCTCAAGCTGTTGCATCCATTATCACGGATACATCTGGCAGTGGTGACAGTGTTTCTGCGGGTGTTTATACAGCAGACGGTAGCTCGAATACGGTCAATATTGGTTCTAGCTCTTCATCCAGCTCGTCTGTCACGGCGACTGCTTCTGATTGGTTCTGGACGACATCTGTTTCGGCTTCGATGAGTTCTTCGAACCAGCAGTCGTTCAGTTCATATGATTCTGCCGCTGCTGCTACGACAGGAACATTTGATTACGGTAATCTTTCCTACCAGAGCTGGGATATTCCTCAGACAGGCAACAACGCCTGGTTGTTGGTCACACAGATTCAACAAGCCGTCGCTAACAGCACGCCGTATGTTTATTCCCCAAGTTTTGGAGGTGGGTACGGCTGGACCAACTCGCAAGATGCTTCGACTTATACAGCGGAAGGTTTGAGCTACATGAAATCCCTTGCATTCTCAGGGGATCCCACCACAACGATCACGGTTCAATCTAATTCCAATGGCTCGACTTATTGGTCTGAGAGCAATTATTCAAGTTCCAGTTACGCTGCATCAGGTGGCTTCTCTTTTGGTGATTGGTTTGGAGGGGTAGGTGTTGGTGCATCAACTAGCAGCAGTTCGACGTATGCAGATGCTCAAAGTAGCTCAACGTGGAATGCTGCTTCCAACACAGCAACTCTGGTCAGCCAGCCGTTAGGTCCTATTGCCACAACGGTGAACAATCCAAATGCTGGTTATCCTGCGATGCAGGTTGGTGCAGGAATTGTTGATGTGGTTGCAGCCAACTCTAATTACAGCTCTTCTGCATCTTCCAGAGGAAAGGTCAAAACGAATTGGCATAATGTTGACCCTGCCAATAGTGGTAAGAACATCAGGATGGACGCCGAAGACAATATTGTCTTTGGAAGTTCAAAGCGGGATGTTATTAAGGCTTCTAAAGGTGATGATGAGCTCTTTGGTCACTCTGGCCGTGATGTGCTCAGTGGTGGTAAGGGCGATGACTTTCTCTCAGGCGGTAAAGGCAAAGATACTTACCAGGGTGGACCTGGTAAAGATTACTATGAACTGAATGCTGATCACTTTGGAACAGGCTTGATTACAATTATGGACTTTAACCCAAGGCGCGATACTCTCTGGTTTGTGCATGTTAACGATGATCTGTTGACTACAAAAAATAAGGGTATTTACTATGATGGCGAAAAAGTGGCTAAAATTTCTAATCTCAATAAAGTCCAAGTAGCTTCTATTGTTGAGGACAATTCGTCCTTCGTTGGTTGATCTAATTCCTCAAGATTAACTTCTTTGTTTCAGGCGTCTGCCGAGAGGTAGGCGCTTTTTCTTTACTTGATTTCGCATATTCTCAAGATGGTAGTTCAAAGTGTCAGCGAGGCTATTGATCTAGTTCTTCAGGACAACGTGCAGGCGTTATACGGTAATCTTCAGCCTGGGCTTCAATTTCAAACTGTAGGCGCGGGTGGTAGTCAATTGGTATATCCACAAGGAACCCTAGAGGTTGACTCTGTTGCACAATATTACTATCCAACTTTTGCTAGTTTTAATAAGCGCGTAAATATTGGAGACGGCCCTAGTTTTCAGGTTTCAAGTGCGAATTTTGCCTCCTACTTGGGGCAGTTTTATTCGACGCTTGTGTATGGACTGTCTAGTGCTCAATATCAGCAATTAGCAGATGAGCAGAATCAGCAAAATCAGTCAATCAGTGACTTGTTTCAATCCATGATTGGTGGGTTGGGGGTCGAATCACCATTGTGGGCTGAAGCGGGTGGATTGCAGTCGTCATGGTCTTGGCCAAGCATTCAGTACGGATTTGACGATCCGGAGACGCCAAGCGATCAAGACTTGCCTGTCAACACGCAATGGTCTGTCTTGACCAATTCCATTTCATACATTTGCAAAGTTGCATCAATTAATAGCTCTATCGCTCTACAGCCTGCCTACCAATCAATCCCCTGGTCTTCCCTCTCGTCTCAATTGTCGGGGGGATTGATCGATAACTGGGATCTGGTCTTTACGGAAGACTTGACGAGCGATTTCAAGAATCCTTGGGATAATGATTCGTATCAAGACTACAAGAATATTCTGTGGAGCCTGGATCAATCAAGTCAGTTGGTGACGGATCAAGCCGTGTACTCCGCTGAGGTGAATAGTGCATCTTCTTATTTGAATAATTACATCACTGGAAATGAATTGCAGTTGGAGAATAATTCTTTGTACGTTGAAGTTGCAAATGCATCCACGAGTGGATATCCGTCAGTTATCCCTTCTGTGTCTTATTATTATACGTCAGATTATGTTCAATTCATTCTGGATGGTTTGGGGGACACGATTTCGATGCAAACGTTGGCAGTAGATTCTGCTGATTTTGAAGGTGTTGACATAACATCCCAAGGTGTTTCGGATCAGCGTGCTCAGTCCAGTATTAATGATTGGGGATTTGTTCAAAATAGTTCGAATGGATCTGCCTCAGGACAGACCGATATCAGTTCTTATGATGCTACGGTTTCTGTTGTTTCTGGAGCTTTTGATTTCGAAAACGTTGGTGTTCAGTTATGGCTCCCTGTCACGCAGGGCAATTCTGCTTGGTTGTTAGTCGATGCAATTCAAGATGCTGTGGATAATCAGACGCCATATATTTATTCCTCAAATTTTCAAGGGGGATATGGCTGGACAAGTAGTAGTGATGCGCAGGTATTTACAGAGCAGGGTGTTGCATATATTTCTGCCATAGTATACGCGGGGTCCGCGGTTTCCACGATAACGGGCGAGTCTTCTGATATTCAGATGTGGTCTCAGTCAGCACTTGATTCTGCTGGTTTAAGTACCAATCTGGGTGTCAATTTTGCGGATTGGTACGGTTCCTCCATCACGAGTTCTCAATCTTCTGCTCAGAATGTTGAGTCGAACTTGTCGACGATAGCTAGCCAATCTGGTTCACAGTTTCAGCTCGTGAGTAACCCTATGGGGCCAATATCATCTCTGGGTGCAACTCCTGCGGGCGGTATGCCCGCAGTTCAATTGGCTATGGGGTTTCAAGTAATTGCTGAGCCCAACAGTGCCTATGATCAATCAGGGTCTCAAAATCGCACTTTTAGGGCATCCAGTCCCAAGCGTTCAAAGGCTCGGCGGTGCTCCTGTGCAGCTGATGTGATCGAAGACAGTTTATGGGTTTGGGCCAGTCAAAAAAAATCATGCAAAAAGATTATTCTCAATGATGACGATAATATTTTGTTCGGATCGCGTTCTCGGGATCATGCCAGAGGTTCCGACGGAGATGATGATTTATTTGGGCATGAACGTGCCGATATCTTAAAAGGTGGACGTGGGAGTGATTTCATATCCGGTGGTGTCGGTGTGAATCAGCTTCACGGTGGAGCTGGGCCTGATTCTTTTGAATTTGATGCGCATAATTTTTCAAAAGGTTTTAAGCATAAAATTAAAGATTTTAAGACCCATAAAGACGTTCTTTGGTTTACAAAAGGTTGGCAGCCGTCACAGATTACTGTAAGGAATAATAAATTGCGTTTTGCGGATAAAACGATTGGCATCTTGGAAGGTCTGCAAAAGAGTGAAGTTATCGCTGCTTTAGAGGACGCGGTGTTTCTCTAGTGATCTATTTTGGCTGTGTTTATAAGTATGCTCTCCATTCCTTACTTGCTCTTTTTTCACTATCCAATGTTAACTGATTTTTCTTGCAATATCTTGTATTGAGCTTATTGCTTGTGTTTTTGCATTATCTTTTGTTCTATTTTGCTGCGCGTTGTTTGGGTGGTTTTTGTTTGACCTGAATCCAATATTCTTCTCTCTGCTTTGATTTGTTGTGCTGTCTGGGCTTTGATGGGGGCGAGTTGGTGTTGAGAATCAAGAAGTAAGGCTGTTGCAGCTCGTGACGGCGGCCTCCAGTGCAGCAATCCTCGTGCTTTGCAGATTTGTGAAGCCAAAGTCACGTAAGCGGCGTTGCAAAGCTGGTTTGGCTCCAGCAACAATGGTTTGCCGTCCCAGGTTCTGTGCTTCATCGATCATTCGTTCGATAGCCAATGTGGCGGTAATTCCTATACGGGGAACATTGGTTAAATCCAGGATCAGGCATTTGCAGGTTCTAATTTTTCCTATGCGTGAAGATATCCCTTTAGCGGCGCCGAAGCTGAGGGGGCCATCCAGTCGGAAGTACATCAGCTGATCCCCGCAGGACCGGATCAGGTCTTTTTCGTGTTCCGTGAGGTTGTGATGTTGTTGGTCCTTGTGGTTCTCCGGATTGGCTTGATCAATTTCATCCAGTTGTACCTGGGTGATCGAATCGACAGTCAACAGATTGGCCACGAACATCCCCACCAACACGCCCCAGATCAGGTCCCAGAACACAGTCATCAACAGAACGGCGTACATCAGGGCGGCCGTTTTCGCTGACAGGCGATGGGCGCGCAGCAGAAAGCCCCAGTCGATGATGTCAAGCCCGACTTTGATCAGGATCCCCGCAAGCAGTGCCGTGGGGATCTGGGCTGCGAGAGGTCCTGCCCCCAGCAGCACGAGCAGAAGAACAAGGGAATGGGTCATGCCTGACCAGGGCGTCTGTCCCCCGGACTTGATGTTGATGACCGTTCGCATCGTGGCTCCAGCGCCCGGGAGGCCAGACAGGAACCCGGCCGCTGTGTTGGCGATTCCCTGGCCGATCAGTTCACGGTTGGAGTCGTGGTTGGTCTGGGTGATGTTGTCGGCCACCAGGGAGGTGAGCAACGAGTCGATGGCCCCTAGCAGAGCGAGAACCATCCCCGCTTTCACCAGCTCCGGCAGGTGCCGGCTGAAATCGGGTATCACCAGTTGCAAGCCGCCTCCGGGGATCGCTCCGATCCGGGCGATGGGTTCAAGGCCGAGTTCCAGCAGCCGGTTGTCGTTGAACAGCACCAACGACAACGGCGTCACGATCAGCAGCGCCAGCAGAGGCGTCGGCACCCATTGACGGACGCGGAGAGGGGTTAGAAACACCACCGCGAGCGTCATCAATCCAACGGCGAGAGCGGCAGGATTCCAGCTTGGTGAGCTGATCAGCGATTGGAGTGATGCAACGACGCCGCCCCGCGTGCTCACCCCAATGAAGGGCCCGAGTTGCAGCACCAGGATGATGAAACCGATTCCCGACATGAAGCCGGAGACCACCGAATAGGGCACCAGGGTGATGAAGCGCCCCAGCCGCAGCACCCCAAGCAGGGCCTCAAACACACCACCGATGACCACGGCGGCCATGACCAGCGGCAGCATCTCGCCGGCACTTAGGTCACGACTGATTCCGACAGCGGCCAGGCTGGACACAATGCCCGCCACGGTGACGCTCATCGGTCCGGTGGGTCCGCTGACCTGGGCGGGAGTTCCCCCAAGCAGGGCCGCCAGAAATCCGGTAACGATGGCGCCGTAGAGGCCATAAATGGCGCCTCCTGGCCCAAGAGCCGCATTGCCGAAGGCCAGGGCGAGGGGCAACGCGACCACAGCTGCCGTCAGGCCTCCGAGCAGGTCGCCTCGGATGTTGCGTTGATGCAGACCGTTAATCAGAGCCATGTCAGTTCAGGCCGCTCCAGCGGCTCAGAACATCCAGGGACTGAACGCCAACTTTTTGGCGTCCATCGCGAAGAACCCACGTTGGATAGGCCCGGATCTCTGCTGCGTTGCAGGCTTCGGCTTGCTTCGGCAGCTGCTTGGGCTTGCGGCACTCCACGTAGGGCAGCTCCGCTCCAGCCTGTTTGCCGAAAAGATTCATCTGTTTGAAGCAGGCCGGACAGGTCCAAGCGCCGTAAAACCGGGCTCCTATCGCCTTGAGATGCTGCGTCAGTTCGATGGCCTCGGGGCTGGAGGCGCGCAGGGGCTCCCCGATCGTGCTGGTCCATGGAGCGGCAAGGCCCCGCAGGACGTCTCCGCCGGCTGCGAGCAGCACGGTTGCCAGCAGGGATGAAGCAACGCCTCTCATGCTGATGCAGCTAATGGCCCGAAGCTAGGTCGCATTGTTGCGTTCGGGCTTCCCTCCATGCGGAAGCAACAACGCGGGGCTTGTTGCGGTGAGACTGGGGGCACCACTGAATGGGTATGGCAGGCAGCGGATACAAGGACTATTTCCAGGTGCTGGGTGTCGATCGCAGTGCCGACGCCAATGCCATCAAGAAAGCTTTCCGCAGCCTGGCGCGCAAATATCACCCTGACGTCAACCCCGGCGATGCGCAGGCCGAGGCACGTTTCAAGGAGATCAGTGAGGCTTATGAAGTTCTCTCCGACCCGGAGAAACGGCGGCGTTATGAGCAATTCGGTCAGTACTGGAATCAAGCCGGCGGCATGGGTGGGGGTGGAGCCCCCGGTATGGACGTCGACTTCGGCCGCTACGGCAACTTCGACGATTTCATCAACGACCTGCTGGGCCGATTCGGTGGACCGGCCGGAGGTGGTTTTCAAGGAGGTGGATTCCCCGGAGGCGGATTCGCAGGGGGCGGATTCCCCCGTGGAGCCCAGCCCTCACGCCCTCCGGTGAATCTGGATGCGGAGGCCTCGGTGAATGTGAGTTTTGCTGAAGCCTTTCGAGGTGGCGAGCGCAGCCTCTCGGTGAACAACGAGCGCGTTCAAGTTCGCATTCCTGCCGGCGTGAAAAACGGCTCTCGATTGCGTCTGAAGGGCAAAGGAAACCTGCAACCCGGAACAGGTCGACGCGGCGATCTTTACCTCAATCTGAAGGTTCAGGAGCACCCGATCTGGCGCTTGGAGTCAGATCAGCTGCGTGCTGATCTGCCCGTGAGCCTCGATGAACTGGCCCTCGGAGGGATGGTCTCCGTGATGACCCCGGATGGTGAAGCGCAGGTGAGCATTCCGGCAGGCACCGCCCCAGGGCGCAGCCTTCGGCTCAAGGGCAAAGGTTGGCCCGCGACGTCAGGTCGCGGTGATCTCCTTCTGACGTTGACTTTGGCCATGCCCCCGTCTTGGAGTGAGGAGGAGCGTCGTTTGCTTGAGCAGTTGCGGGCCAAGCGCACGGGACATCCACGTCAAGAGTGGCTTCGCTCCGCGGCTCTTTGATCGGGTGACCCTTACGATCACACCTTGTGTTTGGGTCTGATGGAGCTCACCTACCGCCCCCGTCGTCTTCGGCGTACGCCAGCGTTACGCGCCATGGTGCGTGAGCACAGCCTCTCGGCTGCAGATTTCATCTACCCCCTCTTTGTCCATGAGGGCGCCGAGGTGGAGCCGATCGGTGCCATGCCAGGTGCCAGCCGTTGGAGTCTGGAAGCCCTGACCGGCGAAGTGCAGCGCGCTTACGACCTTGGAGTGCGCTGCATCGTTCTCTTCCCGAAGGTGTCCGAGGGCCTGAAAACTGAAGACGGTGTCGAGTGCTTTAACGCCAATGGTCTGATCCCTCGCGCAATACGGCAGATCAAGCAAGCCATTCCCGAGATGGCGATCATGACGGATGTCGCCCTGGATCCCTACTCCTGTGATGGTCATGACGGGATCGTCAGTCCAGACGGAGTTGTCCTCAACGACGAGACGATTGAACTGCTCTGCAAACAGGCTGTTGTGCAGGCTGAAGCGGGTGCTGATCTGATTGGCCCCAGCGACATGATGGACGGCCGTGTCGGGGCCATCCGTGAAGCCCTCGACGATGAAGGCTTCGAACATGTGGGCATCATCAGCTACACGGCGAAGTACTCCTCCGCGTACTACGGACCCTTCCGGGAGGCCCTCGACTCCGCGCCGCGTGCGGCCGGCAGCAAGCCGATCCCCAAAAACAAAGACACCTATCAGATGGATCCCGCCAATGCCCGGGAAGCCATCACAGAAGCCCAGCTCGACGAGCAGGAGGGCGCCGACATCATGATGGTGAAGCCAGGTCTGGCCTATCTCGACATCATCCATCGCCTGCGTGAGGAGTCAGAACTCCCTATCGCTGCTTACAACGTGAGTGGTGAGTATTCGATGGTGAAGGCCGCGGCGGAGCGTGGCTGGATCGATGAAAAGGCCGTTGTGCTGGAGACCTTGCTGAGCTTCAAGCGCGCCGGGGCTGATCTGATTCTCACGTACCACGCTTGCGATGCAGCGGCTTGGTTGAAGGAGGCCTGATCCGATGGCAACAGCTGATCAACCGACGGGTGTGAATCGTCTCGGTCATGTGGCGATCCGCGTTGAGAACGTCGATCGGGCTGTTGCCTTCTACACCGATCTGGGGATGCACCTGGTCTGGCGCGCCGACGACTGGTGCTACCTGGAAGCCGGGGAAGGTCGCGACGGACTCGCCTTGTTAGGCCCGGATTACAAGGCCGCCGGCCCACATTTCGCCTTCCATTTTCGCGATCGTGAACAGGTGGATGTGATCCACGACCGTCTCAAAGCGCAGGGTGTGCACGTTGGTGCCGTCCATGACCACCGCGACGGCACGGCGTCTTTTTATCTGAAAGACCCGGAAGGCAACTGGCTCGAAATGCTCTATGAACCCCCCGGTGGCATCCCCTCCAATTGCAGTTGACTTGAGCTTGGAGGCGGACCGGGCTCAGCAGGAAACGCTCGAATTGCTGGAGTGGCATCGGGTCTGTGACCATCTCAGCGGTTTTGCGAGCACCGGCATGGGCCGTGACGCTGCGCGGGTGCAACCCTTGCCGTCCAGCCTGGAGGAGTCGAGAACACGCCTGGCCGAGACCGTTGAGATGGCGGTGCTCGATGACCTCACCGAAGGTGGACTCAGTTTTCGCGGGGTTCAGAACCTCGAGCCGGTGGTGCTGCGCTGCAGCAAAGGGGGAGTGGCCTCCGGTGAAGAGCTTTTGGCCGTGGCGGAAACCCTGGCAGCGGCCCGTCGTCTGCGCCGTCAGATCGACGACCCCGAGCTGCGCCCGGTGTGCACCACCCTGATTGAAACCATGGTGACGCTGCCGGAGTTGGAGCAGCGGCTCAAATTTGCCCTGGAGGAGGGAGGTCGTGTTGCTGATCGTGCCAGCTCTGCACTCTCAGCGCTTCGGCATCAATGGCAAGGGTTGCGCCAAGACCGTCGGGACAAGCTTCAGGAGTTGCTGCGCCGCCTGGCCTCATCCCTTCAGGACAGTGTGATCGCTGAGCGTCACGGCCGTCCGGTCCTGGCGGTGAAGGCCGGTTCGGTGAGCCAGGTGCCGGGCCAGGTGCATGACAGTTCGGCCTCAGGCAGCACGCTTTTTGTGGAACCTCGCTCGGTGCTCACCCTCGGAAACAAGCTGGTGGAACTGGAGTCCCGCATCCGGGATGAGGAACGCAAGGTGTTGGCAGAGCTGAGTGCTCTGGTGGCCGACGAGGCGTCTGCCCTCAATCAAGTGGTGGCCGTGCTGCGAACGCTTGATCTTGCTCTGGCTCGTGGGCGCTACGGGCGCTGGCTTGGTGGTGTGGCGCCGCAGCTTGAGAGGGCTGAGGAGGCCCCCTTTCATCTCACAGGTCTGCGGCATCCTTTGTTGGTGTGGCAGCACAAACGGGCGGAGGGGCCTCCGGTGGTTCCGATTTCCGTGGAGGTGTCGCCGGACCTGCGAGTGGTTGCGATCACCGGGCCGAACACCGGTGGCAAGACGGTCACGCTGAAAAGCATCGGTCTTGCTGCATTGATGGCGCGTGCTGGCATGCTTTTGCCCTGTTCCGGGCAACCTTCATTGCCCTGGTGTGCCCAGGTGCTGGCGGATATCGGGGATGAACAATCCCTGCAGCAGAGCTTGTCCACCTTCAGTGGTCATGTGAAGCGAATTGGGCGAATCCTCGAGGCGTTGCAGCGGGGCGGTGCCCCCGCCCTGGTGCTGCTGGATGAGGTTGGTGCTGGAACGGATCCCAGCGAGGGAACGGCCTTGGCCACGGCTTTGCTCAAGGCTCTTGCTGAACGAGCCCGACTCACCATCGCCACCACCCATTTCGGTGAACTCAAGGCCCTCAAATATGACGACGCTCGTTTTGAGAATGCCTCTGTGGCCTTCAACCCTGAAACGCTCTCCCCCACGTATGAATTGCTGTGGGGCATTCCGGGGCGCAGCAATGCGCTGGCGATCGCGACGCGGTTGGGCCTTGACCCCGATGTTCTTCAGCAGGCGCAGCAGCTTCTGGCTCCTGGAGGTGATGGTGAGGTGAATAGTGTGATTCGCGGCTTGGAGGAGCAACGTCAGCGCCAGCAGGCCGCGGCGGAGGATGCGGCAGCACTGCTGGCCCGCACTGAGCTTCTGCACGAGGAGTTGCTGCAGCGCTGGCAGAAGCAGAAGCAGCAGACTGCACAACGCCAGGAGCAGGGCCGTCAGCGGCTCGAGGAGTCGATCCGCAAAGGCCAGAAAGAGGTCCGCACGCTGATTCGCCGGCTTCGTGATGAGCGTGCGGATGGGGAAACCGCGCGGAGGGCTGGCCAACGGCTCCGCACACTGGAGGACCATCACCGACCCATCCCCGAACGGCGATCACCCACTCCGGGCTGGTGTCCGGCGGTGGGTGATCGGGTGCGCTTGTTGGTTCTTGGGAAGGCTGCGGACGTGTTGGCCATCACGGATGACGGCCTTCAGCTCACGGTCCGTTGTGGGGTGATGCGCACAACTGTGGATCTCGCAGCGGTGGAAAGCCTTGATGGTCGCAAGCCTGAACCGCCTCCAAAGCCGGTGGTGAAGGTGCAGGCTCGTTCTCTTGGCGGAGGTGGTGCTCAGGTGCGCACCAGTCGCAACACCCTTGATGTGCGCGGCATGCGGGTGCATGAGGCCGAAGCGGCGCTCGAGGAACGCCTGCGCAGTGCCAATGGACCGGTGTGGGTGATCCATGGCATCGGAACGGGCAAGCTCAAGCGCGGCCTGCGCACCTGGTTAGACACTGTTCCCTATGTGGAACGGGTCACGGATGCCGAGCAGGGGGATGGGGGGCCCGGCTGCAGCGTTGTGTGGGTGCGCTGAGTGTGATCAGTTGTTTGTCAACTTCTTGATGTTCACATCAGGTGATCTTGGAGCTCACTGGGTTTAATCCCGAGCACGAGAACACTGTTGCTCTTGTCTGTCCATTCGATACGACTGTCGTTGCCATCTGCGATGACTTTGAAGTCTCCAGAGACTTCAATGACATCTGTTGTGGGATCAAAATCCTGGATGGTGTCGAAGCCATTTCCAGCAACAAACGTGTCTTGTCCTGGCCCTCCCTCCAGGGTGTTGTTGCCAAGACCTCCAATCAATCGATCGTTGTCAGCACCTCCGTAGATCTCGTCATTACCGTGACGTCCGATGAGTTGATCATCTCCCTTCAATCCTCTCAGGACTTCATTGGCTCGTCTTCCTTTGATTTGGTCATTTCCTGAAGTTCCTATGAGAGGACTGGTTGTGGAATCATCTTTCGCTGCATCAATAGTTGTGCCAGGTGTCAAAGATATTTTTTGGTGCTTGAACGTACTCCATTTCCCTTGTTGCACCTCATTGTCATCGATGGTGTAGGCATATTGTCGGCCATCTGGGTGTTGTCCTATGAGGGCACCATGACCTCTTTCATCGACGTTAGAGGATCGATCAATAAATGTTCCGTTAATCGAGGAAAGTGGATTCTTGATATTCAGTGACGATTCGAGAGTTGGGACGTCATTATTCATTTTCATCGTGCTCATATCGCCGTGGCCTTCATGGCCTTCGTGGCTCCCATGACCATCGTGGCTGCTTCCTCCTGTGTAATAGAAGGTTTTTATTGAGGGAGATTTTTTCGATGATGGTGAATCAACCTTTAATGCAATTAGGTTGGCGAAGCTGGATTGAATCACCTGCGCATTAACTTCTTCCTGGCTTTGACTTTCTTCTGGTGTTGGAAGAATGTAGCCCGAAGAAACATCAACTGCTCCGGTATAATTGTCATCAGCGAAAGGTCTGAAATGATCTGTAAAAAGGCTTGTTGCTTTAGCGACTTTTGCTCCCTTATGAGGGTCAATGCCTTGAACAGACTTAGCACCGATTTTGCTGCCTTGTGAATTTTTTACGACATCAAAAATTAGGCGACCACTAAAGGCTTCGACGGCACCTTGACCACCTTCTCCTTGCCCAACGATGATGTCGACAAAATTGTCACTGTTGATATCGCCAGTGGCTAGGTTGATCGTGGTTTTTCCTTTTGCGTGGAAAGGTTTAATCCGGCCCATGAGCGAGTAGTCTGCGCCGCTATAAATCTCGATTATTGGCTTCATATTGCTACCTCCTATGCCCGCGACAATGTCAGCATGCCCATCACCATCAATGTCACCAACGGCCAATGAGGTTTCACTTTTGTTGGTGTAATTTATTTTTTTGAAAGGGGTTATGTCCTTCAAGACATAGTTGTTGTCTGTTCCGTCGATAAACGTTTGTGGCTTGGCTTGAATAAGTTGTTTCGGATTAGACGCGAGTTTGATATCCGCACCACCCCAGAAGTATTCCTTGCCAATGATTTCTCCGCTGGATGCCCCTTCAAATCGACCGGTACCGCCAGTTATTTGATAATGTTCGATGGCTAGATTGTTCTCGACGTCATTAACTTTATGGTATTCATCTGAGATGAGAGAGTCTTGTTTGTCTGCTGAAGTAAAGACAAATCGCCCATTGTCGTTCGAGTCAGGGATTGTTTCGCCATTTGTTCCTGTTACTTCCTTAGGGTCTGTATTGGCATTCCAGCCGACGTAACCTCCATCTTGGTTGAATACATCATTGATGTAGGTCTCACCCTCAAGATGTGAGATGCCCCAGCTTCCAGGGCCGCCAGTGCCCTTGTGATTATCGAGATCGGTTGATTTTTTGTCTGAATAGACATCTGCACTTACAGCAAGTTTCTTGAGATTGCCTTCTGTACTGATTACATCAGACTCCAATGCGTCTTTCGCTACAGGTGCAAAACCTGCAAACTTGTAATGTCCTGTTGCCGCTTGCTTAACAGCATCTCCATCAAAGATGCGGATCTTGTAGTTTGCATCAGTGGATTTTTGTCTTTGTATTGTCGCAATGTCGGTAATATTGTCGCTGTATCCTTTTGTTCCGCTTTTGTAGTTTGTATCATTCTTAAGATCGCTTTGGCTAAAGAAGTTTCCGTAATTAATGTCGCCTATGGCAACGTTAAAGTTTTCGTTGTCAGACTCGTTTTTATAGGGTTTGAGTTCAAAGTTGGCTGAAGTATCATTCCCAAGACTAAGATCAACAGATTGACTTGCCAGTTTGGGACCTATAAATGTTGAATCAGTGTTGAGTATGACTTTGACTGCCTGCATCATTCCTGCATCTTCATGGAAGAGGATATGGCAGTGATTTACATACGCCCCTGGAAAATCCTCAAAACGCATCCGGATTTTCGTTGAAAAAGGCTTGCTTCGCTTGTTTTTTACGGCAGCAGCTTGTCCGTAAGGATTATCGGCTGTCTGGGTTCCATCGAGGTAGGCAGCTCCGAGTACAACAGTGTCGGAGAGTTGATTTGTTGGGTAGGCTGTGATTTCGTCTGTAGTTAGGCCATTGATTTCGGTGACGACAAAATCATTTTGGTGGATGTGGAATGGGTGAGCTTCTCCCCACTCTCCTTTGCTGTCTCCATAGGATTTATTGACAATACTCCATTCTTCCGTTGTACCCAACATGGGTAACGCCACCACAGTCTGCTGCTGAGGGGTGTGGCCAAAATAACGTCCATTGACTCTGTAAGCACCTTCAAAATCCTGGGGATTATTATCCGATGGAGGGAATGACCCAACTCCACCCTCACCGAAGTAATTGTAAACAGGCTTGCCATCGGCATCTTTAAGAAAGGCACTCCATACAAATTCTCGTTGATTAATCTGGCCAGCTTCAAGTTGCGCGGAAGTTTCCTTCATCCACTTGTTGATTTCTTTCTGCTCCTTTTTGATATAATTCCAGGGCTTCGGATAATCTGGTTTCTTGGATATTGATTTGCCACTAACATCTACAGTTGCTAATACTTGAGGCCCCCAAACCAGGTGACCATCATTAAAGCCATAATATGAGTCGCCAGCGACATTTGATTTTGATTTTTTGTTGGTGTTTGTATTTGTTATTTCTGGTGCAAGATCTTTGCCAAGAATCTCATCAGTACCATTGCTTAGAAAATAATACTTCCCTGGCTTGGTAAACGCATGCTGCAGAGTCATGCGGGCACCTGGTGCCATGACCGGCGTTTCCGTGGAGCTTGTTAGCCCTTCTTTGGCTGCTCCAGCCACGTCTCCATCAACGGCAACAAGTTCAAAGTCTTCAAGACTAAATTTGCCGTTGTGTTCGCGCACCAGCTGGATCACATAATGCGAGTTGACCGTGAAATTAAGGAAGCCAAATAAATTCCATTCACCTACTTTGGCATCAATGGTTGGATTATATTGACCATTAACAGTATGGATTATATTTTCGATCGGGGTTCCATTCAGACCAAATCCATAATGTGGGTTCCCATCAAGCGGACTTTCCTTATCATATCCAAAAGGCATGTAATTATATCCGATATAACCTGCATCGGAAATCTTATAAATAGAATTGCCTTCATTGTCTACCGTAAATTCAGGTGGCGCTGCTATGGCATACGCCGTTCCATTTGGATCTTGATTCACCGGATCATTATCTGATGCAGGTCGGAGCTCTTGCTGTAAGCTCCAGGTTTGCAAATTCATCCAGTAGACAGGATCTTTAACTGGATCAAACTTTCTTAGATCATTGCTTTCTTCTGTCGAAGGTTGAATGAGCAAGGGCCCTGCTAATCCCTTGGAGACCTGAACATTCGTAGCACCATGTAAATGTGGATGGTACCAATCTGGTCCTACAAAATGGTCGTCAGGAACTTTGATTTCTGTTTCCCAAGTTTCACCACGATCAATGGAGATTAAAACATTGTCGCTATCGCCTTGAGCTGATACATGCAGCCCGTGCGTATGAAGGTTGGTGTCGTCATAGTAAGAATATGTTTTGTCTTCCGGCAAGTCGTTGATCAGTTTGACCTTAATGGTGTCTCCCGGATCAACGACAATGAGCGGACCATGTGTCAGACCTGTTTCACCATTGTAAAGTTGAAAATCATTGTTGTAGACAGATGTATCTTCAGCATCACTGGCCGTGAGTTTTCCCAAGCCAGGTATATTGATTTCATTGAAGGATGAAAGAGTGAGTTCAATATCAACTTCATCTATCTCCGGCCCCCAACTGGAGTAATAAAGACCCTTGGGATGTTCGTAAGTGTACTTCCCTTTTTTGTAGCCAGATTGCCCTTTCTGCCATTCTTGCCAGGCACTGTCGTATGGAACTTTTACATCTGGATGAGGAAGAACTTTTAAAAAAGCATCTGGATCAAAAGCCTCGCTCCACGATGAGTGGAGGCGTGTACCAATGGTGTACGTATCGCGGAGCAAAGGCATTAGTGAGCAACTCAATATCTTTTTATTGTAATCAGCCGAGGTAACTCTATTTCTTCTTTGCGGATTTCTTTAGATTCAACTGATCTCTATCCCTTTGGCCAGTTGTGATCTGTTCCATTGAGCTTGTTGTACTGTTCCATTGCTGTGATGAAATTGTCCCGACATACAGATCGAACTTGGTTGAATTCTAATTGCTCCCCATTGGGGCCTTTTGCATAAATAAGAGCCCAACCCTCGAAAGATCCAGGGAACTCTGTGATGGCATAACTCTCTGGTGCTTCTCCGAGTTGATTGCGATTGTCGACCTCCACTTTTTTGTTCACAGAAACTTCAGTTAAACCTCGTTTGTGTGATTCTTCGACAAGTTTGGTAGCGAACTCATCCATATCCACATTTGACTTCATATGAAATGAAACATGCGGAACGTTGCCAAATCCAACAGATGAGGAAACCGGCTTAAAGATATTGGGAGCAAATGGAGTTTCCTTAGCGCCTCTAAAGTGCAACAGCTCTAAGTTAGTATTACCGAATTGAATGAACCTAACATCCAGCGCATCTTTGCTCCCATCCCTCAGGTCTGGCACACCATAAAATTCAGGAGAATGCTCACCTTCTTTACTATTCAGTTCATCTTGTTGAAATAGCAGGTTATGTAATTCTGGTCCGTAGAAGCCGTCACCACCAACAGCTAATCGACCTCCAAGAACCTCGATATAGAACTTCAGTGATTTATCAAGGTCTGGGGTTGTTAGGCCGAAGTGCTGGATGCCCTGAAGCATATGGCCTAGAGCAGAAGGCTTTTCTTGGCTGTCGGGAGAATACAGCTCCATTTTAGTTGAAGAATTTGTAACTACAATATGGCTGAAAAAGAAAGATAGAGCATAATGCACGTACTAATGTCAGGACATCAATACAAAGTTGCTTGAAGTTTGTTCCGACACATTTGACTATTCGCTTTTCATTACAACGACCGCATCGTCAAGGGTTTTGGAGATACCAGATGGCCAGATGGCTGTATAGCGATAAAGCTCAGAAATAGAGTTGTTGTAAACAAATATAGCTTTATTGTATCGACGAGATGCAACTGCTACAGCAGAGGCTGCTGTCGAATAGCTAGATGCAGAAACCTTATTTTGTTTATAAAGCTGCATGTTGGTTTGTCTCGCATCAAGGGCATTCGACAGTGCGGCAGATGTAGTATCTAAACTCATTTTTGCAGTTGTGTATTTAGCAAATGCTGTTGCAGCTTGTGCCTCAATTCTGTCTTTGTGAGACTGTGCTTGGGCGAGGAACTTTTTAGACTGATAATCTAAACTTTTTGCTTTTGCTGCAGCAACTGTCCCATCAAAATTCCAATTGATTTTTAAACCGATGTTGGCCTCTGGTCCATACAAGTAACTTCCATTATTTTTAGTCGTATCTACAGCCCTACTAATTCCACTTTGATTGGTATATCCAGCATATCCATACAGAGATATATTCGGGATGTAGCTGTATTTTAATGAGGTTGCAAGATAGCTTGATGATTTGGCCCTAGTTGTCGCTATTTTGATTTCCTCTCGATGCTCGAGTGCATGCTCAATTGTAGGCATCAGTTCCAACGGCCATGATCCCAGAGGACGCAGTTGGAAATTGCTTGATGGACGGGCCAAGCTGCCTAAGGGTAACCCCATATTCGACGACAACGTAGTTGCAGCCTCAATCAAAGCGATATGTTGTTGGATCAATTCTTGTAGCTGAGTATATAAAGTTGATTTGTTCTGCTGTACTGCATTTAAGTTTTTTAATGATGGATTACTTGCATATTTGTTTTCAGATTCGATCAGTTGCTCCAGGTTATTTTTGTAATCTTTTTCAAGATCATCGAGATACTGCCGAATACTATGTAATTTATAGTAATCGCGATTTATGTCAAGCACAAGGTCCCTTACTGATAAGTTGAAAAGAAGCTCTTCGGCTTTTGCAGATTCTGTAGAACTGTTGATTTTTGCACCACGGCTTAGGTTGAAAAACGTCCATCTTGCTGAAATCCCCGGCGTTAAGGAATCAAGGACTGTATAGCTCTTGATCGGCGTGCTGGGCTGAGTTGATGTCCCGAAACTTCGTCCTCGCGTTGAAACATATTGCTGACCAAGCAATGGCAATGTTGGGATCCGAGTAATGTCACCCATCGGTCCTGCTCCTGAAACAGTAGGCCACCACAATCTTTTGTCACTGATGGCACTCCACTGTTTTGACTGAACACCTTTGTAGGCGGCCTGAATTGTTGAATTATTCGATATAGCATAATTAGTAGCTTCTTCAAGTGTATATTCCTTGGATCGGCCTTGATAGTCAGATCGCATCGCAGCCAATTGTTCACTTGTACCGGAAAACGTGTCTATAGACTTACTTGCTTCGTTTGGTTCGAACTGGTGTTGAGCAGAAGCTTTGACGAAACCCCCAATGCTGGCAATAGTCAGAGCAGCAAAAATACACTTTAATGATGAAGAAATTGCTTTCACTTGACTAGATAAATAATATCCATCTTATGTGAAGTTGCCCTCTGTTCAGCTTTTATTGTCAATTGCGCATATTTATCCTTGGCGTGATCCAATCCCTGAGATTGGCATAAGATAGGTATGCTCAATTAAAGCAGTATGACCGACTTTAACGCTCCTCGAGAAGAAGTTGTTTTTTATGTTCCTCTGTGGAAGAGGAATGGTATTAGCCTTCAACAATTTGACGACTATTGGCGGGATGTACATGGCCCTGTGTGCGCACGTTTGCCAGGTCAGATGGAGTATTGGCAGTATCATTTGTCTGCCTATGATGGTGGCATTTTTCCACAAATTAAGGACATCATTGTTAATGATGATCCTGAAGATCAATTTCTTGGTATTGCTGAGTTGACTTTCTCCAATGTCGAGGACCGTACGACTTGGTTTACTGCTTCTTCGATACTAATGGATGACGAACACAATATTTTCAGTAAGGCCATTGGGTACACGACATCCTTGGGCAATACACGAACGGTCAAAAGTGAATTGGCCAACCCCTATCCAAATGGAGCCATTCCTGCGATCCGTTATCACGTGATGGTGCGTAAGCATGACCAAGTGTCCGTTGATGACTTCCGCGAGTATTTCATCCATACACTCATGCATTCGATTGGGCGCTCTGATGAAGTCCTTCAGTTGAGATATCATGTGTTCGACGAAATAGATACCTCCCGTCCGGATGCTCAGGGTGTTGAGCACGTTGAAAAAGAAGGAAAAGATTATCACGCTGCGTTTGAAATCTCTTTTGCAACGGGATTAGATCGCGAGAATTTCTTTGCATCTGATCAATACATTAAAGCGATGTCAGATGGTGGTTGCATTATCGAAATGATTAAGCCTTGCCTGGAACGATTTGCTTCTACATTTGTTTGTGACCATCAAATGACATTGGCTGGTCAACGAGGTTCCTCAACTGCACAATTAATCACTGATTTGGGTGCTACCAATCAAATTCGAGATGATATTAAAAACCTTATGTTGACCAATCAGTTATCAGATTGATTCCACTAGCTTAAGTTTGCTGCTTGTCTTTGATGGAATTCAAGTGCACTTACCTCAACCCATACAGATACGGATCCGCCTTCACATCTAAAGTCGGCTGATCCGTTATTATCTGTGGTGATTATTTCACTGCACTGTTCAGTTAAATCGACATATGGTGTATTTAATCTTCCTGTGTTCATTGTTTTTACTCCTCCAGGTCCATCACTCATTAGGACTGCTAAGCCAAAAGGATGTAGCTGTGTTCCTATTCTCGTCCAGCCAATGACATCCTGAGAGTCGAGATAGTCATATTGTTCTCCATATGCAAAATATTTTCTGGCCAGCAGCAAGCGATCAATAATGTGACGATGGCTTTTGATTTCTATTGCATGTAGATTTCCATCTGTTCCGTAGTCTGAATATGTAGCTCCATAGTAGTCAGGATAAAAAATACAGGGATATCCTTCAGCTCTTAATAAGATGATTGAATAGGCTAAGGGTTTAAACCAATCGGCTACCGGTGACTCCAGAGCTTGCATTGGTTGGGTATCATGATTTTCTACTAAGGTAACTGCTAACAGAGGTGCCTCTTTAACCAGTGTTCCGTTTAGTATTGATCCCATATCAAAATAGCCTCCTGATTCACTTGCTTTGTGAAAATTAAAATGTAGTGGTGCATCAAATAGAGACATCTGCCCTCCAGTCCTTGATGCATAACTGCATAAAGTATTGATATCGTAAGTCCAAAACTCCCCCACGACAAAGACATCTCTACCAGCATATTTTTCGATATGTTGAATCCAGTCCACGAAGAAGTCGCTGTTAATATGTTTGATTGCATCCAGCCTGAAGCCCCTTGAACCTGTAGTATCCAGAGTCCACTCACCCCATCTTTTTAGTTCATCTTTAACTTCTGGATGGTCTAAATCTAAATCACACCCCATTAAAAAATCGTAATTTCCACGTTCTCCATCTACATTATTTTCAAGAGGCTTGTCTTTTACTTGCCAAACTACTCTCGCTTCTGGTTCAAGAGTGTTGTAGTCAACAGAATCAAAATGTTGCCATCCCCATTTCATTTCTGAGTACTGTGATCCACGCCCTGGGAATGAGAAGCCAGTCCATGCAGATACTTTCCTTGCACTTCCAAGTGCATGGTGTCGGTTGTTATCGTCAAGAGGAACCGCTTCAAATTCTTCCTGTAGATCAGCTCCCATTTTGTGATTGAACACGGCATCGGCATAGACTTCGATGCCGTAGGAGCAGCATTCGCGTACTGCACTTAAATATTCCCCTTTCGTTCCGTACTTTGTTCGCACACTTCCCTTTTGATCAAATTCACCGAGATCAAAGAGATCGTATGTTGAGTAACCTACATCCTTTGCACCATTCATTCCCTTGTATGCCGGTGGTAGCCAAAGTGCGGTGATGCCTGCTTTTGCCAGGTTTGGTGCTTCTTCTTTGAGTCTCTTCCAATGGTTGCCGTCGTCAGCGGTGTACCAGTGGAACCACTGCATCATCACACCATTGAATTCTCCAACATTCTTTTGGTCAATCAGTGTTCGTTCATTTTCTTCTAACCATGCTCGAAGAATCTTTTTAATGTCTTCATTTTGAAATTTTTTACTTTCATCCAAGCTGAGCTCTGTCTTGTCCCGTAGGCTCTCGTGGGGACTGGGATCACTCATCGTAAAGTCTGCATTTAACTAATTTTAGTCTTTCTATAGTCCCGTGCAATGCACTGGATCGTACAAAATTTAGATTTTCCTTCTCCTATATCCAATTCAAAAAAACTCTTATAAGATTACGGTCGCAATAGTGATGTCATCAAATTGCTCAGCATTTTCCATATGAGTATCAAGGTCGAGCACTATTTGATCTCTTAAATCTTCGGAAGAAATTTGTTGTTTTTGTAGCTTCCTTACGAGATCGAGCAGCCTTTGATGGCCATAGGATTTACCTTCTGGATCTCTTGCATCAACCACACCATCGCTGTATCCAACTAGTATTGAACCTTCAGTGAAGTAGAGACTTTTCATGTTGTACTCGGCTTGTGGGAACAGACCAATTGCTGGGCCAGAAACTTCCAAAGTCTGTTGTGTACCATCAGGATTAATAAAAACGGGCTCTTCATGACCTGCTAAGACATAATCCAATCGTTTTGCTGGATGGCTGACACAACCGATAAATACTGTTGCGAACATTGTCATGTCTTCGTGCTCTGTACTCATGTAGTTATTAACACTACTGATCACCTCATCGAGAGGTTCAGTTTCTGACGGATCAGCACACCAGTTCTCTGCGGAATAACGAATAAGGCTTCTAAACACCGACATAAATAGTGCAGCACCCACTCCTTTGTCACAAACATCGGCGACGATTACGAACGTCTTGTTGTCAAGGTCAAATGCGTCGTACCAATCTCCACCTGCATTCAGCGCTGGCCTCATAAATAGACTTACGTCAGGTTTTTGCCCTACATCAGAGCTATCCCCTAGAAAAGCTTGCTGAATTTCACCGGCAGTCGTAAGTTGTTTCTGAGCAATATTATTTAATTCTTCTATTCTTGCCTTCGCTTCATTGATTTCGTCCGTCCTCCGATTGATTTCTTTCGCAAAGTTCTTGATTTCAGTAATAGGAGATAACTCCAGAGACTTGTAGTATCTAGTACTTATTACTTCTGCTTTTCTCTTTTTAGACTTGCCAAGTACCGTTAGGAATTCTTTCTCTAGGCTATATGCAATAGCAATACTTAAGATTATTCCTCCGACAATTGTCAAATTTATAATTGGAAATGCATTTTCAAAAAATCTTCCACTTGCTAGAAAGTCTCTACGGGCTGGCTGTATTATCTTTATTTTTGTGCTGTCTATGTAAAAATTTGCTTCCCACATACTTCCCAAAAATCTATTGACTCTTGCAGGTTCGATTTCTGGTTTTGGCAAGTATAGTTTGAGCGAGCTGTTTTTTCCATCTGCAATTTTTTTCACGATTTTTGAGATTCTTGAACTTGACGTCGCAGCCATATAGTCTTTTCCAAGATTTATGTGTTTGGGTGCCACCTTTCTGAATAAAATATAATCAGAATCATTTTTCTTTTTATAATAAACATCTGCATTGCTTCTCTCCAGTTTTATATTGGCTACATATTCATCTTCTTCGAAGTTTTCTGATGTTGTAGCTTTTGCCACGAGGGTAGCCATCATTTCCATCTTATTGAATATTGATTCAGCCTTCAGTTGCATGACACTTCCGTATAACTTATCGGACATGAATAGGGTGATAAAAACGATTACGCTATAAACGGTTGCTAAAGCCAGAGCTTGAAGGGAAACAGTTTGTCTTTTCTCGGATCTTTTGTTCAAATATAGAGTGATTACTGCATATATCACATAGGCAATCAGTGAATTCATGACTCCATTCACTATTGACTTCTGCGCCAAAAGCAATGTGGTCTCTCTTGTAGCTTTGACGATGTATGTGTAGGTTAAATAGTAAAAAGGCGCTCCTATTAGTGCATTATATATGAAGTCGTATATCAGTATTGATCCATTCCTTAGGATTTTATCCCCCGCTTTGCTATTTCTTATTAACGTTAAGACTATAATCTCAGCCATGAATGATATGCCCGCGTATGGGGCCCCCCACATGTAGTAGGTAGCGATTGCAACAGGTATTGCAATAATGAAACCCCATAATCCTCGTTTAAGAAACAGTGTTGCCAAGGCAACACTCATGCCGAAGATAAATTGTATCCCCCAAAATAGTGGGTAATTATAAACGGTAACGAGTACTGCTATTACTGCCAGAATGGCCACCATAAATGGCATCTGACGACTTATCGATTTCGTTCCCATTGCTTCTCGATGAACGTCTATGTCTATCATAAACGGCTTTACGTGCTGTACAACTTATTCGCAATATTTCACCCAGATTAAAGGGCCAGGTTGAGCAATCAACCTGGCCCTCACTTTCATCTCTTCGATTGGCAGGGATGGTTATGTATTGATCAGTTTGAGTAACTGTTCAGATGCGAACACGTCCCGAGTGAATGTAAGTTGTTCACTCTTGTAATAACAACCGCCACGATGCCCACGTCTGACCCAGCAGACGCTTCCTTTTGCAATTTGTTCACCCGTTACGTCGTCAAAACAGATCCACTCAAAATGAGTGAATTCTCCCCAGAACTGCACAATTGGCCATGTCATGGTGACACCTGGCTGAGCGATAATGGCCCACCAATGTTTCTCTCTTTCGGCTTGTTCTTTGATGCCGAAATATGGCCCATCCTGGCAGTGATATACAAGGTCTGGACGGTATTCCTTGGTTAGTAAGTCTCCCCGTCCTTGGCGCAAGGCTTCACAGTGGGTTGGCCAAAATTCACGGTTCTCGGCTTCAATTTGCTCAAGCGTGTAGTCAGCGCCAATAGCAGGAAGCTCCGCTTCTTGCAGTTCCCCAATTTCCTTTGAACGTTGAATTAGTTTTGCCTGGAGTTCTTCGCTGATAAGACCTGGTCTTGAGTAATCGGCTACCAGATCTTTGTAGTAGTTTTGGCGTGTCATGAGTTCTGTTGTGATGTGGGTCAGCGTTGCTTGATGGACTTACCTAAAACTTAGCCTTGATTTCGTGGTACTTCGCAAAAGCACCTGCTGCTTTGTTGAAACCACAATATGCACAAGTGAACAATAGAAGCTCTTCAATTTCCTCAAATGTGGCACCTTGCTTGATGGCCATGCAAATGTGGGCTTCGAATGGTGTGCCTGGTCCGATGGACTGATTCGCAACATCCAACGCGATCGTGATGAGGCATTTCTCTTTTTGAGAAATAAGGGATTTTCCCCATACTTCCCCGCAAACTCGAATACACAGTTCTCCAAAGTCTTGATCTACATTGAGTAGACTTTCCTTTAGTTCAGTGTCGTCTAATACGGCATTCACTTTCGTGATTTTCGATGCATCGCTCATTGATTGGTGAACTGTAGTTTCCCGAATACAATAGCTTCTTTTTATTCTATTCGCATGCTTATTTGATTAATGTTTTTGCCTTCTCTCCATCCATAATGCGCTAAATCTACAGATTGCTTGATAAGGAAGATCCCAAGCCCGCCTATCTCTCTTTCGTCGATGTGTTGCTCCACGTTCACACTGTCTGTTGTATTGAAGCCAGGATCGAATGGGACTCCATCATCCTCTGTCTGCAATGTAAAAAATTTCCCCCCATTTTGATCTGTTACAGCGCAGGAAATGGCCAAGGAGACAATGTCTCCTTCGTTTCTTTCCTGCGCGGCTCTAATAATATTAGAAATAAGTTCTTCGTAGGCTAGTTTCAATTTATATATCTTGCTCTCGTCTTTGAGATCTTTTTTTATAGCAGAAGCAGCATTTTCAATAAATAATTCCCAGTTCTCCATCGATGCCTTGTTTTCGACTAGCAATGATGTTTTATCTACTGGGATTAATGACATGCCTCAAATCTCATCTTCGCTTGATGCAAACACAACAGCTTGTGACAAACCTGTTTTCTTGACAGTGTCAACGATCATCTCCGATGCTCCGACCAAATAAAGTCGAGCGGAGTGAGGCATCTTTTGCTTTGCAAAAACAATAGCGCGAAGGCCAGCACTGCTCATAAATGCAACTTCTCCCAGGTTGAGTCGCAGTTCTGATAATTCTTTGAGTTCCAGTGATGTCAATTCTTTAAGCAGGTCTGGAGCAGTTTTCGTATCAATATCCCCTGAAATAGTCAGAGTTACGATGCTTTCAGCTCGGTCGACTTTGATTGAGAGTGCCATGTTTGTTTTTTGATTTAGATCTACGTCTCTCTGGGAGACGCAGTGAAAATGACCATTGATCGTTCCCCAACCAATATACCTGCTTCTTTATACAAGCTAGGCTTTTTAAGATACGGTTCAGCTTGATTACCCGTATTAAAGCAAATTCTCCATTCATAGATCTCTGGTAATTGAGGTAGGTCAAACCATGTTGCGTAATGGGCTGAATTGGCTGCGACATACACTGTATCCGGCTCACCGTCCTCTGTTTGGCTGCTCATCATCCATCCAAGTTGTCTTGATTCAGCGCTCCAATCGACACTCCATGCTTTTGTCCCATGGAAGCTGCAGCTCGGTAGGTGATCACTGCCGGCATGATCAAAACGATTGACGCGTAAACATGGATGTTGGTGCCTGAATGCAATAAGTGACTTCGTATATTCAAACAGTATTTCATTACTCTTAAGCAGACTCCAGTCGACCCATGAGATTGGAGAATCGATGCAATATGCGTTGTTATTGCCATGTTGTGACCTTCCAAATTCGTCACCCATCAAAAGCATTGGTGTCCCTCGACTGGTCATGAGTAGCCCCAGTGCGTTCATTGCTTGTTTTGTTCTCAGATTCAAGATCTCAGCATTGTCTGTCCAGCCTTCAGCACCACAATTCCAACTGTGGTTATCATCGCCACCATCTCTGTTGAATTCTCCGTTTGCCTCATTGTGTTTTTGGTCAAACGAGACGAGATCTGACAGAGTAAAGCCGTCGTGACAGGTAATAAAATTAATTGATGTCGCTTGCGACCTTCCATTCCATTGATAGAGGTCGGGAGAGCCTTGTACCCTTTGGGCCATTTCACCCACTTGTCCTTCATCCCCCTTCAGGAAGCGTCGGGCTGTATCTCTATACTTTCCATTCCATTCTGACCAGCGACCGAATGCTGGAAACGTCCCTACTTGATACAAGCCTCCTGCATCCCAGGCTTCTGCGATCAATTTGCATGAGGAGAGGATGGGATCAAACGCTAACGATTCAAGGAGTGGTGGATTATTAAGAGGTGCACCCCATGGGTCTCGCCCGAGAATACTTGCCAGATCAAATCGGAATCCATCAATATGATATTCACTTGCCCAATATCTCAGACAATCTAAGACTAGATTTCTAACAACTGGGTTGTTGCAATTGAGTGTGTTTCCAGTGCCGCTAAAATTATAGTAATAACCCTCCGGAGTTAACATATAATATATTTTGTTATCTAGGCCTTTGAATGAGATTGAAGGCCCGTACTCATTGCCCTCTGCTGTGTGATTAAAAACAACATCGAGAATAACTTCAATGTTGGACCGATGTAATTCTTTGACGAGTTGTTTAAACTCGTCAACTTGCATTCCAAACTTCCCGGTCGATGCGAAACCAGCTTTTGGCGCAAAAAATGCAACTGTGCTGTATCCCCAATAGTTGTAGAGGCGTTCGCCAGTTTCTGGATGGATTCTCGAGTTTTCAAATTCATCAAATTCAAAGACTGGCATCAATTCAACCGCGTTGATCCCCAGTTCCTTCAAGTAAGGGATTTTCTCTACGATTCCTGCATAAGTTCCCTTAAACTTAACTCCTGATGTTTCACTTTGAGTAAATGACCTTACGTGCATTTCGTAAATAACAAGATCTTCGTCATTTATCTCCAGTGGAGAATCCCCTTCCCAGTCAAAGTCATCAAACGATATTCTTGATCTATGTTGATACTGAATTTCCCAGTTTGGTTCTTTTCCCCATTCCTCTCTGCCTGCGGTAGCCCTCGCATAGGGGTCCATTAGGATATTTTTTTCATCAAATCTGTGCCCTTCTTCCGGAGAAAATGGACCTTTGATTTTGTACCCATATTCTATATCCTCGTAATCCAAATTAAAAACTACGATCGAATAGACATCACCTATTCGATAATGATCTGGTATTTTTATCTCCTTTATAATTTTTCTCTCAGAACGGCTCAGTAATACTAATGTGCATGACGTTCCAGCTGACGTATACACTGAAAAGTTCAAACCTCCTGGTACTGTCGAAACACCAAAAGGTAATGGCTTGCCCGGTCTGACCCGGTACCCTTCGATTGTTTCAATTGGCTGGTTGTCAATACGTTCTAATTCCATTTGTTGTTAGGGCAGTGATTCCTTAGTTTCAAAAATTGTGAAATATTGCAGAAAGCCTGTCACTTTCATTGTGTCTTGAATTTCAGAGGCAACTCCAATTAAAGCTAGATCCACTTGCATTTTTGAGGTTGAACGTTGCAGTGTTAGCAACGTCCGTAACCCTGCACTCGACATGAACGGAACATTTGTTAAGTCCAGTGCAACTGCCGTATTTTCAACTAGTTTTTCATCGATAAAGTTACGTAAGGTGCCGACTGTTTTAGAGTCAATTTCACCGGAAACTTTGATGATTTGCCAATTGCCAACGATGTCTTGTTGTACTTCCATACTCAAACAGTTGCCACTGTCACTTTCACTTTGAGTCTCTTGTCTGACTCAGGCAACTTGACAGTGAGTCCCTCTGCATCAAAGTTTTTATAGTCCTGTCCATCAATTTCACACTTGGTGATTTTGATTGATCCTTTAGGTAGGATATCTGGCTCCACCCGTAGCTCTCTGTTCTTAAAGCCATTTGGTAGAGGCTTGAAGAAGAGATCAAGGGGGCGCTTCTTAATCATTAAATCAATGTAGACGGTTGAAAGGAAGCAGAGTTCTGTTGAGTGATACGCGCTCATTGAGTGGCTTCCTTTATATCTTTCGGTTCCCATCAAGTAGGGCACACCATTGGCGAGTACGTTGAAGTAAACACCACCGTCATTATTATCTAAGAAAAATGCGTTGTAATAAGCCGCACTCTCGTCAGAGTATTTTTTATATTCTTGTTTTTCAGGCATGTGACCTTGAAGGATCAAGTAGGCAAGGATTCCCTGTTCTTGTTGCCACCATGCTTTTCTGTCATGCCAGGCATAACGGTGGAATTTCTCATCTTCACCAAGCACTCTTTCGACAACGTCGTACCAACCAAAGCGTTGTGAGTCATATCCTTTCTCTGGCATTAATGCAGCAATTTTTTCTGCAATCTCGACGTATTTTTCTTTAGGCATTTCTGCATAGAAGCGCATAAGGTTCCACGCAATCTTCAGGTTGTGGCCTACGACAGCTCGATTTTGCTGCCAACCCCAAGTTTGGTCTTTGCTCCAATCATCAAAGAATTTTTCCTGAACAAATGGGCTTTTTTCGTAATCAGGAAAATGATCAGTGATCGTATCAAAAGTATCCTCAAGGAACTTTTTATAGCGCTCTTCGCCTGTGGCCAGATAGAGATTAATTAAGTATGCAGGTGCGTGGTCTCCGACTGAATTCCAGTTCTTCTTTGCTTTATTTCTACCAAGACCCTCTTCATGAGCGCTCAGAGTCACAGCATGAATGTGAGAGTAGTAGCCTCCTTTATCTTTGTCTTTAAAGCATTCATCGAACAAGTCGACAGTCTTTTCTGTTGTGGCAAGAATCTCCGGATCTCCATTCAATCGATATGTTTGCACTGGCCCTGCTAGTGCATAGATTTGCTCATAGGCTGGGATGCAATCGTAATCATCATCAAATTCTGAAACAAGAAGCTTTTGCTCCTCTCCATCCCCACTTACTTTTAAACCATGATACCAATAGATTAGTCCAGTATCAGTATCTGTGAATTTCATTTTATCGCTGAGATACTTTGTACCTTTTTCAGCTGCTTCCAAATACAGATCTTTTCCGGTAAGCATGTATGCACATGCCATGCCGTAGACCATTCTCGATATCGTATCTGTTTCCTGTAAATAATCTTCATTCGTTTTCCCACCCGTCAAACTGATGACAGTTCTGTAATTGTGGTAATCAATCGGTTGCTCTGGTGCATTGAATTGCCACTTGCAATATGAGGATGCAATTTGATCAATTTGGTTGATCCACCAGCCCTGTTCATCCGCATATCGATAGTGATCAACTCCCTCCCCAGCAAACACCATGTAGTTGATCTCGAACTTGACTTTATTTTCTGGATAGAAAGTTCCATAGGCAAAGATCATTTGCCCTTTCTGTAATAGTTTCCCTAGATCAGCGCTATTCCAGCCTTCCCCAAGATTCTGTGTTCCTCTTGCATAGGTATTTCCAGTAATCTTGCATTCATATTGTCTTCCGTCAGATGTTTCTATTCCGACTAGTTTATTGGTTTCGTCATAGGAGGTGACGTAACCAGAAATCAGGTCTGAGAAGGAAAATCCTAGATTGTTCATGACTTTTGTTGAGACGTGTAGTTGAATGGGAGCAGAATTAGAATGTGTTAATCACATCTTTGAATTTTTCAACGAATACATCAACACATCCCGGATGCTTCCCTGTAATGAGTAAACCTTGCTGGTGAAGTTCAACTGTTTCACCATCTTCGATCATGATCTTGCCACCTGCATTCGCCACATCGCAGACGATGTTGTGTGCACAAGTGACCTCCCTGCCATTCAAGAGTGTTTTGTCTGCGCAGAACAGCCATAGCGAATGGCAGATGGTTCCTATCGCTATTTTGTTACTATCCATCAGACTTACTGCTCTTCTTAAAAGTTCAACAGCAGGTGCGTTGTTCTTTTCACCTAGTTTTGTTTCATAACGCAGTCGATCCATGGCGTATCCGCCGACCAAAATCAGCCCTGCGTAGTCATTCAGATTGACCTTGCTTACGCAAATGCTCACTTCTACTTTGCTTGTCTTGTCGTTTCCTTCAAAGGTAAGTGAGTCGTTGCCCCATAAATAGGAACCATATTCGATCTCGATTCCGTGCTTTGGAAAAAATTCGTTAAACACATTGTATTCAGTTTCGTCGTAATGCTCCTCCACCAATACAAGTACTTTTTTGGTCATTGCTTTATGACGACTTCTCGTCAAGTTAGCCATTTTAGTCCGATTTGGCTCATGTCATAAATATTTACCGTTGTTTTTCTGCCCTTTTTCGCCCCTGCCCTCTTTTGGTCCAGTTGTCACCGTTGATTCCTTCTGGCCCCATGCTCCATGCACTCGTGCCGACGCCTCCTTCGTGTTGAAATGCGCACTTATCTGTTCTTCGTTGGATTTGATACTGCTTTTCGGCTTGTTTAGGGCTACTGGTATTTTGTTTTTCCTTCTGATTATCTTGCTCCAGTTTTGACGGCCAAAATTCACTACAGCTGCTTTTTTTGCAGCTAATTATTTTCTTCTTTTCCTTCTTTGCTTGAGTTTCTGTTCGCTCTTTTGTTGGCTGATCACTTGTTTTTAATGGCCTCTCCATCATTCTCAAATAATCTCCAGCCTTCTGGGTCTGGTTCTAGGCTTATTTCATCGCCTGCCCTTAATTCAATCTCTGGTGAGCTTCTGACCTGAATGAGATGACTTCCCTCCCGAAGTCGACACGTCAATATTTGTTCGTTGCCAAGTCTTTCGCAGTGCTCGATGTCTGCTTTCAGATTCCGGTTTGTTTTGGGTGCCAGATGCCATTGTTCTGGTCTCAAGCCAGCAGTGAGTTGTTGACCTTCTCGCTTTAGAAGTTCCTCTACTAACTCTCCACTCACTTCAACGCGTTTTCCACTGAGGTTCAGCGTTGCGTTTGCTCCCACGGTGACTGGCAGCATGCACATTGATGGACTCCCGATGAACTGGGCGACAAAGATGTTGGATGGCCACTTGTACAACTCCATCGGTGTCCCGATTTGTTGCAATCTTCCTTGGTTTAGAACTGCAATTCTGTGCCCCATTGTCATGGCCTCTACCTGATCATGGGTGACGTAGACCGTTGTTGTCCCTAACTCCCGCTGTAGATCGACGATTCTTTGGCGCGTGCTTGTTCTCAGTTTGGCGTCCAGGTTGCTGAGTGGTTCATCCATCAAGAACACTTCTGGATTCCGAGCCATGGCGCGTCCCAGTGCCACGCGCTGCTTTTGTCCCCCTGATAGTTCCTTCGGCCATCTATCGAGTAGTTCACTCAGTTCCAGCGCTTTTGCGACGGTGGCAACTCTCGCTTCAATCCTTTCTTCTCTGACTGACCGCAGCCGCATCCCACGCGGGAGCCAACGTGTTGCCCGAACACCTTGATCCTGAACCTTTTGGACGACCGTTCTCGCTTGGCTTCTGCGGAGTCCGAAGCTGAGGTTGTCCCTCACACTTAGATGTGGGTAAAGGGCATAGCTCTGGAACACCATGGCGACGTTCCGGCGAGCCGGACGGACTTCGCTGACGGGCCTGTTTCCAATGCTGATTTCGCCGCTGGTTGGTGTGTCAAGTCCAGACAGCAGTCGCAACAACGTGCTTTTCCCGCACCCTGATGGGCCAACAAGGACCAGAAACTCGCCATCTTCAATGGTCAGATCCAACTGGCGAATGACCTCCACAGGGTCTCCACCACCTCGCCCGGGGTAGGTCTTGCTGAGATCTTCGAAACGGACGCCGGCCAACGGCTGAACTGCAGCGGCTGAATCCTAGGGTTACGGATTGGATTCAACCGGCAGCACCGTGCAGTTCATCGATCAGGCACGGATTACGGTCCGAGGTGGGCGCGGCGGTGATGGCATCGCTGCTTTTCGCCGTGAAAAGTACGTGCCTGCTGGAGGTCCATCTGGTGGTGACGGCGGTAATGGAGCTCCGGTTGTCCTTGAAGCCGACAGCAATCTGCAAACTCTGCTCGACTTCAAATACAAACGCCTGTTCGCCGGCGATGACGGTCGGCGTGGTGGTCCGAACAAATGTACTGGTGCCTCGGGAAGGGATCTGGTGATCAAGGTTCCTTGCGGCACCGAGGTCCGTCACCTGCGCACCGGCATCCTTCTCGGCGATCTCACTGCACCGGGTGAGCGTCTAACCGTCGCTTTTGGTGGCCGTGGTGGTCTTGGCAACGCCCACTACCTCAGCAATCGCAACCGCGCGCCCGAGAAGTTCACCGAGGGGCGTGAGGGAGAGGAGTGGCCTTTGCAACTTGAACTCAAGCTTTTGGCTGAGGTTGGCATCATTGGCCTTCCGAATGCCGGGAAAAGCACGTTGATTGCAGTGCTTTCGGCAGCGCGACCAAAGATTGCGGATTACCCGTTCACTACCTTGGTTCCCAACCTTGGTGTTGTGCGTCGTCCCAGTGGGGACGGAACCGTTTTTGCTGATATTCCGGGACTCATTGCAGGAGCTGCCCAGGGTGCCGGTCTCGGACATGATTTTCTGCGTCACATCGAACGCACGCGTCTGCTGATCCACCTTGTGGATGCTGGCGCTGAAGATCCTGTGGCAGACCTCAACGTCGTCGAACAGGAATTGCAGGCCTATGGCCATGGCCTGGTCGACCGACCGCGTCTGTTGGTGATCAACAAGCAGGAGTTGGTTTTAGATCAGGATCTGCCGACACTTCTGCATGAGCTTGAAACAGCGAGCGGTCGGCCTGTGATGTGCATTTCCGCTGCGATGGGAACCAATCTTGACCAGTTGCTGGCCTCCACTTGGGACGCACTTGGAGTTTGATTGAGATCACGCCACAAGCATCCGTGTTGTCAGACACACGGATGCTTGTGGGATAGGCGAGGTGGAGCCATAACGGGAGTGGTCTCTCGCATGACATGACCTTCTACACCTGTCTCGACAACAAAGGCGACGTGATTGCCCGTTGTCAAACGAAAGAGGATGTTGCCGTGCTTCAACGCATGGGGCGCCCCATCGCTGAAGTCAAGCCAATGCGCAACGAGGAGGCTGTCGTCTGCAGCCTGACCGGCAGCCCTTCCGACTACAACGAGGACTACTAAGTCCTCGTTGGGTGTCTCGGCAACGTTGGCTCAGTCGTCATAGACGCGGCACTCATCTGCATCGGGGTTGGCCTCGCAATGCAGCTCCAGGGAGGTGGGGTCGTGGCTGTCGTCAGGATGATGCTCCTTGTATTCCTCCAACGACTTGAGTTCCTCGGTGAGGTGGCGAACCTTTGCCTCGTCTCCAGCAGCTTTGGCTGCTTGGATCTCCGATTGATCCTTCTGGATGTGCTCTTCGATGGACTTCATGAATACAGACCGTGGCCTTGACTCACCTTACGGCGATTCATCGGTTTTGGAGTGGTGAAATCCCGACCCATGACCATCCGACAACGTTGGTCTGAAGCAGAGGTAGCTGTCGCTACAGCCGCTGGTCCAGTCCGTTGATCAGGGCGCTAATTCGCTGAGTTCCAGCCAGCGTTCCTCGGCCTCTGCGATTCGCGAGATCAGATCAGCCAGATCGAGGCTCAGCTGGGCCATGTCAGCGCCCTCGCGTGTCATCTGCTGTTCCAGATTCTCCTTCTGCAAGTCCATTTCAGGCAGCTGTTGGTCAAGACGGGCAAGCTCCTTGGTTTCCTTGAAATTCCGACGCCGCGGGCCCTCCCGTTTGGTTTCACGGCTGCTCTCCTGTTTTGGTGTGGAGGATTTCGGCACCATGCTTTGGCTGCGTTCTTCCTGCCGCTGCTGCTCAAGAAATGCGCTGTAGTTGCCTTCAAAACGGTTGAGTCGGCCCTGCTCAAAGCAGAACAGCCGATCGACGGTGCGATCGAGGAAATATCGGTCGTGGGAGACCACGATCACGCATCCCAGGAAGTCTTCGAGAAAGTCTTCAAGAACACTGAGGGTCTGGACATCGAGATCGTTGGTCGGTTCGTCCAGCAGCAGCACGTTGGGCGCCTGAATCAGCATCCGGCAGAGGGTGAGTCGCCGTCGCTCGCCGCCTGAGAGCTTGGCCAAGGGGCTGTGCTGCTGGGCAGGGGGAAACAAAAAGCGTTCCAGCAGTTGTGATGCGGTGATCTGTTCACCTCCCAGGTCGATTCGGCTGGCTGCTTCCTCAACAAATTCGATCACCTTGCGTTCGAGTCCCTTTCCTTCGTTGAAAGCATCGGTGTGCTGGTCGAGGTAGCCGATGTGAACGGTCTCTCCGAGGCGCAGGCTGCCCTGGGTGGGGTCGCGCCGGCCGGCGATGAGATCGAGCAGGGTGGATTTGCCGCTGCCGTTGGGGCCGATGATGCCGATGCGGTCTTCGGGGCTGAAGCTGTAGCTGAAGCCATCCAGTAGGGGGCGACCGTCAGTGCTGCCATCGGCGGTCACGCCAACGGTTTCGGCTTCAATCACCTGTTTGCCGATGCGCCGGCTGATTCCGGCCATTTCCAGTTTGGCCTTGGTCTGGTTCGGTTTTTGCTCGCGCATCGCTTCAATGCGTTGCAGTCGGGCTTTCTGTTTGGTGCTGCGGGCTTTTGGTCCCTGTCGCAGCCATGCCAGTTCGCGGCGAAGCACACTTTTGAATTTGGCTGCTGACGCCGCTTCCGAGGCGTCCTCTTCCGCTTTGTGCTGCAGAAAGGTGCTGTAGTTCCCTTGGTAAGTGCGGGCCTGGCCTCGGTCGACCTCCACCATTCGCCGTGTCACACGATCGAGCACGTAACGGTCGTGGGTGACCAGAACCAAGGCGCCGGGGTAGCGATCCAGCCAGCTCTGCAGCCATTCCACCGCCGCGGCATCGAGATGGTTGGTGGGTTCATCCAGCAGCAGTACATCGGGGCAGGCCACCAGTGCTGATGCCAGTCCCACCCGTTTGCGGTAGCCGCCGGAGAGGTCGTCGACCGGCCGTTGAAGATCGCTGATGCCTAGTTTCTGCAGCACTTCCCGGCATTGCTGCTCCAGGCTCCAGGCTTCCTCCTCATCCATGCGTTGGCTGAGCTGACCCAGCTCTGCCATCAGGGCGTCATTGTTTGGGTCTGCGGCAATGGCTTCGCTGAGGGCGCTGAAGCGGAGCAGCAGATCCCGTTTGGCACCGCAGCCTTCCAGCACCTGCTCAAGAACCGAGAGCCCTGGAGTGATGCGGCTCTCCTGACCCACCAGCTCCACCCGTAGTCGGGGTGAACAGCGCCGTTCCCCCTCCCCGAGGGGTTCCTGTCCCGCCAGAACCTTCAACAGGGTGGATTTACCGGCGCCATTGGGCCCAATCAGCCCCAGTCGTTCTCCGTCCCCGATATGGAGATCGAGGTCGGAGAAGAGGGTGCGGACGCCGAAATCCTTGGCCGCACCCACCAGGCTGATCAGACTCACGGCGTGCCTGCTGGCTGTTGACCGTCCAGATAAGCAAACACACTCTTATCTCCCACATCCGCTGCCGCCTCCATGCCGAATTTGCGCAGGGCCAGCAGCACAAGCAGCAAGGCGGCACTCTCCAGCAAGGCCAGGCAGACGGGGGCATTGATCAGTCCCAGTAGACGCCCCAACAGTGCTGCTGGCAGCAGCAAGGTCAGGCCGATCGCTTCGGGCCGTTGGAAGCAGAAAAACTCTTTGAAGCCGATCCCTGCCAAGGCTGCGAACAGGGGTCCGATCGCCAGGATCCAGAGCGGTTGCTCTCGCAGGGTTGAGAGCGTTTCGGCGGGTCCGGCGATCAACAGCAAGCCAGCCCATCCCAGACAGCCCAGCAGCCAGAACAGTTGCAGTGCTCGGTGCAGCGGGCGCAGATAAATATGGATCCACTGAAGCGCGAGCCCGAGGGCGGCGGCCAGAGGCACAACCCAAATCCAGGCCCAGCTGCCGCCGATCTGCCACCAGTGCAGCAGGCCCAGGCTCATGGCCAGTCCTGCCACCAGCAGGGCGATGCGGTAGCGGCGAACTTCGTCCCGATCGGCAGCGGTGATGGTGTAGCTGCCGTAGGCACCGTCAAAGGTTGGATCTGCGCTGCTCATTCCGACGCGGCCGTGCTGTTTACCAGTGTGCTCAGGTCTGGACCGGCCGGAACGATGCCACTGGGATTGAGGGGGAACAATGCTCCGAAGTAATCGTGTCGCCAAGCGTCGCCATCGCAGGTGTCGGCCACGCCGGGCAAGGCGTAAAGGCGTTGTCGCCAGTCCCAGAGGTGCGGGTAGTCCCAGAGGGGGCGCCGACTGCAGCCAAACAGCGGGGCATAGACCAGCTCCCAGCGGATCAGGGTGGGGAACAACCGCACGTCCGCCAGGGTCAGTGAGCTGCCACACAGCCAGGGGCCGTTGGTCTCCAGGCTCTGCTCCACCGCATCCAAGGCGGCAAAGAGATTGCTTTCGGCACGGTCGTAAGCCGCTTGGTTGCGGGCGAAACCACAGCGGTAAACACCGTCATTCACCGCTGGTTGCAGCAGGGCCTGCCAGGCCTCGATCCTGTCGGCCGATTCCGGCGGTGCGAGGTCGACAATGGAGTCTCGGCGGGGCCAGCGGTTCAACAGTTCCACCAGGGGAGCACTGTCGTTGCCCAGCAGGACGCGGGTCTTCGGGTCCACCAGCACAGGAACGGTGGCCCGGTAGGTGGGTGGAGCGTCGCAGTGCCGGTAGAGCTTCAGCAGCGTGTCGCATCCCTCCCAGGCTGGAGTGAGGGCCCAGCGTCCTGCGTTGTGATCCGCTGTCGCCATCAGGACGGTGACGCTGTCGTGCAGATGGCGCAACTGATGCACCAGCCAAGTGCGATGGGCCCAGGGACAACTGCGCCCGATCACGAGGAGAGGGCGCTGAGCTGGGCTGCGTTGGAGCAGCTCCTCGCGGTTCAGGGCCTGCGGGGGGAGGGGATCGCTGTTTGGGCGGGTGTAATTGCCGGCGGCATCGGCTGGCCCCAGCCCACCCATGAGCTGTTGCCATTGCCAGCGCCAGCCGCGACGGGCGGCCGTAACCACGACAGGTGGGATCGACATGGCGCGGTTTGGATCGCTTTCATCCTCGCTGGGAGTCGTGCTTCAGTCAGAACTCTCTTTGTTGATGTCCATGACCACCTGTGGCGTTCTGGTGGTAGCCGGCACCCATGGGAATGAGGTGAACGCCCCCTGGTTGCTGCAGCAGTGGCAGTCCAACCCTGATCTGATTGATGCGGCTGGGTTGTCGGTGCAGAGGGTGATCGGCAACCCCGAGGCGTTGCGCCGTCGCTGCCGCTACGTCGATCGCGACCTCAACCGTTGCTTCCTTCCGGAACAGTTGGAGAGGGATGCCTCGGGCTTGGAGTTCCAGCGTGCTGGCGATCTCCTGCGGCTCCATGGCGCCAATGGGGAGCATCCCTGTGCGGTGGCCATTGATCTGCACAGCACCACAGCGGCCATGGGCAATTCGTTGGTGGTGTACGGGCGCCGCCCCGCTGATCTGGCCCTCGCCGCTCTGGTGCAGGGGGCTCTTGGCTTGCCGATTTATCTGCATGAAGCGGATGCTCAGCAAACCGGTTTTCTCGTCGAATCCTGGCCCTGCGGACTGGTGATCGAGGTGGGTCCCGTTCCTCAGGGGGTTCTTAACGCCAGGGTCGTTGAGAAGACCCGTCTTGGCTTGGAAACGTGCCTGAAGGTTTTGGACCAGGTTCATCAGGGATCAGCTCGGCTGCCGGCTGCTCTTGTTGTGCATCGCCATCTGGGGAGTCGCGATCTTCCGAAGTCGGACAACGGTGAGCCGCAGGCCCTCGTTCATCCCGAGCTGCAGGGGCGCGACTGGCAGGACATCACTCCTGCGCAGGCTGTGTTCCGAGCCGTGGACGGGACCGATTGCGGTGAGGGCTTGGTTGAAGGAGAGATCCCGGTGTTTGTGAACGAAGCGGCCTACGCGGAAAAAAGCATCGCTTTCTCCCTCACGCGCCGGGAGGTCTGGCCTGTGCAGCCCACCTGGCTACCGGCCCTGAAGCAGCTGCTCACCCGAGCTCAACCGCAAGCCCACACTCCCTTGCCCTCCTGAGAGCAGATGAGATTGCTCGTCTGACCATCGGCCCAGTACATGCGGAGTCGGTCGTCCTCTGTGCCGATCCTCAGGGTGAGGGAGCGGAGCGGGCCTGCTGGTGTCTTGCTGTCGGCGTCACCGGCGGGTGACTTCAGCTCCTGAAGCTCCTGCTCCAATTGGTTGATCCGTCGTTCCAGCTGTTGGAGCGAAGCGCTCGAGCTGGCGTCTGGTGTGTCGCCGCCGGAGTTCATCAGCCCACAGCCGGTTAGGCCAATGGAGGCAACCCCAAGACAAAGCAGTTGGATCAAACGCTGCATGGGCCCTCTTTGCGTGGCCCCAGCCTCTCAGCAGAGCTGGCCTTGGGCCAGCCGTTCACTCCAGTACACCGTGGCACCTTGAGCCTCCAGCTCCAGTCGCCTGTGACGGGCCTGCGCCAGGGGAACGGTCTCCTCCAGGCGATGGCCGGCTTGCATCCAGCGGATCAGAACCAAAGATTGCCCTGGCGAGTCTCATGAATCTTAAGCCTTTCGAAAGCCTGGCTCTTTCGGGGCGCCGCGCTTTGGCCTTGGTTTCGCAATGTGTGGACACACAGCGCAAACTTCCGTTACACTCCCGATCAGGCAGGGCTCTCCTGCCCTTCCTTAAACCGTTCCTTCGGGAACATTCCTTTCCGTTCTCATGACCACCACCCTCCAGCAGCGCTCCGGCGCTTCCAGCTGGCAGGCCTTCTGCGAGTGGGTCACCTCCACCAACAACCGTCTGTATGTCGGTTGGTTCGGTGTGCTGATGATCCCAACTCTGTTGGCTGCCACCATCTGTTTCGTCATCGCCTTCGTCGCCGCACCTCCGGTTGACATCGATGGCATCCGCGAGCCTGTCGCTGGCTCCCTGATCTACGGAAACAACATCATCTCTGGTGCTGTTGTTCCTTCTTCAAACGCCATCGGCCTGCACTTCTACCCCATCTGGGAAGCTGCTTCCCTCGATGAGTGGCTGTACAACGGCGGCCCCTTCCAGCTGGTTATTTTCCACTTCCTCATCGGCATCTACGCCTACATGGGTCGCGAGTGGGAACTCTCCTACCGCCTGGGCATGCGCCCCTGGATCTGCGTTGCCTACAGCGCACCTGTCGCTGCAGCCTCCGCTGTCTTCCTGGTTTACCCCTTCGGTCAGGGTTCTTTCTCTGACGCAATGCCCCTGGGCATCTCTGGCACCTTCAACTACATGTTGGTGTTCCAGGCCGAGCACAACATCCTGATGCACCCCTTCCACATGATGGGCGTCGCAGGTGTCTTCGGCGGCAGCTTGTTCTCCGCCATGCACGGCTCCCTGGTGACCTCCTCCCTGGTGCGTGAAACCACCGAGAGCGAGTCCCAGAACTACGGCTACAAGTTTGGCCAAGAGGAAGAGACCTACAACATCGTGGCTGCCCACGGTTACTTCGGTCGCCTGATCTTCCAATACGCCTCCTTCAACAACAGCCGTAGCCTTCACTTCTTCCTGGCTGCCTGGCCTGTTGTCGGCATCTGGTTCACCGCCCTTGGCGTGTCAACCATGGCCTTCAACCTGAACGGCTTCAACTTCAACCAGTCCATCCTTGATGGTCAGGGCCGTGTCCTGAACACCTGGGCCGACGTGTTGAACCGTGCCGGCCTCGGCATGGAAGTGATGCACGAGCGCAACGCTCACAACTTCCCCCTCGACCTGGCTGCTGCTGAGTCCACTCCTGTGGCTCTGCAGGCTCCCGCCATCGGTTGATCTGGAATCAACCTGTTCCATTCGGAACAGCAAAAACGATTCAGATCAACTGAATCGGAAAGCCCCCTCCTCGGAGGGGGCTTTTTGGTGTGTCAGACAGTAATCACCGTCTATTTTCGATTTCTTTGACTTTTTGGATTTGCTATCTCGTGGTAATTCATTAAAAGGCTTTGGATTGACAACATCCCATCTTTGATGCTGCATGTCCCCTTAGGGCAATAGCCATAGTGATAATCAATCTCCAGGGCATCAAAATTGGTGACCCCAGGTAAAACTAGGCCATGCTCGAACTCAATTCTTTTGTTGAACTTAAGAGGGAGTGTCTCTTTCTATACAGATGGGATTTGGCCTGGGATTGGAATAGAGAATGGTCATGTTTTGGCTATAAGAAATGCTGTCTTTTCTGCGTTTCAGCTTGAGGGTGGTGGAGGTGTATTTGCCGTGTTGAGCAAGAAGCCTGAGCTCGAGGCCGCGGATATTGCTGACACGAGCATGGCGTGAAGTGTTTAATTGATCCCTCAGTTGAGGGAAGGATGACAAGCCCCATGTCCCTCAAAAAGGGGATGTGGGGTTTGTTTGTTGACAGGAAGCTGGTGGGGAGCCGTTGTTTGTTGAATGCAACCCAGTCGGATGGGTCAAGCCGCGATCACGATTTTTGTGCCTGCCGAGGCCAAGCCCCGCATTCGTGCGGCCCTCGCTGATGTAGGGCTTGGCACGAGTTACCAGGCTGGCGTGGTGGCGTTGCTGGATGAACTTCTGATCAGATAGGGGCGTGAACCGCTCCGAACGCGGAGCTGATGACTAAGACAAGGGCATTGCTTTGATCACCCCATGACCTGCGGCGATATCTTTCGAATCATCATTGCTCTGTTCATCCCACCCCTTGGTGTCTTCACCCAGGTGGGGCTTGCACGGGCCTTTTGGATCAATCTGGTGATCTATCTCTTTGCAGTGGGCGGGCTTGGTTTTCCTGTGTTGTTCGGCATGTGGCCCGCCGCTGTGATCCACGCGTTGTTTGTGATCCTCACCCGCAAGTGAATCTCGCCTTAGCAGTCTGGTTCTGAACAAGCCTTTTCTTCGATTGGAATGTCCAGTTTTTTGGGGATGGGATCTTCCACTCTTTCAATGATCAATCCCTCCGGTTCATCATCCAGCACTTGCACCGGCGCCAGGGCTGTGTCGGCTTCAGTGAGAATCTTCTCGACATCCACATCCTCGTCCACTTGATTACCTTCCACCACACTCACATTGATGCGTTGCACCTGCATCTGCAGTTCGAGGCCCGGGTATTGCCCTGAAACTCTGCTGTTGATGGTGTCTTGAATTTTTTGGACCTGTTTGAAACTCGGTAGCTGTGGATCGACCGATCGAACAACCACCTGAAAGGTTGGGGCTCGATTTTGCTCCCAGTAATTGGGCCAGTCGAAAATGACTTTTTCAAGCTCGACGGCGTCGTTGGCACCAAATGTCAAAGTCTCATTTTTGAGGAAGCGGCTGATCTCCTTTTCGATCTGCCCTTTCGCGGCCTCTTGTCTGAGCGTTAAAAGGTGTTGTTCATACCTCCCATACAGCTTTTGGCCCACTGGCACCGCCAAGCCCAGGGCCAGCAGTACCGGCAGGCGGGAGCGTCGCCGTCGCCGGAGTTTCTCGCGAAAGTATGGCTCACGAACCGCCAGCACAGTGATCCCACCAATCAGGATGCCCAGCAGGTTGGCGGCATAGAGCAGTGCAGCCCCTTGGGCGCCGTCCATGTCCGAGGCGGCGAGCATTAATCCCATCACGCACACCGGCGGCACCAGAGCCACAGCAATCGCTGTGCCCGCCATCGAACTCACGGCCCCCGGATTGACCTTGGCGTAACTCGCGACGGCACCCGCTGCCAGGGCGATCCCCAGATCGAGAATATTGGCCTCCAGTCGAGTTGCGACCTGTTCAGGCAAGGCCTCCACCAAAAGTAAGCCCTGGCTTCGTGCGATCAGACCCAATCCCATCGACAGGATCAAGGTGATTCCGGCACCAGCTGCAAGCGTGATCAGGGATCGCGAGAGCAGACGGGCTTGCCCGATCAGCACCGCGAATACCGCCACCCGTAGCGGCAGGATCCAGGGGGCAACGACCATGGCACCGATCACGACGGCGGCGTTGTTGGCCAGTAATCCAAGGCTGGCGATCAGGCTGGCGCCAACTGTCAGAACGATGAAGGATTCGTTCAGCCGTGCTTCGCCGTCGTAGCTGCGGTGTAACTCATCCAGCCGATGGCCTTCTTCGAGCAAAGCCTCTTGATCAACGGCCATGGCGATGCTGCATCAGCTGCGCCGACCCACAATCACCGGAGGCATTCCTCCAGCGCTTCCGGGGAGTGCCGGTACCACTTCCGTTTGGCCGTCCCATTTGTCGAGGAAGAGTTTGTAGAGCACCTGATCATCGAGGCTGCGGTTGAGCGTGTCGTAGCGAAGGGCCTCTTGTTCAGCGATCTTCACCTCCGTTTGGGCGCGGAGCAATTGCTGTTCGGCGATCTGTTTTTGCTCAATGGCGGCACGGTATTCCTCAGCGATCTGCAGGCCTGTGAGGTCCAGACCCCGCACTTCCACATAATCAAATTTGTCCAACTCCTCAGCCACCGTGCGTTCCACCAGTGCTGAGATGTCGTTCCATTCGGTGGCGATGGTGACGAGCTCGTACTGGGAGAACACTGACTTCAGTGCTTTCAGCAAGGACGGCTGGATGATGCGGGGGTAGATCTCACGGTCGTTGCCGGCAATCGTGCGATAAATCCGCCCGGCCTCGTTGGGTCGAACGGCATATTTCACCGTTGCGGTGGCTTCGATGACTTGAAGGTCCTTGGTGAGAGTGGCGAATTCCTCGGGTTTGACCTGGGTGCGCACATCGAAGGGATATACCGACTGAACGAACGGCACCTTGAGATTCAATCCGGGCAATCGGGATCCCCCGCTGACCTTGCCCAAGGTGGTGACCACGGCGACCTTGCCAGCTGGAACAATGAACAGGGCTTGCCCCAGCAACAGCAAGGTGGTCAGAACCACGGCGACCAAAACGGCAAGGCTGTTTGCCGGATCGTTAATCCGTCTTGGGCTCTGCATTCTTGATTGGAGACTTGTTCCGATGATGTCGGGTTTGGTCGTTCACCGTTGCAGGAGTACGAGATTTTCTACCAAATTGACACCATTTGGTTCAGATTTGAAGGCTTTCAAGCGATCAGCATGATGGCCAAGACTTGAAGAGTTTGGTGAGAATGACAACACATCAAATCTTTGACCCAGTACGGCTTTAAGCTGGATTTCTTAGCGAAGTCGTGTCTCTACAAGCAAGTGACCTATCAGACCCCAGTTCAGGTTCAACGTTCAGAAAATATTTGGATTGATGGCCTGACTGATGGCTATCGCTGGGGCACAACTCAGGATCTCCCTGCCGTTGGCTACACCTTTATCGGCAACACCAAAGAGCTTCCTGGCGGGACGTTTGGTGGGCATCGCAGTCTTGGTTGGAGCCAGCAAGAACGTCAATTAATTTTAGATGGTATGCGTGATATTGAGAGCGTCTCTGGTCTGAGATTTGCTGATCGGGGTGATAACTCTGATGATCAAGTTGAAATTTGGTATTACATGCTTGATGGTAATTCTTCGCGAGGTAGTTTTGGTTTTGCATACACTCCCGGCAGTGATTCTGATGAAGGTATGGTCGCTATCAATCGGTCTATGTATGAATATTCGGATGGCACTTCAAAGCATTCCATCGCTAGGGGTAGCTTTTATGGGATTACATTTCTGCATGAGCTGTGTCATGCCGTTGGCTTGAAGCATCCCCATGAAAAGGGGTTGGATGGTCAGCCTCGTTTTCCCGGTCTGCAGCGTTGGTCCAATGAATATCGGGATAAGGGCACCCACAACCAAAATGCCCACCCTTTCACCCAGCTCAGCTATGTCGATAAAGGAGCTCGGAACGGTTATGTGCCGCGAGCGATCGAGGATCACGGATTTCTGAAGTCTCTTGGTGCCTTGGATATCGCTGCTCTGCAGTGGATCTATGGCGTGAATCACTCTTATGCAAAAGGGTCCAATGTTTACCGGTTACCCACGGCGAATAAGGCGGGCACAGGCTGGAAAGCGATTTGGGACACAGGTGGTCAAGACCGAATTGATGGCAGTCGAGCCAAATCGCCAGTCACGATTGATTTACGCAATGCCACGTTGGATCAAAGTGAACGCGCTGGTGGCTATATCAGTTCTGTTGAAGGAGTTAATGGTGGTTTTACGATTGCTCACGACTGGAATGGAAAGGATCTTGAGAAACCTGCTGGGCTCTGCATCATTGAACATGCCACAGGTGGTGCTTCAGACGATCGTCTGATCGGGAATATGGCGTCGAATCGTCTTCATGGGCGACAAGGTGATGACCTCCTTTATGGGGGTACCGGAGGTGGTGATGTCTTGATTGGTGGTCGTGGACGTGACCAATTCTGGATTGATGTACAGCCAGGATCATTCGCGAAGGTCAAGGATTTCCGGCCTGGTAAAGATCAACTTGTATTTTTGGTCCCGAGGAAGGATCTTTCATTTGAGAGGGTTCGTAATCATCTTTTGGTACGGCATGAGGACATATCTGTGGCCCGATTGCTTGGTGTCTCTTCTATATCCTGGGAGCGGGATGTCTTGTTCCGTGACTTTGAAGCGATGTAGTGCTGTCGTTGTTGACGCTGATGAAGTCACAATCTGATTCGTTCAACCAAACGCCTGCCCTGGCTCGTTGTCTGAATTTTTCTAGTTCATCCAGAGGGATTTGAAGGCCTTTGGGTATGGATCGCGCATGCTCATCGAGGTCTCACGGATAAAGGTGATGCATGCTTTCGATCCGTCGAACACTTTTGCTTTGATCATCATCTCCATGGCTTGTTGGAGTGTTTTCCCTTCTCCCAGCGCACCATCGATGATTTTCACGGCTTTGGTGGGTTCACAACGACCCAACTCCTGAGCCCGCGTGGCAGACGACAGCACACTGAGGGCAATCGAAAGCAGCAGCAATCCGACGAGGGCACGCATTTTGGTTTGATGTTGTTGGCGATGACTGGAGCCTATGGGGTGTGGCTTTTCTGATCTGACTCTTGTCTGACGGAGTTGTCTCAGGATGTATCTGACTTGCTTCAGTGCTCAAGCGGTTGTCAGCTCATCGAGCTCAGATCCGAGAACAGCGTGATCATCTCAAAGCCTTGCACGCCTGCACGGACAGGCGTCTTGCTCTCGAGAGCTTTCAACAATGTGCTGGATTGTCGTTGAACCAGCCATAAAAAAAACCTCCGATGAACGGAGGAATAAGCCAAGTAATCCCCATCACCTGGCGCTTCCATAAGTGTAGTGCTTCTCGTCAAGTTTGTGCAGCTGATCCACTACATCTAGTGGGATGAATGCAAAGTTACCCCGCAATGCAGGTCGTTATCCACAGGACGGTGGAAAAAGCTGCTGATCTTTGTTGGCCTCCTCTCTTCAAATGGCCTGCAAACACTGGAGCGTTCAGGTAAGCTGTGGATATCCCCATCACCCGGCCGCCCGCTTGAGGCGGCTTTTTTGTGGCTGCCCTGCCAGTCTGGGCCTGTATTCCACAAGCCCTATGACGGTGAACCGTGAGCAGGCCATGGACGCACTGTCGAAGCTCCTTGAGGTTTTCGCAGGTCCGAACTACTCGGGCGCTCTACGTGAAGGTGATCTCACCACCAGGCTTGAGCGTTGCACTGGTTGGGTTAAAGCGGAGGCGTCAGAAGCGGCATCCCTGATCGAATCTTGCGTGCCCCATGGCAAGCCGATGCTTGCTCAGGCCCAGCAACGCCTGGCGGTTCTTCAATCGTTGAAGACGTTGCAGGCTGTTGCGATCCAGCATTTTGGCCCGTTAGACGATCCCTGTTGATGGTCGTCAGTCGCGACGCAACCAAGGGGAAGCATTGCTGAACCAGTCGCCAAGATCATCTTCTGGGTGCTCAGGATCATCTGGGTAGCGTCGACCTAGGTCGAGGTCAGCCATCAAACCGTCGAGACCCTGTTGCACGCCTTCCCGTTGAAAACGCTGCGCCTTATTCACCCATGTGCTCACGCTGCGATCACGTTCGGCAAATTTTTGAAGGTAGACACGCTCCTGGAGCGACACGAATTGACCCTGGGCTAATCGGCTACAGATGTTTTGAAGTCTCAAGCGTGTTGACGTGGTCAGCATGATCAAGTCACTTTTTTCAGGTGATAGGGAGGACCGTCCTTGGTGTCAGTGGCCCATTGCACCGTTTGTTGCACTGAGGCTGGGCCTGGTTTTCATATCCTGACGGGATGGATCTCGATCAAATCCAGAGTCTGACGCCAATCTCAGCGCGAACGTCCTGGTTGGAACGCTGCGGCACTCTGTTGTGTCCTCAGGACGACCCGGCAACGTTCGGCTCAACAGATGCAGATCTCTACTTCGATGACTCAGGTCGGCCGCGTTTTTATGTGATGCGTATCCGCCGCCGACCTCCTGTTCTCAAGGCGATGACACGACATCATCGCGTGAGTCAGTGTTTGGGATCTGCAGATGCACAGCCCTGGTGGCTCGCGATGGCTCCTTCGACCGATCGCAGCTCCCCGCCACCCCCATCCTCCATTTGCTTGATCAAGTTGCAACCTGGCGAAGCGTTCAAACTTCATCCGGGAACTTGGCATGCTGGGCCATTTATTCGCCCACGATCAGCCCTGTTTTTTAACCTTGAATTAACAACGACCAACGAAGACGACCACAATTCTCTTTCGTTGGGGACGGCATTGCATTTGAATTTGATTTGATCCCCAAGGGCCACTGAATCAAGGTGTGATTGGCGTGGATTGCCCCAACCTGTAACAGCACGAACAGCAATGGGAGCTCTTCATCCCCTATTGTGTTTTTGTAGCAACCGCTACGAACGTTCACTTCGCTACACAGCGAAGCGCAGTTCGACTCAGGGCATGGAACGGGGCCTGAGCTTTCTACGAGGAACACCATGAATGCTCTTCAGCTCTTGAAGGAGCGTGAGCTGCGCTCGCAGCTTCGCAACAATTCCAAGAAGGCAGTGGCTCGCGGATCCGAATCGAGTGATTACACCTCTGCGCATCTCTCTCCCGTCAAACTGACGAAAGAGAAAGTTTTTTCAACCCAGTTGAAGTACAGAGGGGTCTCTTACGAGGCAATTCGTGCCAATTGGCTTTGATCCCTGTTTCATTCAAGGGATAGTGCCCCGCTTCGGCGGGGCTTTTTGTTTGGATGGTTCACCTTCGAGCTCAAGCCGCCCGTGCCCTTTGATAGTGCTACCACCGGATCACTGTCCTATATGGATGTCAGAGATCAATTGCCATCCATTGATCCTGAAAATCTCTCCTCGCAAGACGTTCTGACCATTCTTTTATATCTGTTCCAGCAGCAGCCTGGTTTTGTTGACCGTGGCCATGAGGTCAATAACAAAGAGACCGCGTGGGTCAACGGCTTTTTGTTTCGCCTTCACAATGATGCTGCTGCTGAGCAGTTTTCCATCGAGGAGCTTGGTTCCAGCGTCGATAAAATTTCGGCTCTTCGCTGATTACAACAGCTGATCAAGCGATCCCAACGAGTTTCTGTTGATCTCGCTCATCCTTCGCTCAACCCTCGAGTCTTTGTTCAGTTCGAACGAATGTCATGTTTGCGGTTCAAGAGCTGACAGTTGATGGTTGGTCAAATCGTGCCGAGCATGTCTCAAAAGACAATGCGTTTTGGCATGCGCGTGCTCGCAGTGATGCCGATGGGCATACCTATCGCTTGATTAGTGAGGAAAAGCATGTTGTTTGCCTTCTCACCAGTCGTGGATCCGAGTGTTGGGAACTCGACTGAGGGTTGCTTGGGCATCGGTTGATGCTCATCACCCACCGTTGCAATATCGAACAGCTGTTGCAATGTTGATGCTTCCAATTGAAATGGGTTGGCTCTGAATCTTTGCATTCATCACCTTGAAAACACAAGAATTGTGGTTTTTGGCCCACTGGGCTTGTTGTGCATCGTTGCTCAAGGCCGCATCCAGCTGAAAAAAGATTCCGATCAGTGCCGCTGTTGAGACGGCTGCAAAGGTTGGATATAAAAACAATTGAATGATCTCTCTGGAGTGCTTCATTCGAGAGTTGTGGCTGGTCTTTCCCTAGCCCCGATGACAACGCTCTTCGGTGCCTCTTCCGACCATCTTCCAATTTCGTGAAAGCATGTTGCGTTGAGCTGAAAATGTTGTTCATGATGGCTTCCTCTGATCTGTCTTTGCATTCGTTCGCTTTCGTCTTCTTCAACCCATAGCAATGATGCGTCGTGGCCGATGTCGCCGATGTAATGCGCGGTCTTTGCGTTCAGTGGATCCGCGTCCTGCAACGGTATGGCTACTGACCGTGTTGGCACTTCTCATGTTGGGGGTTCTGATCATGCTCGCTTCCATTTGAACGGCTGCTTTTGTCGCTCTCTTCAGGCATGATCGTGTGATGACCGACGAAACTCAACAGACGCATCCGCTCTACGCCATCGATCGCGACCAGATCGATGCTGTATTGGGCCATGAAGGCGTGCCAGGCCCTCAGCAGTTGACAACGATCGCCGCACTGTTTTCTCGATATGCTGATTTTCCCGGAGCGGATGACATCCGCGATGATCTGCAGAAATGTCTGGCTCTGTGGGGGATGTCGCGCGATGACCTAAACATCAAGACGCGGGAAATCTGGAGAAGTGGTTGGCGTCCAGGACAGGATCCAGTCTCGGAGGGTGTTGGATCAGGGGCGGATGTTGAAGATACCGAAGCTTGACTCTGATTGCCTGAAGCAGGAGTGTTATGCCGGCCTGGAAGTTGTGTTCGTTGCTTGATGCTTGCGTGAAGGCTAAAAGTCTCCTGATGCAGTCTTCATGGTGGCTGTTAATTCGAATGCCGAGTGATTTTGTTCTGACAGTGCAGTGGACGCGAGAAGAGATGGTTCAAGCTTGAATGTGGGGATCGAGCTGTCAAGGCTTTCTGCCACGAATGTCGTCTTGAATATCTTTGAAAACTCGTCGGGTCTTCGATTTTGTGTTTTCCTTCGACCTGCATTGATGAGAATTTCTTCAATCATTGAGGCGTGGCTTGTGCAGTAGAAAAATAATTTTCCTGATTTAGCTAATTCTCTTCGATGCTTTTTTTTGAATGACAAGGTGAATGCCTCCGAATTGATGATTCCGTTGTCAGCCCTTCCGTCGCCTTTTATCTTGATTTTGTTCGTGCTTGGCTGGTTAAATCCTTGGTCGCTGATGTAGAACGGATGTGTTGTTGCGTTGTCAATTCTTCTAAAGCGATATTTTTTGTTTGTGTTGAGTATGAGTCGATCGATTGCTCTTCCCCTCTTGTCTTGAAAACTGTAGTAAGGCCTTGAAAAACTTCCCGCACTGACGAAGATTTCAACTGGCTTTTTGTTGTTTGGTCGCCGTGAGCTTGCTTCAAAGCTGTACATCGAATCAGATTGTTGGCCCATGTCGTTACATGACGTCTGAATTCACGTTAAAGCTGATGCTTTGGCAATCGCTTGCAAAACCCTCATCCCTCGCCATGCTCACCGTTTCAAAGCAGGGTCAAAAAGGCAAAGAGGAAGGCCGCCCCTCCCGGTGGAGAGACGGCCTAGCTCGCTCGTTTGTGCATGGTTCAACCCATCACTGCTGAAGAGAGAAAGGGTCGAAGCTTCTGGCTCGAGGCGCCCTGGGGCCATTGGCTCGAGGTGTTGGGTCGTTTTCTCCGAGGGCACCTGAGACGGTGCGGATGGAGCGTCGATTGGTGTGGCGGACCATTGCGTGCCCACCAAAGGACCAACCCAGGTCATGGTTGAGACTGTTGGAGCAGGGGCCAGAAAGTCAGTCTGCTTCTTCGGTTTGCTGGGGTGGAGTGTTGTCCGTCATGGGCGCCTCCGATCTCGATGCACTCAGTTTTGTGCCTTGAGGGCACAAAGTCATCGGCATTAAGGCGCATTGCCTCGATGGCCTGAACACTCGATTGTTGGGGTGGCTTGCCCAAAGCACGACTCCCCTTGCTTTCTCCATTCATTCTCAAGTGGGGATGGGAGCCTCCAGCCCAGTGCCAACATGCGATGACGTAACTGGGCTGCTTCAGGGATTGATCGTAGGGCTAAGAATCAGTCCCCTGGTACAGATTCCTCGGCCTGCTTTGGATCGGGTCTTCCCGTCGTCGTTGTTGTGGGAGCCGGCTTGATGGCTTCCTTCGCCACAAGAGAGGCTTCGAGTCTCTGCAGATGGGCCTCGCGCAATGCTGCTGAGATGTCCAGAATGTGTTCAGTCATTGATTGGCGTTCCAGGCAACGCGATCGGAGTGATCCTCTGCCCGGAGTGGGCCCATGGGTCTGAACTCAGCTGAAGGTTAGAAAAGCGTTAATGGCGCACAAGATCTCAATAGGCCTCGGTCTGGATTTCGACATATCTCTGGGTTCAGATGGATACCAAATGTTGAGGGGCAAGTGCTTCTTGGCCAGTTCTCTGACGTCGTATCAATCCTCTGAAGGTTCGCCCCGACTGGTTTTGTAGCTTTGGGCGCCGTTTTCGATTCTCTTGTGTTGGATGGCGTGACGAATGTAGTTGATGCACTCTTTCAGCTCTGTAATGACGTGCGTTCCTCGTCAGTGAGGTATTCCTCAATTAATGGGGAACAATCACCATTCTCTACGGCTGCAATCTCACGTTCGATGTTCTGGACGAACAGTTGGTTGCCATTTCGCTTCGCCACCATGAGAACCCTGTTCAACCGTTCAAGTTCAGCCAGCTGGTCGTCTTTGTTCATGCTCCATCAGAGGGCTTCTCTCCTCAAGATGGCAGAAACTGCTTCAGATCGGTGAGGTGAGGTATTGAATAGTTATGGGAGGAATCCCTTTGTTTTGGGTGTTTTTCAGACCAGATCAACCGATTCATTGCTTAGACAACTGCCTGTTTCGACTTCAAGCATGTTTCAATTTGGATCCAATGGCTTGATTGGTGGTGTGGTTTGAATGTCTCGGTGATTTGTATTTGCTTCTTTATAGTCTTTTGGAAAAGTTTGATCCTCCGTTTGTCTGTTGAATAATGGATTTACCTGGTGGCCAGGTCGACAGCTCTAGAGAGTGTTAATCCCAATACATCAAGGACGATAAAACCATTTAGAAGTCGCGTTATTTTCGCTGCTGAGGTCTTGCAAGAGTTTTGAGAGTAGTCGAAGCATACTTCGGCGGCAAAGAAAAAGTACTCGAGGGCTCCTGGTGCATCTAGAACGATAATGGCTGGCTCCTTGTTTTGGATCGAGCATTGGAGGTTGATGCGCCAATACCACCACGAGAAGCAGATTAGGATAATCGGTAAAAACAAAAGTAATTCTGTTATCAGCAGCACGGGGCTTTTGATCGGTGCGATAAGTAACAAATTCATGATAATCAGCTCAATTATCCAGCAGCCGGTCAAGAAGATGGCCAGTATGTCAGTCCCTTTTCGAGCATTTTTTCCCATCATCGTCCAGATGATCAGTGTGATGGTGTAAATGAAAAATGCAGCACCAATTGGCCTTAAATGGTTGGTGACGGCGTCGAGAAAGAGATGTGAAATTTCAAGAAAATTTTTAATTGACCCTTCCCCGACGGCTGTCAGGTCGAGGTTCCTGTCAAACTGCTCTGTAAAGATAAATGTGACTAATAATACATAAACTTCAGTGGGTTTTTTGAGCCGTTTAAGCAGGGTCATTTTCAATTTTTTATGAATATAAGGTGGGGTCTTGGCTGCGTCATCCTTGGGACTCCGATGATCGCCAATCGTTCACTTCCCCCCTTCCGCGTCGGAATCCAGCCATGGTTCTCAGCGTTTCACCGATAGGCGACCGTTGACTCGTGGAATCTGCCCCCAAGGCAGCTGTCGGTCAAGCTGCATCTGATTCCGCTTTGTCATACAACGTTTTGAGCTGGTCAAGCTCAGCCATCAGATATTGGATTTCAAGCCAGTCCGCCGAAAGGTCAATGGCGGTTTCTAGGCGATCAATTTGACGCTTGAGAAGCTCCGGCATCCCGCCAAGTCGCTGCATTCCTCCCATCTAACCGTGCAACACGATTGACGCAAGACGATGGGCGAGCAAGCGCCATGGGCCTCACCTTTGGATCGATCCGGTCGGTCTGGTTGATTGTCCATTCAGGCTCGATGAGGTCTTGTCGCGTCCTCGCTGTCTTCGAGTCAGGTCAAGCTTTTGCGGAAGTTCGTTGCGTACGGGAAGGCATATCCATGTTCCATTCCCTCGAGCTCCTCCTCTGCCAGGTAAAGGCTGCGTTTGAAGTGACACTGGTTCTCGGCATTGCACACCAGGAATTGTCCGTCTTCAGTTTTTTGGATGGATGAGCCTCGTGGTGTCTGCACAATGAGCTCTTCTTGAGGCATCGGATTTGCTGGAGACGCCCTTGTGTCATGGCCTTGGTGGTTCTCATCTTGGGGTAGTGAATGCAACATTTTCAGGCCTTCGTCGCTTCGCACCCTGCAAACATGGCATCTTGAAGTTGGTCGTGACGCTCCCTGCTATCAGCATTTGATGGCGACGCTTCGGTTCGGCGAGGGCGCTGGCCAGAATCCACCTCATGTCGAGCAAGGACTGTGCTACACATCCCCTTGGCGATCTGTGTGCTGATGTCGAGAGTTGGTTGTGTTCCGCCGTTGTCTCTATAAAGAGTCAGGCACTTCAAGGTTGGCTGATCCAATGAGTTGAATGCCGTCACCACAGCAGAGCAAACCCTGGAGTGGTCAAGTGCTGATGCCGTGAAAGCTTTATTTAACTCATCGACTACCCAGTTTTAAAAGCTTTTCGAGCTTCAGCGCTTTCAATAGTTTTAATCCCCATCCTGCTGGAGCAGGTCGAACTATTGCCTGCTCAACTTGTAATTGATTGTGGTTGTTTTTTGTGTCATTCATGAGTACTAAAAGGAGCTGTGATGGCAGCTCCCCTATGGATCCCGATAGACCAAAACAAAGCTATGCGATTTCTCGATTTAACACTCATCAATGTATAAAAGTTCAGCGAGAGAGACTTGCCTTCATGAAGCTGGGTAAGCAAGCTCGCATGGATGTTGACGCCGTGGCGCAGCACTGGGATGCCGGACCTGAGTCTTGCAATGTTTCGGACATCTGATGTTGAGCGAAATGGCCAAGGGCCACTGGAACGTTTCTGGCGCCATCACCAACCCTGAAGGAATGGGGGCGTACATCTCAGCTGCCGAGTCCTATCTGGCTTAGTGCGGAGCGCGATTTCTCTGCAGAGATCTCCACACGGATGTTCGCCAAGGCAATGCAGGAGATCTGATCGTGATTACGCCGCTCACTCATGAGAGGCGTCGTCGGGGTGGCAGGACTTCCTTTCAGTTTTGTTGCAACCGCGACAGGCGGTAGGGACGGGGAACGGGAATGATTCCCTCAGTTACCCCAAACCGATGGGATTCCTCGCCGTTGCAGGCTGCATGCTCTTAGCCACTGCCATGTCTGCAGCTTTAACCAGCAAGCCTTCGAAAGCCTGAGGTTGGGAGGGGGCGAGCTTGGCGGCGGCCCCCAACAGATCAGGCCAGCTTCACAACGAAGCGCTGAACAGACCTAGGGCCACCCTAGGTTTTTTTGTGTCTTAAGGAACCAAGCATTAACGCCTAATTGGCTGTTGAGTGGATGCAGTGCAATGCCATTGAGGCGTTGGAGAAAATGCTGGCGACATTGTTCACCACCAGTGAGATCAAGCTCTTCCAGGGCGTCAGAATGACGGCATGGGCAAGACCAACGATTTGCAGTCATGGCATGAGGGCCTGCGTCGGCCAATGGGAGGTGACCCTCTGCATGAACCCGTCATGGCGGCGATCCACGGCTACAGGTTCAACGATCAGTTTTGGCGTCTTAACGACCAGGGCTATCCAGAACCTGTGTTGGAGCCCATCCTTGGCCGATGGGAACAGCTGCACGATCCAGAGGATTGAACCTGGCGCAAGTGCTCACTACACAGTGCAATAACGCCAACCTGACTCCCCCCGTTCAGAAGAGGAGTCAGCTTTTGCTTCGGCGCCCAATGGCAAGGGTTGGGCCATTGGATGGAGGTTTCTTGCGGCGGGAACTTCCGTTAGCAGCTTGGGTTGAAGCAAGGGGGCGTTGGCTTCAGATGACGCGGAGACGCGGTTCAAATGAGCAACGGCAAGGTTGCGAAGTGAGATTGAGCTGATCTGACTCCTCCCCTTCATAAGAGGAGTCAGGCTGTGCATTGCTGTGTCGGTGTTTAGGACGCTGTTCTGACTCCTCCGGTTGAGAAGAAGAGTCAGCTGACACTCAGCGCCCAATGGTTATTGGAGGAACCATTGGATGGAGAGCTCGAAGCTCCAAAGTCACCATCACCCCGGTCATAGTTTAGGTGCCGTTCGAATGAGGCGATGGCAGCGACCAAATGAGCGGCAACGACGTTGTGGCGTTGGTTTTCACCCCCAGTCCGATCGGCACAAAAAAGCCGGTTCATCACACCCGGCCCATGCGCAGATGAACCTGTTGATCGGCTGAGATCCGACGCGCAAGCGGGAAGCAGAGCTCATCCCTCCGCCTGATGGTCGATTAGTTGAGGAGTTCCGTCTCGTCGGCCAGCCTCTTGTTGATGTGGCGGCGAGTTTCTGCAACGTGGCGATGTTGCGCCCACAACTCCATCACGAACTTGGCGAGTCGTTCCTGTCGCTTCCCTGGCTGCTCCGGCAGCGAAGGGTCCTGCTCTGTCACTTCTGGAAATCCAGCGTTCATCTAGATCGGCTGCTCGTACTCAACCCCTAGCTAGATCTTCCATTCAGGACCACATTCCAATGAGAAGCCCCCGCCAAAGGCAGGGGCCACGGAACGCGTTTCAGGAGTGTCACCTTGTTTCCACTCCCGTGAGGCGATCCTCCTCACAACTTCAAGCTGGCAAAGCTGCTGGCACTGTGACAACAAAAGTGGACAGCTGCTGACTCGTCCAGGCCATCAGCCCTGCTGGTCCGCCGCTTCTTCCTCTGAGCGCAGAAATCTCTTGCGTTGAGCCAACTCAAAGCCGGATGTCTCTGCTGTTTCGCGATGAGGTGTGTTGGTGCTGCTCTTCTCGTCCTGCTGCGCAGGTTTGTCGAGCCCCATCAGTAGGGGGTGAATTCCTCTTCGGCTCATTTGTCGTTGGTCGTTATTCAGATCTCGCGTGGTGGCGTTCCGGCCCAACCGCGTGAGATGACGCTATCGACACTTGCCTCGGTCTGTTGGCCTCGGTCTGTTGGCCTTGGTCGGGTGCTGGTCAAGGGGGGCGCTTGCACGATCCCGGTGCGACGAGGCCGCCTAAGAGAGTTGCTCGCTATGAGCCCCTAGTTCGTTGGGGGGAGCGACGGAATTTGCAGCGACTTTTCAGGCAGTTTTCGGTATCCGGAAAATCTGCCGAGAGTCAGTCCATTGGTCTTGCTGGCAACTGACGAGATGCCTGCCGACCCATAAGTGGGAGAACTCCCCAGTGCTCACAAATGTCGATCAGGGTGAGCTGTTGTTTCTGTTTGACGAAGGTGGCGAAGGTCTCTACGTGTGGCCGATGAATTAACTCTCAGTGCTCTCTGCGATCTTGTCGCGCCAATCAGGCCCCAGCTCTGTGGCCAGATCCTGCTCAACAGAACGGAGGTAACGCTTCCGTTGAGCTGACTCCCAACCCAACCATTTGGGAGCTTGCTTTCGCTGTGTAGTTGTCATGCTCAGAGAATCACAGATCGTTGACCCCGTGCGGGTTAAGAGCAGGTTCTTGCCTGGAAAAGCTTTGTCAGCCACTTGCCAACCAGCTCAGAGGCACCCATCACACCCCTTAAGTGCATAGGAGGGGGGCAGATGCACTGCAGCTTCTCCCGCAGCCCATCCACGTCAACCAAATGTTGACGCATGTGCTGCTGAACATGGACTGTTTTTGCAGGCAGCCTTATCCCCCCAAATTGGGTTGAAGCGCCCGCACCATTAGCCATTGCTCTGCTTGCAAGGGCGTTCACCCCGCTTCAACTTCACCCACATCGCCTTCTCAAGAGCCGTGAGTTTTGGACAGGTTTCATTGAGCACTTCGAGGGCACGCGACTTGGCATCCCGGATGTACCGCGTCGTCCGGTCAAGTTCGTCAAAGGCCATAACTATTGGATAGGTATGACTACCAAGTTAAAAACTCTGAAAAATGCGACTTGCATCAAGTGACACAGAATGGACTCCCCCTGAGGGGATGCTGTGGAAGATCACCTTAAAAACATGCTATCGCTGTGCTTCTAACAAAAGCTTTGCAGCGAATGCTCGATGTTGATCAATTCAAGAAGATGCTTCAGGCTAGTGGCATGTTGATTGTGTTTTCCTAAGGCATTACTGCTCCGGTGGTAAGTCAGTTTTGTAGTCGATTTGTAGCCATGTTTAAGCGGCTATACGCTGTTCAATGGGTGTGAAGTCCCACCCAATCGGTGACTGAATTTGGTTCAGCTTTCGGTGCTCTTCGAATAGATCTTCGATTTCCTTGCAGGCTGTGCAGTATGCCGCCCACCCAATCATTCTTCGTGGATTTGCTCGCCCACGCTTGTCAATCGCTTGATCAACGGTGACTCCTTCTGTTTCTGCTTGTTCAAATGCACTAAGTAATGGAATTTGTGCGTCTAGAACCTTTATGTCGAATCCTTGAAGCAATTCTTTGGCTTTTTCAGCTGCAGCTTCTTTGCGTGAATCAACTTTCACAAGTAGTGCAGCGTAGGGGATCTTGTATTGCTTCAGCATCTGTGACATTTCAACAGTTAATTCGATTGATCTGCTCTGCGTAGTAGTGGGCAGCAGAATAAAATCGGCTCCCTCTACTAAGTTTTTCATTTCTTCTTCGTTGCTGCTTGCTTGTCCATCTGTGACAATAATCTCTGCCAATCGAGTGGCTTTGGCAGCCGCTTCAATCGGCACGACTGGGCAGGGCAAGAGTCCTCTGGCGCCATAAGCAGTGGCTGATCTGTTCCGGTCGGCATCAACCAGGACTACCCGTTTTTGTTGATGGCTCCAGGTTGCTGCTATATGAACGCTGCTACACGTTTTGGCAACTCCACCTTTCTGGCCAAAAACAGTGATGAACATCACGCAGCGACTAATGACTCCTTAAAGGATCGCGTTTTTTTTCTGGAAGGCAATACGTGGGTTATTGCTCCTACCGCGATGACAGCGTCAGTCAGCTACGGGTCCCCAAGTCATTTTCAGACAGCGCAACCACCTTCCTTAAGAGGTATGGGCGACTGTGGGCTTCGTCTGCGAACTGCCAAAAAAAGGAGAGGTCCTACCCTCTCCCTGCGCGACGCATCACCCCCTCGCCAAAAGGGAGCAATCACACATTGACGTAAGAAATACCTATTAGTGGTTGCCATGACGACCAAAAGAGTACTGAGGTCAGGAACCCACGAAAAAGGAGGCTCCCTATTCCCTCCTCTGGTGATCTATTCGCCCCTCCTCGAAGGGATGAGCTGACGGTCGCTATTCAACGGCTCCTATCCCATCGGTAGAAGAGTCCATTGGTTAGTCGTTCCGGAGATTCCTCTCAGGTGAAACCACCAGTCAATTGACCATGTCGTTCCTGGGGCAATGAAGTCGTAACCCTGGGCTTGATCTGCTCAACGCGTGTCTTGTTACTGAACGGATCGATCTCTTCGCGGTCTGGTCAGAACAACCAGGCCCCCAACAGCACGCCGATCACCAGACCTTTCAGCCAGACCAGCGCAGCCATCTGGTACTCGGAGAGACCGAGCTTTCCCTTGATCCAGAAGAAGACCTTCTTGTCTGCGAAGACGACAGCGCGGACCGGTTTCCACGGAGCAAGACCATTCAGACGCCAGCTCATCAGTATTTGACGGCAGTTAATCGCTGTATAGCGACGGCCCTCACAAATCAACCAGTTGGTGGAAAGCAGCTACCGCCAACACCTCAAGAAGCGATCCAAGCTCTGGGCACCCACCTGGCAGAAGGAAATGGGTTGGGCACCTGAGGCTGGAACTGAACGCCCCCTGATGGATTCGAACCATCGACCGACTGCTTAGAAGGCAGTTGCCCCTTGCTGCGGTGTTGCCGCTTGGATCCTCTGGCACCTCTCCGGAATCTTCGGAGGGCCAGGCACTAGGGCTCTCATTTGTGGTGCGGTGGTTTCTGTGAAGGTGTGGGGCTGGGTTTCTGACTATCGACAGGCAAAGAAAAAACGGCTTCCGGCTAGGGCCGATCTGACGGAATGCCCCTTTGTCGGTGGTTGGCTGACGGCTGAGCGGTATCGAAAGCGCCAGTCCGTAATCGGTGGCTAGAAGCGTTTAGCCATGCCTGAAGACCAGTGATTGCTCCTCTGTCGTCAGTGCTGGCGAGAATTATGCGACTTTTCTCGTTGCCTAAATCCCGGGGCGCTGACTTGCATATGCCGGTCGGTGGGAGCGAGCTTTTTGGGGGTGTCGATATCCGAGCGAAAGATGGTTTGTCTGAGTGAGGGCTCAAAGAGGAAGGCCGCCCTTCCCGGTGGAAAGACGGCCTAGCTCGCTTATGCAGGGTTAGTCGACCATTAGGGCGATCGGCCTCAAGTCGCTACACCCACAACGACAGTTGCAATAGAAACGACGATCCCTCCCCACTTCACCCATTCCGTGTCGTGATCATGAGTGTTGGCGAAGAGGAGAGCGCCAAGCTGAATAACAACAAGCTTTTCGAACATGACAGAAGAGCCAATGGCCGTCTTTTTGTAACCGGTGGAACGTGTTCGTGAAGTTACAGATGTTCTCGAATTATGTATTGCTCGTTACTTTTTTGCCTCTATTGTTCGGCCTTGTCTCCAGGCGCAAGATCTAATGCCCAAAGAGGAAGGCCGCCCCTCCCGGTGGAGAGACGGCCTAGCTCGCTCGTTTGTGCATGGTTCAACCCATCACTGCTGAAGAGAGAAAGGGTCGAAGCTTCTGGCTAGAGGCGCCCTGGGGCCATTTGCTCTAGGTGTTGGGTCGTTTTCTCCGAGGGCACCTGAGACGGTGCAAGTGGAGCGTCGAATGGCGTGGCGTACCAGTGCGTGCCTACCAAAGGACCAACCCAGGTCATTTTTGAGACTGTTGGAGCAGGGGCCAGAAAGTCAGTCTGCTTCTTGGATCTGCTCGGTTGGACCGTCGTCTCTCATGAACGCCTCCGATCTCGATGCACTCAGTTTTGTGCCTTGAAGGCACAAAGTCATCGGCATTAAGGCGCATTGCCTTGATGGCCCGAGCGATCGATCTTTGGGGTGGCGTGCCTGGCTGCCCTCGCAGTTGGTTCCACTGCTTGACCATCCACCACTGCGCCGGCTAGTACTAATGTACTGATGCTGGGTGGCGATGGAGGAGTGGGACTTCGTTGATGAGCGAGATCTGCAGAACTGGAAAGGCGGTGTGGTCTGCATGACCTGCCAACACTTCACCTATGGCGTCGACCAGCACTGCCACACGATGGTGGGCTGCAACCTCAGGCAGAAGCAGCTCCAGCAGGGACAGCACCTAAAGAAGCGGTGCAAGCTCTGGGCACCGACCTGTCAGAAGGAAATGGGCTGGGCTCCAGAGGCGGGATGAAACCAGGAAGCTGATCAATGAGTCGCTGGGTTGTTGAAAAACTGACAACCACCTGAGGTTCAGCTCGACAGATTGCATGGACGAGCCATGCAAAACAAAACGAGCGAATCTTTGGAAGTCATTGCTGCAATCGTCGTCACTGCGGGGCTGGTTGGCGGAAACATGCTGCTGTTTGCATCCCTGCGGACAGACAACAGGGTTAAGCCTCCAGACCCTCCAGCGCGCACTGCTCCCGAAGCTCGTTCAGCGTTTGGTGAACAGCCGTAGACGTTGTGGGCTCGATGGCTGTGACCAATCAATAGACAGGGGCAGCACCTGAAGCTGGTTACCCCCCAAACGGCAACCAACCGGGAAGAAGACCTGCACGGGATAGGCCGAAGACCATTGCAACCACCCCAAGCTTGATTCCCGCCAGGATTCCTGCGTACTTCCAGCTGAACAACGTTTTTGTCTGGGAGGTCACTTCGAATACTCAGTCCAAAACATCATGCGCCACTGACGAGTTGTTCTCCTGCGCCGCGACGCTGCCGAGCAACGCTGGAAAGAGCTTCTGCGGTTGGGCTGAGCTCCCACTGACCCTGCTTGGGGTGCTGAGGTTGAGCCCTAACTCTCTGGCATAAATAAACCCCGCCATTGCTGACGGGGTGATGCTCGTACTGTATGTCTGAAAAAAGTTTCTAATTAACTTATTCGGAACAGTATTCAGGTACTTCGCGGTACGGGGGATATCTGCCCTTGTAGCATTCAAAAAATATTTTTAGGACGCCAAACATCATAATGCCAATCAATGTCAACTTACCGGTAAAGACAAGTCTTTTCAACCATGCACGTGGCTTCTGCATGAATCGAGTTTAGATTTAGAACTGGAAACTGCAAGCCTTGTGGTGTAAAAGCACAAACTCGCCCCGCCATTGCTGACGGGGTGGTGTGTGTGAGGTTTTGTCGGGAGATGGATAGCGACAATCACAACGCCCCCTGCTTTTCCCTTGCGGGTTTTTATTGCTTTCCGTTCATTGCTATTTATAATCGCTAAGTTTGCGTCTATAAATTCCCCTTTCGCTATCTCTTTTTTTCTGCTGCAGGCATCGTTTCTTCTTAATATAAAGATCCTCAAAGTACAAATACTTCATGCTTTTGGGCGAGATTCTTGAGTCTATAATCCATAAAATGTTCTTCAATGCATACATAAAGAGCGTTGAGAAAAAGAATGTTTTAATCAAGATCTTGACGGCTATTTCTAATGGTTCAGGCTTTTGCAGGACGAGGATAAATACGAAAATTGATATGGCGGCTCCCCATATCAACGCTTCCTTAAAGCTTGTCTGTCCCCAAAACTGCCTTAACATTCTGATAATTCTATATCGCTGATATTCTGCAGCATATGCAGTTACATAGCAACATGAGCGGACTAGCCCGCAGGGATCTCTTCAACACCAACCGTCCAGAACACAGGCGCTGGGGCTGTTTTAACCCCTTCACGTTCATCACTAACGCCCTTCAATCGCGCAGCATCAGGCCATAACCGTGCCTCACCATCAATCCACCCAGCACCTCCTCACGCCTTACCCAACGGCTAACAGCGCCCTCCTGTGGACCGCAAATGCTGCTGGAAGTCATCAACCTCCTAATTCGCACATTTACCATGTGCGGCACGGCCTCAACAACAACCCCGTCGATCTCCAATCCAGCCCCGTCGTCATCACATAACGCCAAGCCAAATTCAGCCATCGTCACACTTGCGGCCAGGCGAACTGTGTCGCCCTTTCGGGGATTTATGACTGGCAATCCTTTAAGTAACTTTCAAACATATTGATTACTTGATTGTAAGGGCTTTCCTCTTGAAAAACATTGAAGTGTGCAGTCACTCTTTTCAGTGGATCTTCAAGCATGTAAGTGACAATCCATTGGGAATCTTTGCTCTGGTCTAGGTATTTCAGCAGAAGTTTAGCTCTCCTTGTAGCTTCCTCCGCGCATCGTCTTGCTCTGTCTATGTCAACTGAGTTTCTTTGATAGTTTCTTCGATGACGAGGGGGCAAGCCCAAGCAACTAAAAATTATTCTAAAAAACTTGTTGACGTAGAAATTCCGATATGGACCTTGGTACGTGCCTTTGTATGGACCTTGGTAATCAATAACATTGTTCAGAGAAGATAAAATCGCATTTCGACCCTCCTGGTGGTGCAAGATTAACTCTCTAATGATTCTGAATTCTTTGCCTAGGGGGTGTTTCTTCAGCATTTGATTCACATATGGGCGAACAAAATTCATGTGGCAGTCATCCAATGCTTCAGCCCATTGTTTCGCAGCTGTCACCACACCCGCGGGCCCCTGCCGGTCTTCCACTTGGCCCGCCACCACTGCACCCCATATCGCGCTGCATCCAATGAGTGATTGGCGCAACCGTCAGCAATCCTCTCCACATCCCGTGGATGTCTCGGCAACGTCGGCCATGTAGCCATCAACCCCTCACATGCCTTGGTCCACAACAGCCATGGCGTTTCAGGGTCACGGCCAGCGGCCTGCAACATCGTTCGCACCAAAGCCAATCCATTGGCCTCCCTCTGATTCATCTTTCCCGCTCTCACCAGCGGACACCCAGCAGCTTTGAAGTCCCCCGCAGTTGACCCGAGATCCCTTGGTGTGACTGACGCCCCCTGATGGATTCGAACCATCGACCGACTGCTTAGAAGGCAGTTGCTCTATCCAGCTGAGCTAAGGGAGCAAGCCAACGCATTTTGACAGGCAAGTCCAAAGTGTCTGGATCTTGGCGTCTCAGACCTCCTAAGGTGATGGGCTCCTGATTGGCATCAATGGCGCCGCGTCGTCTCAGCGACAGCGAGAAGCAGGATCTGGTGGGCCGCTACAAGGCCGGAGAGTCCACATCAGCTTTGGCTGAGGCCTACGGCTGCAGTCCCAATACCGTCAGCCGCACGGTTAAATCACTGTTGCCTGCTGATGCCTATGCCGCGCTGAAGGCCAGTCGTCTCAAGGGGTCTACCGCTTCCCCTCAGGCAGATTCAGAGGTTCAGGCTGAACCGGAGCCCCCTGCCGTTGCAACCACGGAGCAGGACCCTGTCGATGACTCCCCCAAAGACGACGACAGCAGCCTGGCCCTGGATGATGCTGATGATTTCGGTGATGACACCGATGAGGAGCTCAACGACGACGACGACATCGGCCTCGTTGAAACGTTCACAGAGCTTGTGCCCCTCATCGGTGTTGGAGACCTCAGTGATCGACCGCTCAATCAGGCGCAACCGTTCTGTGTTGATCTGCTCCCCGACAGCGCCTACATGCTTGTCGACAAGGTGGTCGAGCTGGATGCGCGCCCCCTCAAGGAGTTCCCAGAGTTGGGCCTCCTTGACGACGCTGAGCAGGAACGTCAGGGGCTGTGCCTGTTTGCAAGCCCTCGAGCGGCCAAGCGTCAATGCGGGCGGACCCAGCGGGTGATCAAGGTGCCTGATACCGCTGTCTTTCAACGCACCAGCAGCTTCTTGCTGGCCCGAGGCATCACACGCCTCGTGTTGGACGGAACATTGATCGCGCTCGACGCCTGAACGCTCTTACTCGAAGCGATCGCGTTGATCGGGAAGCAGGACGGCAGCGCTTGTTCCGCCACTGATCACGCCGATCACCAGCGCGATGCCCACGAGAAATCCGGTCGGTAGTGGTACGGAGCGCTGCCCACCGAGTTGGAGCGCATGGCGATCCCCAAGGTTCTGCGCTCCAAGGCAAAGCAGCAGCAGCAGCAGCAAGCCACTCCCCAAGCTGATCACCAGCAGACGAAGGCGAATCAACACAGCACAACCGTCGACAAGCTCAGTTTGACGTGTCCTGGTGCAGGAGGGCATACAGCCGTCGTCTTGACAGACCTGTGGCCTGGGCCAGTTGCCGTGCGGCGTCACTGGCGGTTGCGCCTTCGTTTTGCAATGCCTGCAGCTGCCTGAGCAGGTCACTGTCGTCGGGTTCCTCAGGCTCTGCCAGCTGTGCTCCCCCCAGCACAACTGTGCATTCCCCCTGGGGGGGCTGATGCTGGAAGTGCTGAAGGGCATGTTCCACCGTTGGACCCACCTGTTCTTCGTGGCGTTTGGTGAGTTCCCGTGCCACCTGAAGCGGGCGGCTTGCTCCGCAGTGTTGCTGAAGTTCCTCCAAGAGCGTGATCAGACGGTGCGGTGCTTCGTACAGCACGGTGGTTCGGCTTTCGTTGCTGATCGCCTCAAGGCGGGCCCGTCGCTCCTTGCCCTTGGCAGGCAGAAAACCTTCGAAGCAGAAGCGTCCGCTGGGCAAGCCGCTGCTGACCAAAGCGGTGGTGGCTGCGCAGGGGCCTGGAATGCAGATCACGGGATGGCCGGCCTGGTGAGCAGCGGTCACCAGCTCTTCTCCGGGGTCGCTGATGCCGGGCAGCCCGGCATCACTGATCACAGCCAGGCTCTGCCCTGCAGCCAGAACATCCAACAGTTGGGGCAGCCTCGTGCGGGTGTTGTGCTGATGAAAGGAGACCTTGCGGCCGCAAGCTCCAAGGCGACTCAGCAGCTGGCCGCTGTGGCGGGTGTCTTCACAGGCGATCACATCGACGCTCTTGAGCAAATCGCGGGCCCTTGGCGATAGATCCCCCAGATGACCAATGGGGGTGCCCACCAGATAGAGGCTGCCGCCGCTTGGTTCATCCCGCTGCATCACAATGGCGAGCGCCTCTATTGATCATGATGCCCAGCTCTGCCGTTCTTCCCGATGGCGTTAACCAGGAGGCTCTGCTGACGGAACTGCGTCGCCTGAGCTGGGGAGCCGCCGACATCTTGCGGGCTTATGCCCGCGGCGAGCAGCCCCCGCATGGTTTCCCCAAAGCCTTGAGTGTTGATGACGGCGGCGAGGGCCCGGTGTCTGCGGCTGACCTGGCCGTGAACAAGTGGCTGCTGGACGGTCTGTCCAGCTCCTTTGATGATGCCGACTGGACTCTGTTGAGTGAGGAGACTGCCAAGGAACAGCTCACCGAAGGAGAACCGCTGCCTGCGGAATGGCTCTGGATCCTCGATCCTCTGGATGGCACCAAGGATTTCCTGCAGGGCACAGGCGAATACGCCGTTCATCTGGCTTTGGTGCGGGGGCGACGCCCCGTTCTTGGGGTGGTGCTGCTCCCGGAAGCCGATGAGCTCTGGATTGGCATCGTCGGCGAAGGAGCTTGGTGTGAAGACCGTCAGGGTGAGCGTTCGCCGGTTCGCTTCAGCGACAGAACCGCGGTTTCGGATCTGATCCTGGTGGCCAGCCGCAGCCACCGCGATGACCGTCTGGTCAAGTTGATTGACGCCCTCGAGCTCGGCGGTTCCAAAGCGGTGGGCAGCGTTGGCTACAAGGTCGCCACGATCCTGAGAGGCGAAACCGACCTCTATGTCTCTCTCTCTGGCAAGAGTGCTCCCAAGGATTGGGACATGGCGGCTCCGGAAGCAGTGCTGCTTGCGGCTGGTGGTCGATTCACCCATTCCGATCAGGCCGATCTCACCTACAACACAGGTGATGTCCGTCAGGCCGGCTGCCTGATCGCCAGCCATGGAAAAGCCCACGCCGAGCTCGGAGAGCGTGCGACGCGGGCCATGGCCGAGATCGATCCCGGCTTTCAGGTCTGAGGCCTGATCAGCTGAGGGGTGCCACCGGGGTGGGCTGAGGCTCCACTTCGGCGGCTTCGCCGGCCTGGGGCACGCCACGCAGGGTGAGGTTGATGCGGCCGCGGTTGTCGATTTCTCGCACCCGCACGGTCACCTCGTCGCCCACCTTCACCACGTCTTCCACCTTCTCGACGCGAGCTTCGGAGAGCTGCGAGATGTGGATCATGCCTTCCTTGCCAGGAAGGATCTCCACAAAGGCGCCGATGGGGATGATCCGAGTGATCGAACCGGAGAACACCTCACCCTCATTGACCTTGCGAGTCAGGCCTTCAATGATCTTCTGGGCTTCTTCCGCTGCAGCACCATCGTGGGATGCGATGGTCACAATGCCACCGTCCTCGATGTCGATCTTGGTGTTCGTGCGTTCGGTGATGCCCTTGATGGTGCGACCGCCGGGACCGATCACGGTGCCGATCAGCTCAGGATCAATCCTGAAGCTGAGCAGGCGTGGGGCGTGAGGAGAGAGGTTGTCCCGTGGTGTGTCGATCGCCTCGAGCATCTTCTCGAGGATGTGGAGTCGCGCCGGGCGCGCCTGGTTGACGGCCTCGGCCACCGTCTTCACCGGCAGGCCGGTGATCTTCATGTCCATCTGCAGGGCTGTGATGCCCTTTTCGCTTCCAGCCACCTTGAAGTCCATGTCACCGAGGAAGTCCTCGATGCCCTGGATGTCGGTGAGGATCCGCACCTCATCGCCTTCCTTGATCAGGCCCATGGCAGCGCCACTCACGGGGGCCTTCAACGGCACGCCAGCGTCCATCAGGGACAGGGTGCTGCCGCAAACAGAACCCATGGAGGTGGAGCCATTGGAGCTGAGCACTTCGCTCACCACACGCACCACATAGGGGAAGGTGTCCTTCTCAGGCAGAACCGGAAGAATGGCCCGCTCGGCCAGGGCGCCATGGCCGATTTCACGACGACCGGGTGAGCGCATCGGCCGGGTCTCTCCGACGGAGTAGGGAGGGAAGTTGTAGTGATGCAGGTACAGCTTCTCGGTGTTGGGATGGAGGTCGTCCATCTCCTGGGCATCGCTGGGAGTGCCGAGCGTTGCGGTGGAGAGCACCTGGGTCAGTCCCCGCTGGAACAAACCGGATCCATGCACACGCCGCGGCAGCACGCCGGCCATGGCGCTGATCTGACGCACCTCGTCGAGGCCACGCCCATCAACGCGCTTGCCGTCCTTGAGGATCTGTTGCCGCATCAACTTTTTGGTCAGCGCCTTGAAGCTGTTGCCGAGCAACTTCGAGCTGCTGGCCAGAGCCTGGCGGACGGCATGGTCGTCCTTGAGCCCTGCGATGGTTTCGGAGACCTCGCCCTTCACGGTCTCCAGGGCTGTGTCCCGTTCCTCTTTGCTTTGATCAAATTTGCTGAGGACAGCACTGATGGCTTTGGTGCATTGCTTTTCCAGATAGGCGGGAACCGTGCTGTCTTGTTCGGGGGTTTCCGGCTTCACCTGGGTGATGCCGAGATCCTTGAGCAGTTGTTCCTGAGCCTTGATCAGTTCGCAGATCGCTTCGTAGCCGAAATCAATCGCCTCGATCACGTCTCCCTCGGGCAGCTGATTGGCGCCGGCTTCGACCATCACCACGCCGTCAGGGGTTCCGGCGACCACGAGGTCGAGATCACCCCGTTCGATCTCCCGGTAGCTCGGGTTGAGGACGAAGTCGTCTCCCAGCAGACCCACGCGCACCGCCGCCATCGGGCCGTTGAAGGGGATGCCCGCGAGAAGCGTGGCAATGGATGCTCCCGTCACCGCCAGAACATCGGCGGGCACCCTTTCATCGAGGGACAAGCAAGTGGCTACCACCTGCAAGTCATCACGCATCCAGCTGGGGAACAGGGGCCGCATGGGGCGGTCAATCAGCCGAGCCGTGAGGGTGGCGCGTTCGGGTGGGCGGCTTTCACGACGCATGTAGCTGCCGGGAATGCGCCCAGCCGCATAGAGGCGCTCTTCGTAGTCGCAGATCAGTGGCAGGAAATCAATGCCCTCACGGCCCCCTGAACGGGTTGCGGTGACAAGCACGGCGGTGTCGCCACATTCCACCAAGACGGATCCTCCCGCCTGAGGGGCAAAGCGCCCGGTGGTCAGTCGAATCTCGCGTCCGTCAAAGGAGATCGACTGGGTTTGTCCTTGCACGACGTCTTATGTCCTTTTGTCAATCCCAAGTCTGACATTTCATGGCTGCTCTTCACAAGAAAGGGGAGGTCAAGCCTCCCCGTGACAACGCCATGGCGAGACGTGGTTCACCAGCTGGACTTGACCACGCCGGGCAGTTCTCCCTTGTGGGCGCGCTCACGAAGCTGGTTGCGGCACAGACCGAAATCGCGGTAGACGCCGCGGGGCTTGCCGGTGGCCCAGCAGCGGTTGCGGACGCGGATGCGTGCACTGTTGCGGGGGAGCGCCTGAATCTTCCGATGGATCTCCAGACGATCCATCGGATCTTCGGCTGCATTAAACGCCGCCATCAGAGCTGCGCGCTTCGCTGCATAGCGCTCAACCATTTTTTTGCGCTTCACATCGCGAGCGATCATCGACTTCTTGGCCATGCAGCTAGGGGGCGGCGAGCGATTGAGTCGTCAACGATACACGGGCGCCATCTCGGGCTCACCGACCCATCAATTGCTGAATGACGGGCAGCTGACTGGTGTCACGCACGATCAAAACAAGGGTGAGTCCCACCAGAAGAAGAAAACCGGATTGGGCAAAAGCCATTTGAATCCGTTCCGAAACAGGACGACCGCGAACGGATTGGATCGCGAGCATCATCATTTGCCAGCCATCGAGCAGTGGCAGCGGCAGTGAATTCAGCACCGCCAGATTGATCGAAATGAGGGCTGAGAAGAGCACCAACCCTGATCCCCCTTGCTGGCTGAGCTGAGCCCCCATCTCAACGATCTTCACCGGACCACTGACCTGGCCTGCTGTGGCTCGGAAGTTGGTGAGCAGACCGGCATAGCCACGCACGGTCTGCTGCAGGAGTTGGGTGAACTGCGAGCCGGTGGTGAGAACAAGTTCCCAGGGATCACGCACTCGGCGCATCTCCCCGCTGATGTTGGCCTGGAGTTGGGCCCCGATTTTCCCCATGCCCTGTTGATCGTCCGGGATCAGTTGAACCGTTGTCGTCTCGTCTCCCCGTTTTCGCTCCACACGGATGGATTGTTGCGGTGCTGCTTTCACATCGCGCACCATCGACTCAACGCCCCGTTGCCCTGCAGTGAGGGGTTTGGTGTTCAAACTGAGGATCTGGTCGCCGGCACGAAGGCCTGATCGGGCTGCGGCACCATCGGGTTGAACCTGAACCACCAGAACCCCAGGCTCCGGTTCGGCGGGGACGCCCACAAAAGCTGCCTGACCTAACAGCACCACCAGAGCCAAAGCCAGATTGGCCATCACCCCAGCAGCAACCACCAGGGCTTGCTGGGGGATCGGTCGGTTGCGCAGCAGATCTGGATCATCGGCAGGGATTGTGCTCTCCTCGTCGTCGTCAGGGAAGGCGACAAAGCCACCAAGGGGAAACAGCCGCAGGGCGTAGGTCACTCCGCGACGTTGCTTCTTGATCAGGGCCGGACCAAAGCCGATCGAGAACCCGCTGACGCGGATGCCCTGGAGTGTGGCTGCGAGGAAATGTCCTGCTTCATGCACCACGATCAGCAGAGCAAGGACCAGGAGGGCCGCCAACACGTTCATATCACCGTCAGGATTCTGGTCGGATCATTCTGGCTGGAGTCGCTCGCGGCCGACGTAAGGCACTAAGGCTTTGGGCAGTAGAACGCTGCCGTCTGCCTGTTGGCCGTTCTCCAGCAGGGCCGCCATGGTTCTGCCGATGGCCAGACCGCTGCCGTTCAGGGTGTGGACCAGTTTCGTTGCTTTGCCTTCTTTGGTGCGGATGGAGGATCGTCGCGCCTGAAAATCGCCACAAACGCTGCAACTCGAGATTTCCCGGTAGGCACCCGCCCCCGGCAGCCAGACTTCGAGGTCGTAGGTCCGGCGTGCTGAGAATCCAAGGTCTGCGGTGCACAGGTCCAAGACTCGATAGGGGAGTTCCAAGGCCTGCAGCACGGCTTCCGCATCGGCCGTGATCTGCTGATGGGCTTCTTCGGATTGATCCGGATGCGCAAACCAATACAACTCCACCTTGTTGAACTGGTGCAGGCGAATCAGACCACGTGTGTCACGGCCGTAGCTACCGGCTTCACGTCGGAAACAGGGGCTGTAGGCGGCGTAGCGCAGCGGCAGTTGATCCGCCGGGATGATTTCGTCCCGGTGCAGGGAGGTCACCGGGACTTCAGCGGTTGGTGTCAGCCAGAGGTCGTCATCCGCGCAACGGAAGCTCTCCTCAGCGAACTTGGGCAGCTGTCCTGAGCCGGTGAGGCTGGCGCTGTTCACAAGCACCGGGGGCAGCACTTCCCGGTACCCCTTGCTCGCATGGAGGTCGAGCATGAAGTTGATCAGGCCACGCTCCAGTCGAGCCCCCTGCCCCAGCAGGGTGACGAACCGGCTCTGAGCGATTCGGACGGATCGTTCCGTATCGAGCAGCTGCAGGCGTTCGGCGATCTGCCAGTGCTCTTCCAGGTTGTCTTCAACGCGGGGGCTGCCCCAACGGCGGACCTCAATGTTGTCCTCCTCACTGCGCCCATCAGGGCAGGCTTCGGCCGGAAGGTTGGGAAACCCAAGCAGCTGTTGCTTGAGCTCACTCGACAGCTGCTTTTCCTCGTCCTCAAGAACCGCCACCTTCTGCTTGATGGCATTGCCCTTGTGGCGCAGTTCGGCCACGTCTTCGCCTTTGGGATCAGCACCTGCCTTGATCCGCTGCCCGACCTCTTTGCCGATCTGATTGCCTTCCGCCTGGAGGCTGCTGCGTTGTTGCTCCAGATCACGCTGCTGCTGAGCGATCAGCTGCAGTTTGGTGAGATCAACAGACTTACCTCGACGCCCCAGTTGCTGGGCGATCGTTTCGGGGTTGTCACGCACAAGGCGCTGATCGAGCACGGTTTCAGGGGGGTCAGCGCCGGCAGCCTATGGCAGGCCGTTTCAGAGCACCTGGCCAACCATGACTGCTGCGATGCCTGAGAACAGCGTGATGCCAAGGGCAGTGAGAGGGCTCTGACCCTGGGCGACGGCCATGGTGGTGATCACACCAGCGCCAAGGCAGGCCACGCAAAGCTGAGTGGCAATGTCGTTCTGGCGCTCCACGTGCATCCGGCAGTTGGTTGGACCGTAGGGAGGGTGCTCACTGCCGCCTCTCTTGATCGCAGTGTTCGTTACGCTGCGTCAGGCTTCGTTACCTGCAGCAACAGAGGCGGGTCGGGCGCGGCCGCCGGCCGCCCACTGTTTCAGCTGCTCCAGCTGTTCGCTGGCTGTTCGTGACAGGGGAATGAGCTGGGAGGCGGCACCAATCAGATCCGGCTCTGTCAGTTCACGGTTGTCGGCAAAGGCCAGGTGCATCGCCTCGATCACGGTTTGCTCCAGCTCGGCTCCGGAGAACCCTTCACTGCGGCTCACCACGGTCGCCACGGGCAGCTTCAGCCCAGGTCGTCTCCGCTCCAGATGCAGCTGAAGGATGCTGTTTCGTTCAGCGCTGCTGGGCAGATCGAGCATGAAAATTTCATCGAAACGCCCCTTTCTCAGCAGTTCCGGTGGGAGTTTCTCAACACCGTTGGCGGTGGCGACGACGAACACCGGTGACTGTTTCTCCGCCATCCAGGTGAGCACGTTGGCCAGAACCCGCTGCGTGGTGCCGCCATCGCTGCGTCCATCGCCCCCGAATCCCTTGTCGATCTCATCGATCCAGAGCACGCAGGGCGCCATCGCTTCAGCGCGTTGGATCATCTCGCGTGTGCGCGCCTCGCTGGCTCCCACCAGACCTGCGAACAAACGCCCCACATCCAGACGGAGCAGGGGCATGGACCAGCTGCAGGCGATGGCCTTGGCTGTGAGTGACTTCCCTGTGCCCTGGGGACCCACGAGCAGGACGCCACGGGGGAGAGGCAATCCAAAGCGCCGCGCATCTTCAGAAAATGCCCTGTGCCGTTGTTGCAGCCACGTTTTGAGACCATCGAGGCCTCCAATAGCTTCCGTGCCTTCATCGCTGCGGCAGAACTCCAGCACCTCACTGCGGGCAATGGTCTGGCGCTTCTCCTCGAGCACGTCCTGAAGATCGTCTGGTCCCAACTGGCCGCGGCGGGCCAGGGCACGGGCCGCGACCTGACGAACCCTCATCTCGCTGAGCCCACTGCATGCCTGTGCCAGCTCATCCAAGACGGGGGCTGTCAGGGGACTGCCGCTGCTCATGCCGATGCTGCTGATCAGTCGGCGCAGGTCGTCGTTGTCGGGAAGGGGGAGATCCAGAAGCGTGAGGCTTTCTTCGAGATCGCCTGGGGGTGTCCATTGCCCGCAGCACAACACCAGCGTGTGAGGGGTGCTGCGCAGCGATCCCTCGAGATTGCGCAGCATCCGGGCGACGCCGGGGTCATCGCAGAACCGATGAAAATCCTTGGCGAGCAGCAGGGTCGGACTGCCTGCATCCCGTTGCTGGAGCCACTGCAGCATGGCCATCGGTTGACGGCTTCCCTGGCCGTCGGCATTCACCGGTCCGCTGATGCCATCGATGAAATTCCAGCAGACCAGTTGGCGTGCAAGACGTTTGGCGGCTTCGTCAAGCAGGCTTTCGACCCGTGCTTCCTCGTTGCTGCGGACCCAAATCAGTGGTGTACGTGCACGCACCAGAAGGTCGATTTGGTGGCCCCAGGCTGCACTGCTCATTGCTGGTTCATCTGCTGTTGCAGCTGTTGAAGGGCCTGCCAGCGGGGATCAACCTCCATCGAATCGGGGGTAGAGATGGCCGGTTGATGATCGAGGCCCGGTGGGCCTGGACAGTGGTCACCGCAGTGATTCACAACGGGCAGCAGCAGATTGAGCTGTTCGAATGCCCATTGCTGGGGATCAAATTGACCGCGTGGATCGAGAACATCAACCAGACCTTCCATCTCAGCAACCTCTCCGGAATGCTCCAGGTCGTTGGCCGTTGGTGGGGCCTCTCCCAGCCAGATCAATTCAGAGGGAGTGCAGCTCAGGTGCTGATTGAACTGGTTCAGGCAGCGATCGCAGCAGAGGGTGACGATGGTGCTGAGTTGCCCCTGCACCGCCAAGACGTTGCCGCGGTGCTCTGCTGAAACATGGCCTCGGACCGGTGTAAGCGAGGGGAGCTCATCGAGCTCCCCCTCAACCTCCCAGACCTTCGGTGTGCCCAAGGCCCGGAGCTCCTGGAGAGGAACAGGCTCCAGTGCCTCGATCACTTGCCCTTCGGTTCAAACGGCAGCCGTGAACCGCCCGAAGTGGCCGAAACCGTCACCGTTTTCTGAGCCATCTGCTGGTCCAGGATTTTCTGGAGGTTGTCGGGCAGTGCCTCTTTGCTGAGGATGAAGGTCTGCAGTGCCTGGAACACGTTGGCGATCAGCATGTAGAGCAGAACGCCGGCCGGGAGTGGGAAGAACAAAAACATTCCCGTGATCATCACGGGGGTGATTTTGTTGGCTGTGGACTGCTGGGGGTTGGCAGGCATGCCCATGCCGGATAGCAGTTGGGACAGGAACAGGGTGATACCGAAGCCTGCAACCAGAATCGCGATATCCCAATTGACTGCACCATCGGCGTAGAAGCCGACCTGCCCCAGGGCTTTGATGAACAGGAAGCCGCTGCGGGCTGCCAGGCCTGGAATCTTCGCTTCAACGGTGGCATCGCCGGCGGCGAGTGCCTTGATCGTTCCATCGTCGCTGACGCTGACGATGTCATCACCCTTGGTCACTTCCCACGTCGGCGCGAAGCGTCCAGAGTTTTCAACGCCCGTGAGCACGTCGCTGAAGGCGCGGCCATCCTTCGTATGAAGGTTCACCGTGGCACTGTCTCCAACGCCGATCTTGGTGCCCCGCGGCAGGCTGGCGATCACCGGCACATGGTCGGTTTCACCAATGAAGATGGAGTGGCTGGCGCTGTTGAACGGCTTGGGTTCCACAGCAGCGATCTGGTCCGCCGGCATCACCTTCATGTTCAACGTGTAGGGAACGTCGGCGAACGGTGACCCCCGCAATGTTGCAAACAGAGCGAACAGGATCGGCATCTGCACCAGCAGCGGCAGACATCCCGCCAGGGGGCTGCCGAATTCCTTCATCACATTGCCAAGTTCCTCTTGCTGCTTCTGAGGGTTGTTGGCGAACCGGCTCTTGATCTCAGCCTGGCGTTTCTGAATCACTGGCTGAGCGATGCGCATGCGCCTGGCGCTGCGAATCGATCCTGCGCTCAGGGGATAGAGCGCGATCCGAATGACGAGAGTGAGAGCGACGATGGCCAGGCCATAGCTGGGCACCAATCCATAGAAGAAATCAAGGATTGGAATCAGCAGGTTGTCGGAGATGTATCCGATCACGTTGAAGAAACGGGGGGGCGGGACGGTGTGAGGCCAGTGTGCATGAACAGCTGCACTCAGGCGGCGAAACCTTCAGTCGATTTCTGTTGGTCTTTCGCAGCACGGCTGCTGATTCGTTCGAGGATGTAGGCCTCCACCTCGCGGAAACGAGGCATCGAGCGCAATTCGAGCCTGGCGCCATCCTGGAGAACCAACACCATGTCTCCCCAGGCGCCAAAGCCCCGGGGAACGGTGCGGACTTCGGTGATCTGGGAATAAACCACTTGGGTTTTGTCTTTTCCCATCCAGCCGCCTGTCACCGAGATCCGGCGACTGGTGATGCGGAAGCGCAGCCAGAGGGCACGTACAACGGCGCCAATGGTGAAAGGAAGGCCGATCAGTGTGAAGCCGAGCAGGATGTTGAAAATGAGGTCTCCGCGGGCTGGGCCACCGTCGAAGTGGACATCTTCCTGAATGCTGGTCATGGATCCAGTCCGGCGCTTCTCAAAAGACTGTCGCATTCTTCCAGCAACTGTGTGGGTTCGGCTTCCGCGGCTTCTGGACGAAGGCTGATCAAAAGCCAGCGCCCAGCCAGGTCTTTGCGCCGTTCGAAACGCCGACGCAGATGGTCATGCAAAAGCCTTCTCAGGCGATTCCGCTTGACGGCGCGCTTGCTCACCTTGCTGCTGATCACCAGAGCGCAACGGCAGCACTGATCCTGCATCCCCCGCATCTCTCGACGAAGCAGGTTGGAGTCTCCTGAGGCAACACGCAGAACCATCAAGGCTCCGTGCTGACGTTTGGAGGATCGGTGCAAGCGGTTGAAGCATCGATGCCCGCGCAATCGCATGGAGGCGGGAAGGACCATCAACCAATCCTGTTGAGAGGGGTCGAAGACGGGGTGAACCGTTCGGATTCACCCCTAACGATCAGGCTGCGAGACGAGCGCGGCCGCGTTTGCGACGCGTACGGATCACGCGACGGCCGGTGTGGGAACGCATCCGTACACGGAAACCCGAGACGCGCTTCCTCTTGCGGCTTGTTCCTCCGAGGGTGCGCTTGGTCATGGACGTCTCCTGGCTACCGGCCGATCTGAATTTGGGATTTTATCAGTCAGTCCACATCAATCAGCCAGCTGCCGCGGTAGCCGGACATCGGCACATCACCGGGGGCCTGAACCAGGGCGTTGAACTGATACATCCGTTTCCCCTGGGGATTGAACAACTTGATGGACAGCGAATAGTCGGCGTCCGACGGCAGCGGTGTGTCGGGGAAGACTTCAATCGCTGTCTGGTCCTCAGTGACTTTGATGACGGCTGGAATCTCTTCGAGGCACTTGCTCCGGCTCATCATTCCGCCAACCGTCGTGCGGCAGAGGCGCATGCGATGGGGTTTGAGCTTGGAGTCGAAGTAGTCCGGCACGGTGACGGTGAGTTTGAGGATCGCTGTCTTGCGGTCCTTTTCGCGCAGGGTTAGGAACCACTCAGACCGGTCACCGTCGATGTTGGAGGTCTGGTAGTAGTACAGCTTGCGGTAGTCGCGATCCGTGTCCCATCGGAATTCCAGGAGGCTCGGCGTGCCCTGGGCATAGGCGGTCTGCTCGGGCATCCCAGACAGGGTTGAGCCCATCAGCAGAGCCGCAGCCGTGCCGGCTCCAGCGAGCAAGCGTCGGGTGGTGGAACGAGCCATAGGAAACGTCTCAATGAATGGGATTCTCCTGAGTCCAATCGCAAGGCGGTGATCTCAGGGGTCGGAGGGTGATCTGTCAGTTATGACCAGATCGGTCTGGCCTGAGCCGCTGCGCGTCGCCTTGATAGGGGTGTATGGGTTTCTGGTCCTGCGGGATCCAGGCGTGGGCCAGGACACGGATGCAGTGGGGGAGATCTCCTTGGACGGCCATTTGCTGGCAGTCCAGCAAGGCCACCGTGTCCCAGCCTGGCCGGCGCCGGGCGATGGCGGCCGGAAAACAGGCGTCCAGGTCGGCCGTGACCGAGAAGGTCACTGACACAAGTTGGTCTGGGGTCAGACCATTGCGATCGACCAAGGCATCCATCAGCGCGCTGACAGCCGCTTCAATGGCAGCTGTGCTGTTCTCGGTGCAGGTGGTGGCCCCACGCAGGCCTCTCAGAACAATGGGGGAATGGGTCATGGGCGGTACAGCCAAAGCACCTGACCACTCCCCATTAACTCGATCGACAGGCGTTGCTGCAGTTGATGCAAGAGCTGGGATCCCGGCAGCAGGCCGCTGAGCTTCCGGCGTTGTTTGCCGAGGGTGACGGGACGAATGTCGTCCTCGTCGAGATCTGCCAATTGCGCTGCCAGGCGCTTGGCGTGGTCTTCGTCGCCGAGCTCATCGACCAACCCCAGGGCCTTCGCCTGTTCTCCACTGAAGACCCGTCCATCGGCGAAGCGCTTCACCGTCTCCAGCTCGAGGTTTCGCCCCTTCGCCACAACGCCCACGAACTGGCCGTAGCTGCTATCGATGAGTTCCTGAAGCAGAGCCCGCTCTGCATCGCTGAGTGGGCGATCAGGGGAAAGGATGTCCTTGAACGGACCACTCTTCACCGTGTCAAAGCGAATTCCAATTCGTTCGAAGACCTTGGAGAGGTCGTTGCCCCGCAGAATCACCCCAATGGAACCGGTGATCGTGCCTGGATTGGCAACGATCTTCTCTGCCGCGACACCGATGTAGACGCCACCAGAGGCGGAGATGTTGCCAAAGCTGGCCACAACGCGACAGCCCTGCTCCCTCAGCCGCAGAAGGGCTGCATGAATTTCCTGGCTGTCTCCAACCGTGCCGCCTGGGCTGTCAATGCGCAGCAGCAACGCTGGAAATTCCCTCTGCTTCACCTCCCGCAGAGCTTTCAACACTCGCTGCCGTGTGGCCCCATTAATGGGGCCGTCAACAACGATGCGCGCCATCCGTCGTCGGGATTTGCGCCGCAAGGGCCAGATCATGTTGCGCAGCTGCATCACTCCAGATCTTAAAAAGAGCACCCCAACGCCCATTCATGCCGTCACTGCGACTCTGGTTCCTGATGGTGCTGCCCTTCGCGCTCTGGGGAACTGCCATGACAGCCATGGCGCCGTTGCTCGACAGCTCTGGCCCCTGGCTTGTTGCTGGTTTGCGACTGGTCCCAGCGGGTTTGGCTCTTCTGCTCTGGAGTCAGTGGACCGGTCGTGGCTTGGCGATCGATCCCCGCGACCTGCTTTGGTTCCTGCTGTTCACCCTGGTGGATGCCACCTTGTTTCAAGGCCTTTTGGCCCGGGGTTTGGAGGGGACAGGTGCGGGTCTCGGTTCTGTCCTGATTGATTGCCAGCCCCTGCTGGTGGCCCTGATGGCTCGCGCCTTGTTCATGGAGTCGATCAATCCCATTGGTTGGATGGGCTTGGCCATCGGTTTGGCAGGAATCGTCTGCATCGGCCTGCCCGCTGAGCTGCTGGGTCATTGGTGGTTGCTGGCTGATCCACCGGTGGTGCAGCAGTTGTTTCAGCCCGGCGAGGGCTGGATGTTGCTGGCGGCCGTCGCCATGGCGGCTGGGACGGTGTTAATTCGCTTTGCGTCTCGCCATAGCGATCCGGTCACCGTGACGGGCTGGCACATGCTGCTTGGGGGACTCCCCCTGCTTCTGGTTCATGCTCTGCAGAAGGCTGATGAAGGTCTGGCCTGGACGGCATCGGACTGGGCAGCTATGGGCTACGCGAGCCTTTTTGGAAGCGCTTTGGCCTATGGATTGTTTTTCTGGTTCGCGAATCAACGCGATCTCACCAGTTTCAGCAGCCTGGGATTCTTGACGCCGGTTTTCGCGTTGGCCACCGGTGGGTGGTTGCTTGGGGAACGCCTTGATCTGCTCCAGTGGATTGGCGTTCTGATGGTGCTCGTGTCGGTGATCTTCGTTAGTCAACGGCGCAGGTTCTGGGAGCCGCTGCCGATCACGGACACCTCGTCATGACGAGTTCGCCTCTCCACCTCGTCATTGTCAACACGCCCATCGGGGCCCTTGGCAGCGGCGAGGGTGGTGGTGTGGAACTCACCCTGCGATCGCTGGTTCAGGGGCTGGTACGGCGTGGTCACAGGCTCACTGTTGTGGCTGCCAAAGGCTCAACACTCCCCGTTGACTGCACCGGTGTCGAGCTGCTGGAGGTGGAGGGTGTGAATCAGCCGAGCTGGCAGCACGCCGCAGCGCACGCACCGGTGGAGATTCCTCACAACGGTCTTCTGCCTGCTCTCTGGGAGACCGCTCTCGACGCGGGGCAATCCGCCGATGCCGTGATCAATGGAGGGTATGACTGGCTGCCGCTGTGGCTGACGCAACGGGTCAGCGCCAAGCTTTTTCACCTCATCAGCATGGGAGATGTGGCAGCGGTGATGCGCGATGTGATCGAGGCCGTTGCCGCTTGGAACCCCCATCGCCTCGCCTTTCACACGCATCGCCAGGCCGCTGATTTTCAGCTGCCAGCTCCCGCCAATGTGGTGGGCAACGGATTTGATCTGACCAATTACACCTTTCAGATCCAGACCAATGGTCCTCTGGGTTGGGCGGGTCGCATCGCTCCCGAAAAGGGTTTGGAAGATGCTGCTGCTGCTGCTGCTGCCTTGGGAGAACAGCTTCTTGTTTGGGGGTTTCGTGAGGATGAGGCCTACGCCCGGCAGGTGGAGTCGAGCGTTCCCGCAGGCACGATCGATTGGCGCGGTTTTCGATCGACCATGGAGCTGCAGCAAGAGTTGGGGAGTTGCCGCGCTCTGATCAACACCCCGAAATGGAACGAGGCCTACGGCAATGTTGTGGTGGAGGCCTTGGCCTGTGGGGTTCCCGTTGTTGCCTATGACCGCGGCGGACCCGGGGAATTGGTCTGCTCAGGCAACACCGGCTGGTTGGTGCCTCCCGACGATGTCGCATCTCTCGCAGAGGCACTGCGTCGTGTCGGCAGCATTAACCGTTCGGCTTGCCGCAGCTGGGCTGAGGCCCATGCCTCCTGCGAGGTCTTCAGCCAGCGTGTTGAAGCCTGGATTCGAACAGGACTGACGGCGGATGTCAGCATCAACCCCAGGCGCTGAGAGTTCCTTGTCGGTCAATGTTTCAGGACGACAGCGACGCCAGGTTCTGGCGCTTGTTCTGGCCCTGGGATTGATCATCACGCTCTGGCGGCTGGGGTCCACCGGCGTTGTGGATGAAACACCTCCGTTGTTCGCCGCTGCAGGGCGGGCCATGGCCGACACCGGCGACTGGCTGACGCCTCGGGTCAATGG